>NZ_AEWG01000048.1 GCF_000190375.1 Rubrivivax benzoatilyticus JA2 = ATCC BAA-35
CCTCGGGCTCGGACCAGCGCGCGCCGACGAAGAACATCACCAGGATGATCACGCCGAAGAACACCCAGCCGTAGAGCAGGTGGTCGACACCGACGGCGATCTTGTTGCCCGAGAGGTGCGCCAGCATGACGATCAGGTAGGCGCGCAGCCAGTTGGCGACGATGGGCACGGCGATCGACAGCGCCATGAACACCGCGCGCCGCCGCCAGGAGCGGTAGCTCAGGTAGGCGAACAGCGAGCCCACCATGAACGAGGCCATCAGGTAGCGGATGCCGCTGCATTCGTCGATGACCGACCAGCTGCCGCTGGGGATGACGAAGCTCTGGCCCTCGCGGTAGACCGGCACCCCGGTGAGCTGCAGCGCGCCGACGACGAAGTCGGCCGTCCACTCCATCATCATCGGCAGCGCGAACTCGCCGAAGGGCACCGCCAGGAACAGGAACAGCAGCGGGAACAGGATGCGGCGCGCGACGGCCAGCCCCAGCACCGCCGGCACCGCCAGCACCAGCGTGGCGACGAAGGCGAACTGCTCGGCGGCGTTGACGGCCACCAGCTCGGCCAGCAGCCACAGCGCGGCCAGCGCGAGCATCGGCAGCAGCAGCCAGGGCTGCGGGCGCGGCGCCAGCGCCGCGAGTTCGGCACGTTTGCGCCACACCAGCCAGAGCACGATCGGCGGCACCAGCATGCAGTGCGCGAAGGTGTCCGAGCGCCACCAGACCTCGGCCATCGCCAGCGCGGTGTCGCGGTAGAACCAGCCGACGGCGGCCAGCAGCAGGCCGAAGGCGGCGAGCGCCGGCGGCCAGGGCGTGGCACGGGGCAGCGGGGCGGGGACGGCGCTCATCGTCGGGCTCTTCAGGCGGCGCGCCCGGCGAGTGCCGCGGCGAGGTGGTCGTCGATGCGCGCCAGGTTGGCGCTCCAGGCGTAGTCGGCGAGCACGCGCTGGCGGCCGGCGGCGCCCAGCGCCGAGGCGCGCGCCGGGTCGGCGAGCAGCGCGCCGACCTCGTGCACGAAGGCCGGCGCGTCGGCGGCGAGCACGATCTCGCGGCCGTCGGCGGCGCCGATCGTCGAGCCGCAGCCGGTGGCGGCGACCACCGGGCGCGCCATCGCCATCGCCTCCAGCACCTTGTTCTGGATGCCGCGCGCCAGCCGCAGCGGCGCGACGACGACGTCGGCGTGCTGCAGGTACGGCCGCACGTCGGGCACGGTGCCGGTGACGTTGACCGCGTCGCCGGCCAGCGCCCGCACCGCCGGCGCCGGGCTGCGGCCGACGACGTGCAGGCGCAGCCCCGGGTGCGCGGCGCGCAGCGCCGGCAGCGCCTCCTGCGCGAACCAGACCACGGCGTCGACGTTGGGCCAGTAGTCCATCGCGCCGGTGAAGGCGATGGCCGGCGCGCCGGCCGGGTACGGCGACGCGCGCGCGGGCTCGGGCGCGAAGAACTCGGCGTCGACGCCGTTGGACATCGCGTCGACGGCGCCGGCGCACTCGGGGGCGAGCGAGCGGAACAGCTCGGTCTCGCGTTCGGTGACGAAGTACGAGCGGCGCGCGGCGGCGGCGACGCGGCGCTCGTAGTCCAGCAGCCGCCGGCCCTCGCGCCGGTAGAGCCAGGCCAGCGGGCCGCCACGGTCGGTGGCGAACTGCGCCCACTTGGCCGAGTCGACGTCGACGAAGTCGACCAGCGTCGGCAGCCCCAGGCCCTCGGCGTACTGAGCCATCGACGAGCAGAAGACGACGACCGCCTCGATGCGCCGCTCGGCGACGGTGCGGCGCACCCAGCGCGCCATCGCCGCGTGCTGGTAGTAGCGCAGCGTCAGCGCGCGGCCGTCGAGCAGCGCGGCCAGGCTGGCGGCGCGTGCGCGCAGCGGATGCAGGCGCGGCGCGAACAGGCTGGCGCAGTCGCGCGCCAGCGTCGGCACGTGGGCCTCGTCCTCGGGGTCGTCGACGAAGGTGCCGACATGGACCTCGTGGCGCGCGGCCAGGTGGCGCAGCAGGTGGTACGAGCGCACCTTGTCGCCCTTGTTGGGCGGGTACGGCAGGCGGTGGGCGAGGAACAGCAGCCGCGCCATGGTCAGCCCAGGCTGCGCACGATGTGCGGGCCGATCGTGTTGGCCATCGCCAGCGGCATCCGGCGCCAGGCGCGGATCAGCAGCTGGTACTTGGCGTTGCTCGGGTTGTGCTGCGGCACCGCCTCGCGGCTGAACAGCCGGTACTCGTAGGTCAGCGGCGTCGGCTCGAAGCCCCAGTTCTTCTTGAAGGCGTAGGGCCCGGTGCCCTGCTTGCTGCGGCCGTAGTCGAAGGTCTTCAGGCCGCGCGCGCAGGCGTGGCGCATCAGCTCCCAGTACTTGAAGTCGTTGGCGGCGAGGTCGCGCGCGGCCTCGTCGTCGCCGGCGTAGTACGGCAGGATCTCGTCGCGGAAGTAGAAGCTCAGCACCGAGGACAGCGGCCGGCCGTCGGGCGCGCTGACGGTGAGCACGCTGCAGTCGCGGCCGAACTCGCGGCGCAGCGCCTGGAACCAGCGTCTGGGCATCGCCGGCGTGCCGTGGCGGTGCACGTTGTCGGCGTAGAGCGCGAAGAAACGCTCGACGCCGTCGTCGAAGGCGGCGGCGAGGCCGTTCTTGATGCCCTTGCGCACCATCGCGCGCTGCTTGCGCGGGATGGCCAGCAGGTTGGCCTCCTCGTCGGGCAGGATCTCCTTGCGGAAGGTGACGTACAGCTCCTGGCGCGGCCAGCCCTCGTGGCGGCGCGCCAGCTGGCGCAGCTCCAGGTGCTCGACGCCCATCCCGCGGCCCAGGCGCTCGGCGGCGGCCTCCAGCAGCAGCGCGGCGTCCTCGTCGTCGGCGGCCACGCCGCCGTAGACGGCGAACGGCAGGCTGGCCAGCGAGTGGCCGAACAGCAGGCTCTTCACGCGCGCCAGCGGCAGCACGCCGACGATGCGCCCGCCGCGTTCGGCGCAGAGGAAGTGCGTGTCGTGGCGGAACACCTCGCGCAGCACACGCTGCCAGCCGGCGCGGTGGAAGAAGGTCGCCTGCGGGCAGGCGAGCACGTACTCGTCCCAGGCCGCGGCGAGGCGGCCGTCGTCGGGGGCCAGACGCCGGACGGTGGTCACGGCGGGCTCAGGCCGGGCGCGCCGCGGCGGCGTCGCGGGCCAGGAAGATGTGGTCCATCCGGCCCCAGCGGAAGTCGTCGAGCAGGCTGGCGAGCTTGCGCTCCATGCGCGCGATGTTCACGTAGTGGCGAAAGCGCGTCTTGGCGTCGATGCCGGGCACACGCGGCTGGTCGGCGTCGATCTCCCAGGGGTGGAAGTAGAAGACCGCGGCCTGGCGATCGTCGCGGTTGACGCGGCCGATCAGCCAGCGCGACGCGGCATACGGCAGCAGCCGGAAGTAGCCGCCGCCGCTGGACGGCAGGTTGCGCCCGCCCAGGCGCACGGTGGTCACCGGCACCTCGAGCAGGCCGCCGGCGACGCGGTGGGCGAAACGCGGCGCGTCGGGCATGCCGTAGTGGTCGTGGCGGATCGGGTAGAGGCTGCTGCTGTAGGCGTGGCCGGTCTCGGCCAGCGTGTCGAAGGCCCAGAGGTTCTTCTCGCCGATCGAGAAGCTGGGCGCGCGGTAGCCGCGCACGGCGACGCCGCCGAGGTCCTCGAGGATGGCCTTGGCACGCGCGACGTCGTCGCGGAACGCGGCCGGGGTCAGGTCGCTGGCGCGCTGGTGGCCGTAGCCGTGGCTGGCCAGCTCGTGGCCGCCGGCGACGATGCGCCGCACCAGCTGCGGGTAGCGCTCGGCGACCCAGCCCAGCGTGAAGAAGGTGGCCTGCACGCCGCGCGCGTCGAGCATCGCCAGGATGCGCTCGACGTTGCGCTCGACGCGGCACTCGCGCGCGTCCCAGTCGCTGCGGCGGATGTACGGCGCGAACGCCGAGACCTGGAAGTAGTCCTCGACGTCGATGGTCAGCGCGTTCGTGATCGCGGGGGCGAGCATCGGCAGCCGGGCCTCACGACAGCCAGTGCGCCAGGTCGGCGGCGATGCGCTCGGCGGCCCGGCCGTCCCAGAGCTCGGGCACGCGGCCACGCTTGCCGCGGCCGGCGAGGATCTCGTCGACGCCGGCGAGGATCGCGGCGCGGTCGCGGCCGACCATCGTGTTCGTGCCTTCGTCGACGGTGATCGGGCGTTCGGTGTTCTCGCGCATCGTGAGACACGGCACGCCGAGCGCGGTGGTCTCCTCCTGCAGGCCGCCGGAGTCGGTGAGCACGACGGCGGCGCCGGCCATCAGGCCGATCATCTCCAGGTAGCCCTGCGGCGGCAGCAGCGTCACGCGCGCCGGGTCGAGCAGGTGGCCGAGGCCGAAACGCTCGACGTTGGCGCGCGTGCGCGGGTGCAGCGCGAAGACCAGCGGCAGCCGCTCGGCGACCCGCGCCAGCGTCTGCAGCAGCTCGTGCAGCGTCTCGGCGTCGTCGACGTTGGACGGCCGGTGCAGCGTGACGACGCCGTAGCCGGCCGGGCCAGCCAGGCGCGCCGTGTCGTGGCCGTGGGCCTGCAGCGTGGCCGCGGCGCTGCGCGCGCGCTCGCGGCAGGCGAGCAGCGTGTCGATCATCACGTTGCCGACGAAACACACGCGCTCGGCGGCCACGCCCTCGCGCTGCAGATGCGCCAGCGCGCCGCGCTCGGTGGTGTAGAGCCGGTCGGCGAGCTGGTCGGTCAGCACGCGGTTGATCTCTTCGGGCATGCGCCGGTCGAAGCTGCGCAGGCCGGCCTCGACGTGGACCACCGGCACGCCCTTCTTGGCGGCCACCAGCGCGCAGGCCAGCGTGGAGTTGACGTCGCCGACGACCAGCACGCAGCTCGGCCGGTGGGCGTCGATCGCCGGCTCGAAGCGTCGCATGACCTCGGCCGTCTGCACCGCGTGGCTGCCCGAGCCGACCTCGAGGTTGAGGTCGGGCCGCGGCAGCTGCAGGTCCACGAACAGCTTGTCGTTCATGTCCTGGTCGTAGTGCTGGCCGGTGTGCACCAGCAGCGCGGGGATCGGCGGCTGGTGCGCGGCGAAGGCGCGCAGGATCGGCGCGATCTTCATGAAGTTCGGGCGCGCGCCGACGACGCAGAGGACGGGTCCGTTCACTTCTTCTCCGGAGGCTTGGCGGCGGCCTCGACGAGCCTGGTCAGCATCGCCAGCGTCTGCAGGTTGATGCGCTCCAGGCGCAGCAGGCTCTTCTCCAGCCGCTGCAGCTGGTCGCCGCGCTGGTCGGCGGCCAGCGACTGGATCTGGCGGGTCATCGCCTCGGCGTCCTCGGCCGGCAGTTGCAGGCCGGACAGGTCGACGTCCAGCGAGGCAGTGACCGCCGCGGCGACGGCGGCCAGCGCCTCGGCGCCGCCGGCGGCGTCGGCCGCCGGGGCCGGCTTGGCCGGGACCTCGGACTCCTGGCGGAACTCCTGCACGACCTCGGCCACGTCCTCGGCCGTCAGGTGCGTCTTGCCCGACAGGAAGCCGGCCAGCAGCAGGCGGTCGCAGACGGTGTTGACACGCCGCGGGATGCCGCCGGTGGCCTGGTAGATGCCGTCGAAGGCGGCGGCGTCGAAGCTCGGCTTGCCGGTCGAGCCGGCGCACTTCAGGCGGTGCTCGATGTAGCGCTGCGTCTCCTCGGCGTCGAGCGGGCCGATGTGGCAGGTGGCCGCGACACGCTGGCGGAACTGCTCCATCTCCGGGCGCTGCAGGATCTCGCGGAACTCGGGCTGGCCGACGAGGAAGCTCTGCAGCAGCGCCTGGTTGCCGAACTGGAAGTTCGACAGCATGCGCAGCTCCTCGACGGCGCGCGGCGTCAGGTTCTGCGCCTCGTCGACGATCAGCAGGCAGCGTTTGCCCTTGCTGGTCTGGCTGATCAGGAAGGCTTCCAGCGTGATCAGCAGCTCGCTCTTGGGCACGTCCTTGACGCGAAAGCCGAAGGCCGCGCCGACCATGCGCAGCGTGTCCTCGGCGCCGAGCTGGGTCGTCACCAGGTGGCCGGCGATGACGTTGCTGCCGTGCAGGCCGTCGATCAGCGAGCGCAGCACGGTCGTCTTGCCGGCACCGATCTCGCCGGTGATGACGATGAAGCCCTCGTTGCGCGAGACGCCGTACTCGAGGTAGGCCTTGGCGCGACGGTGCTGCTTGCTGCCGAAGAAGAAGCTCGGATCGGGATTGAGCTGGAACGGCTTGCTGCTCAACCCGTAGAACGCTTCGTACATGATCAGAACCGGTAGTTGAGCGTCCCGACGATCGCGGATTCCTGGTACGGGCTGGTCTCGCTGTCGAACCACACGCGGCGCACGGCCAGCGTGCCCTGCGTGCGCGGGCCCAGGGTGCTGGTCATCGACAGCTCCAGCCGGCGCTGCTCGGTGCCGGGCTGGGACTCCTCGTCCAGGGTCTTCAGGAGGCTGGCGCTCAGGCCCAGCGAGGTCTGGCGCGTCATCTGGTGCACGCCGCCGAGGGTCAGCGCGAGCTGGCGCACGCTCGGCACCAGCGCCAGGTCGCCGCCGATGTACTGCTGCTCGCCGAGACGACGGTTCTCGGTGCTGGTGACGACCAGCGAGGCGCTGTTGCGCACCCCCGAGAAGCCCAGCGACAGCGCCTGGGCGCGCTGCAGCGAAGGCGCCGAGTTCAGGAAGGTCAGCGGCACGGTCGGGTCGAGCCCCAGCGCGAGGCGGCTGACCTGGGTGCACAGCGCGGCATTGCCGAACTGCTGCATGCAGGCGGCGTAGATCTGGCCGTACAGCGCTCGCAGCGGGCCCAGCGCGTCGGCGTTGTCGCCGGTCACGCCGCGGGTGTCGGAGTAGGTCAGCGCGACGCGGCGGAAGCGGTGGCTCACGCTGACGCTGTGCGAGCGGCCGAAGTAGCGCTCGTCGGTCTCGAGCGTCAGGCGCGTGCGCGGCGTCGGCAGCCAGGTCAGGCCGCCGCCGGAGCTGCTGCTGTAGCGCGTGCCGGTGCCCAGCGCGTCGGTGCGCTCGCGGCCGCCGCGCACGAACAGGCTGAAGCGCGAGGTCGGGAACACCGACAGCGTCGCCACGCCGATGTCGGTGATGTAGCGCCCGCCGTCCTGGAAGCGGCTGCTCGAGCGCAAGCCGGCCAGACCCCAGCCGAACAGGCCGTGGCGCGCGCCGAGATCGACCGAGGCGTCCCAGTCGGTGTAGTCGCCGGCGGTGCTGTCCTCGGCCCGCGAGGTCGTCCAGGTGGCCCGGGCGCCGACGTCGACGAGGCCGGCGAGCCGGGCCTTGAAGGTCGGCGAGACGGTCGCCGTGGCGACCTCGGTGGAGTTGGAGTCGACCAGCCCGGTGCCGGCGTTCTGGCGGCCGAAGGCCGAGATCGTCTGCTGCGAGATGCTGGCGCTGGCGTCCAGGAACAGGTGCTGGTCGACGAGCTCGGCGCCGGCGTCGGCCGACAGCCGGTTGTGCGTGGTGCTGCGATCGGACTCGCGGGCGTACTGGATCAGGTCCAGCTGGTAGTCGAGCGAGCCCTGCACGCGGCCGCTGCGGCCGGACACGCGCACGCCGGGCGTGACCTGGGTGATGGCGTCGGAACGCCCGTCCTGCTCGAGGCGGGCGTTGTTGGTGACCGTCTGCTGCAGCGACACGCTGGGCTGCACCGACCAGCCGCGCGGCCCCTCCTGGGCCCAGGCCGGGCAGGCCAGCGCCGCGGCGGCCGCGGCGGCGATCAGCCCGGGACGCCGCAGCGCGTGCGGGGGGAACGTTGCCTGCTGGACCGGCATGGCGTCAGGCCCCGGCGGGACGGTTCGACGGCCGGTCGCCCTCGCCTTCGGAGCCGCCCGCCTGGCCGCCGGTCTCGCGTTCGTAGCCGTAACCGTAGCCGTAGCCGTAACCCGAGCCGCCATAGGCGGCGCTGTCGGAACGCGCCTTGTTGAGCACCAGCAGCCGCACCGGGCAGGAGTCGATGGTGTCCAGCGCCTGCTGCACCGCGGCCTGCTGGGTGCGGCCCGCGGAGACGACGACGACGATCTGGCCCATGTGCGAGGCGAGCACGCGCGACTCGGTCGTCAGCAGCAGCGGCGGCGAGTCGAAGATGATGATGCGGTCGGGATAGCGCGTGGCCATCTCGTCGAGCAGGCGCGCCATGCCCTCGCTGGCCAGCAGCTCGGTGGCCTTGGCGTGCGGCGTGCCGCTGGGCAGGATGGTGAGCTTGTCGACGTTGGTGCGCAGCAGCACGTCCGACAGCTCGGCCTTGCCCTCGAGCACGTCGAGCAGGCCCTCGCTGGGCGGCAGGCCCAGCATGCGCAGCTGCGACGGCCGGGCGACGTCGGCGTCGACGAGCACGACGGTGTGGTCGAGCTCGGCAGCGATGCTCATCGCCAGGTTCACCGAGGTGAAGCTCTTGCCCTCGCCGGCCACCGCGCTGGTGACCATGATCAGGTTGCCGTGCTTCAGCGTGGCGGCGCCCTTGCCGACGGCGTTGGCGATCAGCGGCCGCTTGATGACGCGGAACTGGTCGGCCACCGGCGTGCGCGGCGCGTTCGGCGTGACGATGCCGGCGGCGTTGAGGTCCTCGAGCTTGAGCTCGACGCGGCGCGAGGTCACGGCGGGCTCGGCACGCGGCGGCTGCGCCGGCGCCACGCCAGGGGCGGCCGGCGGCGCCGCGACTTCCGGCACTGCCACGCCGGCCTGGCGGAGCTGCTCGAGGCGCTGGGCGGCCTGTTCGATCAGACTGGTCATACGGATCTCACACGGCGGCGGCGCGCTGGGCCATCAGGGCCACGGCGACGATGCCAATGACGTACAGGCCGACGAGGCCGCCGGAGGCGCCGACGAAGCGCAGCGTGGACACCCGCTCGCGGCGGCGCTGCTCGTCGCTCAGCACCAGCGACACGACCCCCAGCAGCGGCAGGCCGGTCTTGCTGCGCAGCTCGGTGGCGTCGTTGTAGACCGGGCGCAGCTGGCTGCCGGCGAAGGCGATGCCCAGGCCCGAGGCCAGCGCGACGCCGAGCGCGCCGAGCAGCAGCAGCAGGCGGTTCGGCGCCACCGGCTCGGGCGCGACACGCGGCGGGTCGATGAGGCGGAAGTCGGCGACGCCGGACGCGACCTCGAGCTCGCCGGACATGATGGCCGACTGCCGGCGCGCGACCAGATCCTGGTAGTTCTTCTTGTAGACGTCGTAGTCGCGGTTGAGCTGGGCGGCCTCGGCCTCGATCTGCGGCGCGGTCTTCAGCGCCGCGCGCGCCGCGGCCAGGCGGGCGGAGTACTCCGACACGCGCGCCTGCAGCGCCGCCACCTGGACCTCGGCGGCAGCCAGCGCGCGCCCGAGCTCCTGCATCGCCAGGCTGGCGTTGGGGCCGACGGCGGCCGACGGCAGCGCCAGCTGGGCCTTGCGCAGCTCGGCGACTTCCTTGGCCTTCTGCGCCTCGAGATCCTTGATCAGCTTGCGCGTCGTGACGACGTCGGGGTGCTGCTCGGTGTAGCGCTGCAGCAGGCCGTCGAGGTTGCGGCGCTGGGCGTCCAGGCGCGCGTCGATCTCCGGCGTCGACACCGACAGGCGCGACTCCTGCAGCAGGCTCTGCGTGGCGATGTCGCCGCCGCGGCCGCGTTCGGCGTCGAGCTGGCCCTTGGCCGCGGCGCGCGCGCTCTCGGCCTCGCGCAGCTCGAGCTGGGCCTGCTGCAGCTGGGCGGCGATGGCCGCCACGTTGGACGCCGCGTCCTTGCCGTCGGGCGAGGCGCGGTCGATGTTGCGCAGGCGGAACTCCTTGAGCCGGGCCTCGGCCTCCTCGAGCTTCTGCTCGTACTGCTTGATCTGCTCGTTGAGGAAGGTCTTGGCCGAATCGGTGTCCTTGCGGCTGGCGCCCAGGCTGGACTCGACGAAGATCGACACCAGCGACTGGATGACCTTCTTCGCGCGTTCGCTCTCGCGGTCGCGGTAGACCAGCGAATAGAGGTTGTCGCGGCCGGTGTTGCGGATCTGGATGTCCTTGGTCAGGCGCTGGATCAGCTCCTCCTGCTCCACGGCCGAGCCCTCGGACAGGTCGAGGTCGGCCATGCGGATCAGCTTCTCGATGTTGGGCCGGCTGATCAGCGTCCGGCTCAGCATCGAGATCTGCTGCTCGACGTTGGGCTGCACGGTCAGGCCCGACATCAGCGGCTTGAGGATCGACTGGGTGTCGACGTAGATGCGCGCCGAAGCCTCGTACTGGTCGGGCACGCGGAAGCTGACGACCGCGGCGACGAGGCCGACGACCCACGCCGTGATCAGCCCCTGCCAGCGGTAGTTCCACATACCGCGCAGGATGGCCAGCGCTTGACGAACGAGATCTTGCATGGGGGAGGCGGCCGGGACGACGGACGGCGAGACCGCCGTCAGAAGAAGCTCTGCGGGATGATCAGGATGTCGCCGGGACGCATCTCGACGTTGGCCGAGACGTCGCCGTCCTTGATCAGGTCGTCCAGGCGCACCGAGTACTGCTTGTTGCCCTCGGAGGTGCGCAGGATCGTCGCGCGGTTGCCGGCCGCGAAGTCGGTCAGGCCGCCGGCGGCGATCATGACGTCGAGCACCGTCATCTTCGACTTGAAGGGCAGGAACTGCGGCTTGGCGGCTTCGCCGACGACGCGGATCTGCTCGCTGTAGGGGCCGACGAAGCCGTTGACCATGACCGTCACGATCGGGTCACGCACGTACTTGCCCAGCACCTGCTCGAGCTCGCGCGCCAGCTGCACCGAGGTCTTGCCCTGGGCCATGACCTCGTCGACCAGCGGCGCCGAGACCTTGCCGTCCGGGCGCACCGGCACCGACATCGACAGCTCGGGATTGCGCCAGACGCTGATGTTCACCGAGTCGCCGGCGCCGATGATGTAGGTGTAGTCCTGGGCGGCCGCCTGGGCGGGCGCCGGCGGGTGGCTCCTGAACGACGAGCACGCCGCCAGGCTCGCCACGGCGACCAGGACACCGAACACGCGGCCGACCGAGGCCGCCGTTGCAGACATGAGCTTCACGCGAGATCTCCCGGGGAATTCCGTGCGGCAAGAGGCCGGATCACGCCGGGAATCATGTCATAAGCGGCAGACGCCAAATCCCGCCGCCGCCCCCCGAACCAAGGTTCCGGGCGGGAAGATTCCACGTTCCACGAAGGCCGGCCGGAGCCCTCCGGGCGGGCTCAGCCCAGGCGCAGCATCGGCCGGATGAAGCGCAGCAGCAGGCGCTGCAGCGGGTTGGCGTTGCCGCCCGGGCGCCAGGTGAAGGACAGCTTCTGGCGGTAGGCGTCGAACTGCATCGCCCAGGGCGCGGGCTTCAGCTCGCCGCGGCCGCACAGCAGCTTGAGCACCGCGGTGCCGGTGACGCCGGCGCACAGCTCGCAGGCCATGATCGTCGACGGCCCGCGCTGGGCGGCGAAGTTCACCGCCTCCGGGTGCACCAGGTAGCCGCGCTGCAGCATCGCCGGCGACAGCCCGGCGATGAAACGCGCGAACTGCTCCTGGCGGTCGCAGCCGTCGAGCCGGAAGTAGTCCTCGAAGCTCATGCCGCGCGGCGAGAAGTACAGCAGCGACACGCCCATGCCCAGCGGCGCGGCGGTCACCGCCGGGATGCCGCGCGCATGGCAGGCCGCGAACAGCATGCGCCGGGCCTCGACGGCGAAGAAGTCGATCGCGTCGACGTAGACGTCGACGCCGTCGAGGAAGGCGTCGAGGTTGTCCTCGTCGACGCCGCGCTCGAAGCCGACGACCTCGGCCTCGGGGTTGATGTCGCGCGCCATGCGCGCCATGACCTCGCACTTCGGCTGCCCGACCGTCGACATGAAGGCGCCGGCCTGGCGGTTGAAGTTGTGGACCTCGAAGCAGTCGAAGTCGGCGATGCGAAACCGCCCGAGCCCCAGCCGCGCCAGCGTCAGCAGGTGCGCGCCGCCGACGCCGCCGAGCCCGGCGATGGCCACGCGGGCGCCGCGCAGCCGCTGCTGCTCGGCCGGCGTGAGCCAGCCGATGTTGCGCGAGATCGCGGCGTCGTAGTCGAACACGGGGGGCTGAATTGCGGTCATCGCGCGGTGTTGATCGCTGTGCCGCGGCCCGCAGGCACTGGCAGCATCGGCAATTTCCGAGTCCGCGCAGAATGTACCCGCATTCCCGCCGCAGGCGCGCCCCGACATGCCCCACGACACCGCCGTGACGACCGCCGCCGACCGTGCCCCGATCGAGCTCGTGCTCGACGCCGCGCGCTGGGCCCCCAGCGGCGACAACACCCAGCCCTGGCGCTTCGAGCGCCTGGGCGACGACGCGGCGCTGCTGCACGGCCACGACACCCGCGAGCATTGCGTCTACGACCTCGACGGGCGGCCCAGCCAGGTCGCCATCGGCGCGCTGATCGAGACCGCGGCCATCGCCGCGTCGGCGCACGGCTGGCGCCTGGACGCGAGCCGCCAGCCCGGGCCCGACGAACGCCCGACCTACCGGCTGCAGCTGGTGGCCGACGCCGGCGTCGCGCCCGACCCGCTGGCCGCCGTCATCGAGCAGCGCAGCGTGCAGCGCAAGCCCTTCCGGCGCACGCCGCTGGACGCCGCGCAGCGCCAGGCGCTGGAGGCCAGCGTCGGCGCCGGCCACGCCGTGCGCTGGATCGAGGGCGGCGCCCGCCGCGCGATGGCCGGGCTGCTGTTCCGCTCGGCGCGGCTGCGGCTGACGACGCCCGAGGCCTGGCGCGTGCACCGCGACATCATCGAGTGGGGCGCGCGCTACAGCCGCGACCGCGTGCCCGACCAGGCACTGGGCGCCAACCCGCTGGTGCTGCCGGCGATGCGTTTCGCGCTCGCCGACTGGAAGCGCGTGCAGTTCGCCAACCGCTTCCTGGCCGGCACCTGGATGCCGCGCATCGAGATGGACCTGCTGCCGGCGCTGGGCTGCGCGGCGCACTTCGTGATCCTCGCGCCCGAGCCGCCGCTGTCGGTGCAGGCCAACGTCGCCGGCGGCCGCGCGATGCAGCGCCTGTGGCTCACCGCCACCGCGCTGGGGCTGCAGCTGCAGCCGGAGATGACGCCGCTGATCTTCGCCCGCTATGCGCGCGAGGGCCGGCCGTTCTCGGCGACGCCGGGCGCCGCCGAGGCGGCGGCCGAGGTCGCCGCCGGCTTCGAGCGCATCGCCGGCGCCGACGCGCTGGCGCGCGGCGTCTTCGTCGGCCGGGTCGGCCTGGGCGTGCCGGCGCGGTCGCGCTCGCTGCGGCGGGACCTGGCGCAGCTGTTCGTCAACCGACCGGACTCCGCACGATGAGCCCCACCCCCGCCGACCAGCCCGTGGCCGTGCTCAGCGGCGTCGTCAAGGGCTACCGCCTGGACGACGTCGACGTGCCGGTGCTGAAGAACGTCGACCTGCTGGTGCGCCCGGCGCAGTTCACCGTCGTGCTGGGCCCGTCGGGCAGCGGCAAGACGACGCTGCTGAACCTGATCGGCTGCATCGACCGGCCCGACAGCGGCCAGGTCGTCGTCGCCGGCCAGGACGTCGGGCCGATGAACGACGACGAACTGGCCGAATTCCGCTCCCGGCACATCGGCTTCATCTTCCAGAACTACAACCTGCTGCCGGTGCTGAGCGCCTGGGAGAACATCGAGTACCCGATGCTGCTGGCCCAGCTGCCGGCGGCCCGGCGCGCCGAGCGCGTGCGCCGGCTGCTGAAGGCGGTGGGGCTGAGCGACCGGGCGAACAACCGCCCCGGCCAGCTCTCGGGCGGCCAGCGCCAGCGCGTGGCGATCGCGCGCGCGCTGGCGCTCAAGCCGCGGCTGGTCATCGCCGACGAGCCGACGGCCAACCTGGACAGCCGCACCGGCGCCGAGATCCTGCAGCTGATGCGCAGCATGCAGCGCCGCTACGGCATCTCGTTCCTGTTCTCGTCGCACGACCGGGCGGTGATCGGCGCCGCCGACGACACGATCTACCTGAAGGACGGCGAGATCCGCGCCATCCGGCGGCGCAGCGCACCGCCGGGCGAGGAGCCCGCCGCGGACCTCGACGGCGCCGCCGACAGCGCCCAGCCCGGGGAGGACGCACGGTGATCGACCTGCTGCTGGCGGTACGCAACCTGCTGCGCAACCGGCGCCGCTCGCTGGCGACCTTCATCGCGCTGGCCATCGGCGCGGCGGCGATCCTGCTGTTCGGCGGCTACCGCAAGAACATCGAGTACACGATGCACACCGCCTACGTGCGCGGTGGCGGCCATCTGCAGATCCAGCACCGCGACCTGTTCCTCTACGGCAGCGGCAACCCGACCCGCTACTCGATCGCCGACTACCAGCGCATCGTCGACACGATCCGCGCCGACCCCGAGCTCGGCCCGATGGTCACCGTCGTCACGCCGACGCTGCAGTTCGGCGGCATCGCCAGCAACTTCTCGGCCGGCGTCTCGCGCACCGTGCTCGGCACCGG
Organism: Rubrivivax benzoatilyticus JA2 = ATCC BAA-35; assembly: GCF_000190375.1. Lineage (GTDB taxonomy): Bacteria > Pseudomonadota > Gammaproteobacteria > Burkholderiales > Burkholderiaceae_C > Rubrivivax > Rubrivivax benzoatilyticus. The sequence continues at coordinate 14,359 of NZ_AEWG01000048.1, forward strand.
CGTGATCGCCGCCGACCAGAAGCGCATGCGCGACTGGAACGAGTTCGACCTGCGGCTGGAGGCGCCGCCGTTCGCGCTGGCCGGCGCGCCGGCCGACGGCGCGCTCGTCGGCCAGGGTGTCGCGCGGGTGCTGATGCTGTGCGAGGCGCTGGCCGTCGCCGACTGCCCGCGGCCCGAGGTCACCGAGCAGGCCGAGCAGGAGGCGCTGCCCGACGACATCGCCGCGCTCGCCGCAGGCGAGGCGCCGGCGGCCGGGCCGGCGAAGACCGCGGGCGGGGCGCCGCGCATCGAGGTGCTGGCCACCAGCCCCGGCGGCGCGCCCAACGTCGTGTCGCTGCAGGTCGTGCGTGCCGAGCTGCAGGGCTTCAAGGAGCTCGACGAGGTCTACCTGCTGCTGCAGCTGCCGCAGGCCCAGCGCCTGGTCTACGGCCGCGAGGCGCCGAAGGCGACCGCGATCACGGTGCAGTTGCAGCACAGCGGGCAGATCGAGGCCGCGCGCACGCGGCTGCAGGCGCTGCTGGCCGAGACCGCGCCGAAGCAGCCGCTGGCGGTGCTGGACTTCCGCGAGCTCAACCCGTTCTTCGTGCAGACGGTGCAGATGTTCGACACGATCTTCGGCTTCATCTTCGTGCTCATCGGCTCGATCGTGCTGTTCACCGTCGGCAACACGATGAGCACCGCGGTGATGGAGCGCACGGTGGAGATCGGCACGATCCGCGCGCTGGGCCTCAAGCAGCGCGGCGTGCAGCGCATGTTCGTGCTCGAGGGCATGATCCTCGGCGTCGCCGGCACGCTGGCGGGCGCGGCGTTCGCGCTGGCCTCGTCGGCGCTGATCAACCAGCTCGGCCTGACCTGGGTGCCGCCGGGCAGCGGCGAGGCGCTGCCGCTGTTGCTGCGCGTGTGGGGCGAGACCACGACCATCGTCGGCACGACGGCCGGCCTGATCCTGATCGCCGCCGGGTCGGCCTGGTGGCCGGCGCGGCGCGCGTCGCGGCTGGTCATCGTCGACGCGCTGCGCCATGCCTGACACCCGAGGACAAACGATGAACCGCAGAACCTGGCTCGCCACCGCCGCCGCCCTCGCCGCCTGCAGCGGCGTGCAGGCGGCCCCCGACGCCCAACGCCTGCTGGCCGCCAGCGACGCGGTGCGCAACCCCGGGCGGCCGTTCGCCGTCAACGTCGCGCTGACCGAGTTCCAGGACGGCAAGCGCGTGGACTCGAGCACGATGGTCACCTACTCGCGCACGCTGGCCCAGGACGGGCAGTTCGCGAGCCTGGTGCGCTTCACGGCGCCGGCGCGCGACGCCGGCAAGCTGATGCTGAAGAACGGCCAGGACCTCTGGTTCTACGACCCGTCGACCAAGGCCAGCGTGCGCCTGTCGCCGCAGCAGCGGCTGCTCGGCCAGGCGTCCAACGGCGACGTCGTCACCGTCAACCTGGCGCGCGACTACAAGGCCGTGCTGAAAGCCGAGGAGGACGTGCAGGACGGCGACCGCAAGCCGCGCCGCGCCCGGCTGCTGGAGCTGAGCGCGGCGGTGCCCGACGCGACCTACGCGCGCATCGAGTTCTGGGTCGACGCCGGCAACGACCAGCCGATCAAGGGCCGCTTCTTCGCCGACTCCGGCCGGCTGCTGAAGACCGTCTACTACCGCCGCTATGCCCGCGAACTGGGGGTCGATCGCCCGACCGAGCTGGTCATCATCGACGGGCTGAACGCCGCCTCGGTGACACTGATGCGGCTGACCCAGTACACCGAGAAGAACCTGCCCGAGAGCTGGTTCCAGCGCGAGTTCCTGCCCCGCTTCCAACCGGAGTGATCTTGTCCGCCGCCACCCTGCCCCGTCTGCTCGCCCCGCTGGCGCTCGCCGCCGGCGCCTGTCTCGCCGGCCCGGCATTCGCCGACGACCTCGACGCGCTGGCCCTCGAGGCCGAACCCGAAGCCCCGGCCGCCGCCGACGCCGGCAGCGCCAGCAAGCTCTTCGTCGAGGCCGCCGCCGGCCGCGCCGACCAGCGCTACGGCCTGGGCTCGCGCTCGATCGGCCGCGCCACGCTGGACTGGCGCGACGGCCGGCGCTGGAGCCCGGCGCTGCAGTCGGTGCTGTCGCTGCGCCTGGACGCCACGCGCCCGTCCGACGAGCGCGTGTCCAACCCGGTGCTGAGCCTGCGCGAGGCCTACGTCGGCTGGCAGGCCGACGGCGCCCGCAGCGCGCTGGAGTTCGGCCGCATCAACCTGCGCGAAGGCCCGGGCTACGGCTACAACCCGAGCGACTTCTTCCGCGACCAGGCGCTGCGCACGATCACCACCGTCAACCCGTTCACGCTGCGCGAGAACCGCCTGGGCAGCGTGATGCTGCGCGGCCAGCATCTGTGGCAGGACGTCGCGCTCGAGGCCGCCTTCTCGCCGAAGCTGGAGGACGAGGCCAGCGACCACCGCTTCAGCGCCGACTGGGGCGCCACCAACCACCGCGACCGCGGCCAGATCGTGCTCGGCACTCGCTTCAGCGAGAGCTGGAACGCGCGCTGGCTGGTGCACCGCGCCGACGGCGAGTCGACGCGGCTGGGCGCGAGCACCACCGCGCTGCTGTCGCAGGCCCTCGTCGGCCATGCCGAGTGGTCGTGGAGCCGCGACCGCGAGCTGCTGGACCAGGCGCTGGGGCTGGACGGCGGGCGGCGCAGCCACCACCGCACCGCGCTCGGCCTGACCTACACCACCGCCGGCAAGCTCTCGCTGACCGGCGAGTTCCAGTACAACGGCGCCGCGCTCGACCGCGACGGCTGGAAGGCGCTGGCCGCCAGCCCGGCCGCGGCCGCCGCCTACTACGGCGCGGCCACCGCGCTGCAGGACAACGCCGCGCGCCAGGCCTGGCTGGTCTACGCCGTGCAACGCGACCTGTTCATCAAGAACCTCGAGCTGACCGGGCTGCTCAAGCTCAACCGCAGCGACCGCAGCCGCATGGCCTGGGCCGAGCTGCGCTACCGCATGCCGCGCTGGGACCTGGCGCTGCAGCTGCAGGACAACCACGGCGACGACTGGACCGAGTTCGGCATCACGACCGTCAAGCGCTCGGCGTCGCTGATCGGCACCGTCTACTTCTGAGCCCGCGGCCGGGCCACGACGTGAGCACGCCCGCCCCGGCCCCTCGCCCGCGCGTGCTCTTCGTCGCCGAGGCGGCGACGCTGGCCCACCTGGCGCGGCCGGCGGCGCTGATGGCGGCGCTCGACCCCGCGCGCGTGGACGGCCGCCTCGCCTGCCCCGAACACGCCCGGCGCTTCCTGGGCGCCGACGCCGGGCGCTGGGAGCCGCTGGCGGGCATCGACCCGGCGCTGTTCGCCGCCCGGCTGCGGCGCGGCGAGCCGCTGATGCGCCAGGCCGAGCTCGAGGCCGCCGTCGACGCCGACCTGGCGCTGTTCGAGCGCTGCCGTCCCGACCTCGTCGTCGGCGACTTCCGGCTGTCGCTGTCGGTCAGCGCCCGGCTGGCGGGCGTGCGCTACGCCGCGATCTGCAACGCCTACTGGAGCCCGTACGCGGCCGACCGCCGGCTGCCGCTGCCGGTGCTGGGCTGGACACGCCGGGCGCCGCTGGCGCTGGCCCAGGCGGGCTTCGACCTGCTGCAGGGCCCACTGCTGGCGCCGCATTGCCGGCCGCTGAACGCGGTGCGCGCCGCGCGCGGCCTGGCGCCGCTGCCGGCGGACCTGCGCCGCGTCTACACCGACGCCGACGACACGCTCTACGCCGACTCGCCGGCACTGTTCCCGCTGCACGGCGCGCCGGCGAACCACCGCCACCTCGGGCCGGTCCTGTGGTCGCCGCCGGTGCCGCCGCCGCCGTGGTGGGACGAGCCCGCCGGCGACGGCCCGCCGGTCTACGTCACGATGGGCAGCTCGGGCGACGCCGCGGCGATCGAGACCGTGCTCGACGCGCTCGACGCACTCGGCGCGCGCACGATGCTGGCGAC
>NZ_AEWG01000047.1 GCF_000190375.1 Rubrivivax benzoatilyticus JA2 = ATCC BAA-35
GCAGGCGCATCACCAGCCCTCACCCCAACCCTCTCCCGCCCTGCGGGAGAGGGAGTAATGCCATGCAGCAGATCATCGACAGACGGCTCGCCGGCAAGAACAAGTCGATCGGCAACCGCGAGCGTTTCCTGCGCCGGCACAAGGAGCAGATCCGCGAGGCGGTCAAACGCGCGATCGACGGCCGCGGCATCCGCGACATCGAGCGTGGCGAGGAGATCCACATCCCCAAGCGCGACCTGAGCGAACCCGTCTTCGGCCACGGCCAGGGCGGGGTGCGCGAGATCGTGCATCCGGGCAACCAGGAGTACATCCGCGGCGACCGCATCGAGCGCCCCAAGGGCGGAGGAGGCGGCGGCAGCGGCAGCGGGCAGGCCAGCGACCAGGGTGAAGGCGAGGACGACTTCGCCTTCGCGCTGACGAAGGAAGAGTTCATGCAGGTCTTCTTCGAGGACCTGGCGCTGCCGCACCTGGTGCGCACCCAGCTCGCCGAAGTACCCGAGTGGAAGACGCACCGCGCCGGCTTCAGCAGCGACGGCACGCCGAACAACCTGCACGTCGTGCGTTCGATGCGCGGCGCGATCGGCCGCCGCATCGCCATCGGCGCCGCCTCGCGGCGCGAGCTGCACGAGATGGAGGACCGTCTGGCGGTGCTGAAGGCCGAGCTCCAGCCCGGCGACGCCGTCGCCGAACGCGAGATCGAGGCGCTGGAGGAAGAGATCGCCCGGCTGCGTGCGCGGGTCGAGCGCATCCCCTACCTGGACCCGATCGACCTGCGTTTCCGCAACCGGGTGCGTGTGCCGGTGCCCACCAGCAAGGCGGTGATGTTCTGCCTGATGGACGTCTCGGGCTCGATGGACGAGGCGCGCAAGGAGCTGTCCAAGCGTTTCTTCATCCTGCTCTACCTGTTCCTGACGCGTCACTACGAACGCATCGAGCTGGTCTTCATCCGCCACCACACGCAGGCGCAGGAAGTCGGTGAACACGACTTCTTCCATGCCCGCGAGACCGGCGGCACCGTCGTGTCGAGCGCGCTGGTGCTGATGGAGGAGATCATCCGCGCGCGCTACAGCCCGAGCGAGTGGAACATCTACGGCGCCCAGGCCAGCGACGGCGACAACTGGCACCACGACAGCGGCCGCTGCCGCGAGCTGCTGGGTGACAAGCTGCTGCCGCTGGTGCGCTACTACGCCTACGTGCAGGTCGCCGAGGAAGAGCAGAACCTCTGGGAGGAGTACACCCAGCTGCAGGCCGGGCACCGCCACTTCGCGATGCGCAAGGCCACCAGCGCCGACCAGATCTATCCGGTCTTCCGCGACCTGTTCAAGAAGGAAGGGAAGCAGGCGGCATGAAACACGGCACCGCGCGCACGCTGCTCACCGAGCCGATCCCGCCCGGCGAACGGCCCGGCGAACCCCTTCCCGGCCCGAGCGACTGGTCCTTCGAGCTGATCGACAAGTACCACGCGATCATCCGCGCGACCGCCGAACGTTTCGGCCTGGACACCTACCCGAACCAGCTCGAGATCATCACCGCCGAGCAGATGATGGACGCCTACGCGTCCGTCGGCATGCCGGTGAACTACCGCCACTGGAGCTACGGCAAGGAGTTCATCGCCACCGAGAAGAACTACAAGCGCGGCCACATGGGGCTGGCCTACGAGATCGTCATCAACTCCAACCCCTGCATCAGCTACCTGATGGAGGAGAACACGATGGCGATGCAGGCGCTCGTCATCGCCCACGCCGCCTACGGCCACAACAGCTTCTTCAAGGGCAACTACCTGTTCCGGATGTGGACCGACGCGTCGTCGATCATCGACTACCTCGTCTACGCCAAGGACTACGTCGCCAAGTGCGAGGAGAAGCACGGCCTGGAGGCCGTCGAGCTGTTCCTCGATTCCTGCCACGCGCTGGCCAACCACGGCGTCGACCGCTACCGCCGGCCCAGCCGCAAGTCGCTGGCGCAGGAGCTCGCCGAGCGCCAGGACCGCGAGGCCTACGTGCAGCAGCAGGTCAACGACCTCTGGCGCACGCTGCCGCGGCGCGCCGAGAAGGACGCCCCGTCACAGGAGAGCCGGCGCTTCCCCGAGGAGCCGCAGGAGAACCTGCTGTACTTCATCGAGAAGAACGCGCCGCTGCTCGAGCCCTGGCAGCGCGAGATCGTGCGCATCGTGCGCAAGATCGCGCAGTACTTCTATCCGCAGCGCCAGACCCAGGTGATGAACGAAGGCTGGGCCACGTTCTGGCACTACAAGCTGCTGAACACGATGTACGACGACGGTTACCTGACCGACGGCGTGATGATCGAGTGGCTGAAGTCGCACACCAACGTCGTCTACCAGCCGCCGGTCGGGCACCGTGCCTACAGCGGCATCAATCCCTACGCGCTCGGCTTCGCGATGTACAACGACATCCAGCGCATCTGCGAGAAGCCCACCGACGAGGACCGCCAGTGGTTCCCCGAGATCGCCGGCACGCCCTGGCTGCCGGCGCTGGACCAGGCGATGCGCAACTTCAAGGACGAGAGCTTCGTCGGCCAGTACCTGAGCCCGAAGCTGATGCGCGACCTGCGGCTGTTCACGATCCTCGACGACGAGAAGCAGAACGAGCTGGAGATCAGCGCCATCCACGACGAAGCCGGCTACCGGCGTGTGCGCGAGGCGCTGTCGCACCAGTACGACCTCGGCACGCGCGAGCCCAACATCCAGGTCTGGAACGTCAACCTGCGCGGTGACCGCTCGCTGGCGCTGCGCCACTTCCAGCACAACGATCGGCCGCTGCACGACAGCGCTGCCGAGGTGCTGAAACACGTCGCGCGGCTCTGGGGCTTCGCGGTGCACCTGGAGAGCGTCAACACGCGCGGCGACGTCACCAAGCGCTGGAACGTGCCGGCGCCGGCCTGAAACGACGAAGCCCCTTGCGGGGCTTCGTGTCGTGGAGGGCCCGGCGGGCCGTCTCAGTGGCTGCGCCGACGGCGCGTGCCGGCGACGGCCAGCAGCGCCAGGCCGCCCAGGGCCAGCGTGCCGGGTTCGGGCACGTCGTAGCTGAGCTTGTCCCAGTAGACGTCGTAGGCCGTGCTGCGGCCGTGGTTGTAGCTCTGGATGATCGCGTTGGCGATCGCCGTCGTGCCCGGGGCGACGTAGGCGTGCGACGCGAACAGCGCGCCGGCGCCGTCGAACACCTCGTACAGGAAGCTGCCGCCGCCGCCCAGCGTGATCGACAGCGTGTACCACTGGTCGAAGGCGTCACCGACGGCCACCACCGGAACCGTCCAGGAGCCCGGCTCGTTGCTGTCCCAGAAGCGGAAGCCGCCGGACGCGAACTCGATGATCGGATAGGCGCTGACCGCACCGGCGGTGTTGATGCCCGTGCCCCACAGGCCGGCCCAGCGTCCGCCGTAGCCGGCCGCTTCTTCGTCGATCCAGAGCTGCGCGCTCAGCTTGTAGGTGTCGGGCGCCAGGTCGTACTTGCGGCCTTGCGTGGCGTAGAAGTCCGCGGTGGCACCGGCCGGGTTGGTCGTCACCTTGAGGCGGTTCTCGCCGTCGAACTCGGCGCTCTCGAAGGCCGCCGGCGCTGCGCGGTCGACGTACCAGACGCCGGGCGCGCGCGACCCGGTCACGACGGTGTCGAAGTCCAGGGTCACCGTGGCCGCCTGGGCGCTGACGGCCGACAGGGCCAGCACGCCGGCCGTGGCCGCCCACTTGATCGCGAACATTGAGGTTCCTCCGTAGTTTTGACGCGTTATCCGCAGAAGGCGATCGGGACGATCGCCGTGTTGCGGCGAATCGTTAGCAATTCGTGCGCCAAACTAGGGATATCTGCAAAAGTCTTTATTTGACAAAGACTTGCACGCCTCTTGGGGAGGTTTGGAAACAACCTTGTCAGATATCTCGACAGTCTCTCGGCCGGTATCGAACGAGGCGTTCAGTTCCTGAATATCTTTCCCGGATTGAGTATTTGAAATGGATCAAGCGCCTGCTTGATCGCGCGCATCAGCGCAATGCCGCCGGCGCCGGCTTCCTCTTCCAGGAACGCCATCTTGTGCAGCCCGATGCCGTGTTCGCCGCTGCAGGTGCCTTCCATCGCGATCGCGCGGCGCACCATGCGTTCGCTCATCGCTTCGGCGGTCGCGCGCTCGGCGGCGTCGCCGTCGCGCACCAGGTAGGCGAGGTGGAAGTTGCCGTCGCCGACGTGGCCGACGATGTAGTAGGGCAGGCCGCTGGCCTCGGCGTCGGCCACCGAGGCTTCGACGATCTCGGCCAGGCGCGAGATCGGCACGCAGGTGTCGGTGGTCACCGAGCGTGTGCCCGGGTGCTGCTGCAGGCCGGCGAAGTAGGCCCGGTGGCGTGCGGCCCAGAGGCGGCTGCGCTCCTCGGGCGTGTCGGCCCACTCGAAGTCCTCGCCGCCCAGCTCGGCGGCGATGGCCTGCACGGTCTCGGCCTGTTCCTTGACGCCGGCCGGGCTGCCGTGGAACTCCATCAGCAGCATCGGCGCCTCGCGCAGCGCGAGCCCCGACTGGCGATTCACCGCGCGCACCGCGTTGACGTCCAGCAGCTCGCAGCGTGCGATCGGAACACCGAGCTGGATGGTCTGGATCGTCGTGCGCACCGCCGACGCGACGTCGGGGAAGTGGCAGACCGCGGCGCTGACGGCCTCCGGCAGCGGGACCAGGCGCACCGTCAGTTCGGTGATCACGCCCAGCGTGCCTTCGCTGCCGACGAACAGCCGCGTCAGGTCGTAACCGGCGGCCGACTTGCGGGCGCGTGTGCCGGTGTGCACGAGCTCGCCGCGGCCGGTGACGACGGTCAGCGCCAGCACGTTCTCGCGCATCGTGCCGTAGCGCACGGCGTTCGTGCCGCTGGCGCGTGTCGCGGCCATGCCGCCGAGCGACGCGTTGGCGCCCGGGTCGACCGGGAAGAACAGGCCCAGCGAGCGCAGCTCGGCGTTGAGCTGCTCGCGCGTGACGCCGGCCTCGACGGTGGCCGTCAGGTCGTCGGCGTCGATGCGCAGGATGCGTGTCAGACGCGAGACGTCGACGCTGAGCCCGCCCTGCACGGCCAGCAGATGGCCTTCGAGCGACGAGCCGGTGCCGTACGGGATGACCGGCACGCGGTGCTCGCCGGCCAGGCGCACGACCGCGGCAACTTCGTCGCTGCTCTCGCAGAACACGACCGCGTCGGGCGGCGTCACGGGGAAGGGCGACTCGTCGCGGCCGTGCTGCAGGCGCACCGCCTCGGTGGTGCTGCAGCGCTCGCCGAAGCGTGTGCGCAGCGCGGCCAGCAGCGTCTCGGGCAGCGGGCGACGCGCCGCCTGGGCGGCGGCATCGTGGGGGACAGCGCTCATGACCAACTCCTCGCACGCGGCCGGCGCCGCAGCGTCATCGCCTGGGCGGGGCATTCTAGGAGGCCGGTCAGGCGCCGACCTCAGGCCTTGCGCCGTGCGCGAACCGCGGCCGCCAGGCCGTCGAGCACGCCGACCGAGTCGTCCCAGCCGATGCAGGCGTCGGTGATGCTCACGCCGTACTCCAGCGCCGACGCGCGGTCCTTGCCGGCGCTGAACTTCTGCGCCCCGGGCTTCAGGTGGCTCTCGACCATCACGCCGAAGATGCAGCGGTTGCCGGCGGCGATCTGGCCGCCGACGTCGCGCATCACGTCGATCTGGCGCTGGTGCTGCTTGCTGCTGTTGGCGTGGCTGGCGTCGATCATCAGCCGGCACGGCAGCTTGGTCGCCTCGATCTCGGCGCAGGCCGCGGCGACGCTGGCGGCGTCGTAGTTCGGCGCCTTGCCGCCGCGCAGGATGACGTGGCAGTCCTTGTTGCCGCGGGTCTCGACGATCGCCACCTGGCCGTTCTTGTGCACCGACAGGAAGTGGTGCGGGCGCGCGGCGGCCTGGATCGCGTCGGTGGCGATCTTGATGTTGCCGTCGGTGCCGTTCTTGAAGCCGACCGGCGCCGACAGCCCGGAGGCCAGCTCGCGGTGCACCTGGCTCTCGGTGGTGCGTGCGCCGATCGCGCCCCAGGCGATCAGGTCGCCGATGTACTGCGGCGAGATCACGTCGAGGAACTCGCTGGCCGCCGGCACGCCTTCGCGGTTGATGTCGACGAGCAGCTGGCGCGCGATGCGCAGGCCTTCGTCGATGCGGAAGCTCTCGTCGAGGTAGGGGTCGTTGATCAGGCCCTTCCAGCCGACGGTGGTGCGCGGCTTCTCGAAATAGACGCGCATCACGATCTCGAGGTCGGCGGCGTGGCGTTCGCGCTCGGCCTTCAGGCGACGCGCGTACTCCACGGCCGCGGCCGGGTCGTGGATCGAGCACGGGCCGATGATGACGAGCAGCCGGTCGTCCTCGCCGTGCATGATCTGGCGGATCTTGTGCCGCGTGCCCGACACCAGCGTCTCGACCGGCGTGCCGGCGATCGGGAAGAAGCGGATCAGGTGGTCCGGCGGCGGCAGCGGCGTGACGTCGCGGATGCGCTGGTCGTCGGTCTGGCTGGTCTTCTCGCTCAGCGCGTAGCGGCTCTCGGTCGCTGCGGCGGATTTCGGGCTCATGACGGGGCTTCCTGTGGTCGGGGACGGGGCGAAAAAAACCGCCGGGGCTGCCGGCGGTTTTCTGGGTTCGCTCGCGTTTCTTCGGGTTACGCGTTTGCCTCTCCAGCCGCCGAACGGGGCGAGAACCAAAAGTACGCGAAGAAGAAGGCGGGCGAACGCATCGGGGTCGAATGTAGCACGCGGTGAGGATTGGGGTCAGGTCTTGCCTTTTGCACGCGGCGACGTTGGCGTCTTGCGCCGAGAGCGTCAGTGCAAAAGGCAAGACCTGACCCCGGCATTCGTCAGTACGCTTGCGCGCCGAAACCGGCGGCCTGCAACGCCTGCACGACGTCGGCGACGTGGCGCGGGTTGCGCGTCTGCAGCACCAGCTCGACCTCGACGTTCTGCGCCGACAGCGTCGAGAACGCGCGCTGGTGGTGGACCTCGTCGATGTTGGCGCCGGCCTGCGCGACCACCGTGGTGATGCGCGCCAGCACGCCGGGCGTGTCGCGCGCGCCGACGCGGATGCGCGCCAGCCGCCCGGCGCGAACCATGCCGCGGCCGATGATCGCCGACAGCAGCATCGGGTCGATGTTGCCGCCGCACAGCACGAGGCCGACCTTGCGCCCGGCGTAGCGCTCGGGCTCCTTCAGCAGCGCCGCCAGGCCGGCCGCGCCGGCGCCTTCGACCAGCGTCTTCTCGATCTCGAGCAGCATCACGATGGCCTGCTCGATGTCGCCTTCGTCGACCAGCACCAGGTCGTCGACCCGTTCGGCGATCAGCGCGCGCGTGATCTCGCCCGGCTGGCCGACGGCGATGCCTTCGGCGATCGTCGTCAGGCCTTGCGGGTGCTGCGTGCCCTTGACGGCGTTGACCATCGCCGGGAACCGCGCGGTCTGCACGCCGATGATGCGGATGTCCGGCCGCAGCGCACGCACCGCGGTGGCGATGCCGCTGATCAGCCCGCCGCCGCCGACGGCGACGACCAGCGTGTCCAGCTCGGGCTGCGCGCGCAGCATCTCCAGGCCGATCGTGCCCTGGCCGGCGATGACCAGCGGGTCGTCGAAGGGGTGCACGAACTCGAGCCTCTGCTCGGCGGCGATCTGCAGCGCGCGCTCGCGCGCCTCGTCGAAGGTCTCGCCGTGCAGCACGACCTCGGCACCGAAGCCGCGTGTGCGCTCGACCTTCACCGTCGGCGTGTGCACCGGCATCACGATGACGGCGCGCAGCCCCAGGCGCTGGGCGTGGTGGGCGACGCCCTGGGCGTGGTTGCCGGCCGAGGCGGCGACGACGCCGGCCACGCCCTGCTGCACCAGCGCGCAGAGCTTGTTCAGCGCGCCGCGCTCCTTGAACGAGGCGGTGAACTGCAGGTTCTCGAACTTCAGGAAGACCTGGGCGCCGAGGATCTGGCCGATCGTGCGGCTCTCGACGCAGGGCGTGTCCAGCACGTGGCCGGCCAGGCGGCCGGCGGCGGCCTCGATGTCGGCGTACTCGACGGCAGCCATCAGGCGGTGCCCCCGACGGTCAGGCGCTCGATGCGCAGCGTCGGCTGGCCGACGCCGACCGGCACGCTCTGGCCTTCCTTGCCGCAGGTGCCGACGCCGGTGTCCAGCTCCAGGTCGTTGCCGATCATGCTGACGCGCTTGAGCGCATCCGGGCCGCTGCCGATGATCGTCGCGCCCTTCACCGGGTACTGGATCCTGCCCTTCTCGACCCAGAAGGCCTCGCTGGCCGAGAAGACGAACTTGCCGCTCGTGATGTCGACCTGGCCGCCGCCGAAGTTGGTGGCGTAGAGGCCGCGCTTCATCGACGCGACGATCTCCTCGCGCGTCTTGTCGCCGGCGAGCATGTAGGTGTTGGTCATGCGCGGCATCGGCAGGTGGGCGTAGCTCTCGCGCCGGCCGTTGCCGGTGGGCTTCACGCCCATCAGGCGCGCGTTCAGGCTGTCCTGGATGTAGCTGACGAGGATGCCGTCCTCGATCAGCACGTTGCGCTTGGAGGCCACGCCTTCGTCGTCGACGTTGAGCGAACCGCGGCGGTCGGGCAGGGTGCCGTCGTCGAGCACGGTGACGCCCGGAGCGGCGACCCGCTGGCCCAGGCGGCCGGAGAAGGCGCTCGAACCCTTGCGGTTGAAGTCGCCTTCGAGCCCGTGGCCGACGGCCTCGTGCAGCAGCACGCCGGGCCAGCCGGGGCCGAGCACGACGCTCATCTCGCCGGCCGGCGCCGGGCGGCTCTCGAGGTTGGTCAGCGCCGCGTCGACGGCCTGGCGCACATAGCCTTCGATGACCGCGTCCTGGAAGTAGCCGAGGCCGAAACGCCCGCCGCCGCCGCCGGTGCCGACTTCACGCCGGCCGTCCTGCTCGGCGATCACGGTGAGCGACAGCCGCACCAGCGGCCGCACGTCGGCGGCGCGCGTGCCGTCGGCGCGCGCGACGAAGACGACGTCGTACTCGGCGGCCAGCCCGGCCATCACCTGGACGATGCGCGGGTCCTTGGCGCGGGCGAGCTTCTCGACACGCTCGAGCAGCGCCACCTTCTGCGTGCTGTCCAGCGTCGCGATCGGGTCCATCGGCGCGTACAGCGCCCGGCTGGCGGCGATGCGCGGCGCACGCGCCAGCTTGACACGTTTGTTCTGGCCGGCCGCGGCGATCGTGCGCACGGTGCGCGCGGCGTCCAGCAGCGCGGCCTCGGACAGGTCGTCGCTGTAGGCGAAGGCGGTCTTCTCGCCGGAGACGGCACGCACGCCGACCCCCTGGTCGATGCTGAAGCTGCCGCCCTTGACGATGCCTTCCTCCAGGCTCCAGCCCTCGTGGCGCGTGGACTGGAAATACAGGTCGGCGTCGTCGACACGATGCTCGGCGATCGTCGCCAGCGCCCGGGCGAGCTGCGCCTCGCCGATGCCGGCGGGTTCGAGCAGCGACGACTGCGCGATGGCCAGGCGTTCGAGGGTGGGTTCGCGGGTGATCATCGGCGCCTCCGGGTGGGGCGCGAATTGTAGGAGTCGCGTCTTGCCCGTGCCGCCGCGGTGGCGCTCGCCGGAGTTCAGCCGCGCCGCGCCAAGGCCTCCTGGTACAGCGCGTTGCGCGGCGCGCCGCTGATCTCGGCGGCCAGCGCGACCGCCTGCTTCAACGGCAGCTCGCGCAGCAGCACCTCCAGCGTCTGCAGCGCCGCCGGCGCCAGCCCTTCGGCCTCCACCGCCGGCAGCGCGTGCAGCACGAGCACGAACTCCCCGCGCACGCGGTTCGCATCGGCGGCCAGCCAGCCCGGCAGCTCGCCGGCGGCCATCGTCGCCACGGTCTCGAACTGCTTGGTCAGTTCGCGGCACAGCGTCACGTGGCGCTCGGGCGCGCCTTCGGCCAGCGTCGCCGCCAGTGCCTCGATGCGGTGCGGCGCCTCGAAAAGCACCTGCGTCGAACGCTCGCCCAGGCAGGCGGCCAGCGCGTCGCGCCGTTCGCCGCCGCGCGAAGGCAGGAAGCCGACGAAACGGAAGCCCGCGCCGACGGTGTCGCCGGCGACGCTGAGCGCCGTGACGGCGCTGCTCGCGCCCGGGATCGGGATCACCCGATGGCCGGCCGCCGCGGCCTGTGCCACCAGCACCGCGCCGGGGTCGCTGACCGCCGGCGTGCCGGCGTCGCTGACGTAGGCCACCGACTCGCCCGCCGCCAGCCGTGCCAGCACCGCGCCGCTGGCGCCTTGTTCGTTGTGGGCGTGCAGCGCGATCAGCGGCTTGTCCAGCCCCAGGTGGCGCAGCAACTGCGCGCCGACGCGCGTGTCCTCGCAGGCGACGGCGTCGGCGCGGGCCAGCACGTGCACCGCCCGAAGCGTGATGTCGGCCAGATTGCCGATCGGCGTGGCGACGACGTAGAGTGCGCCGGGCGGGAACTGCTGGCTGCCGGCGGCGGCATCGGCTGCGGCGAGCAGCGCGGAGGGCGTGATGTTCAAGGGCGCGTCGGAGCAGGGGACGAAGGCGCTCGGCGATGCCGCCGAGTCGCGGGCGCTGGCCTGGCTGCAAGCGCGCGGCCTGACGCTGCTGGAGCGCAATTATCGGGTCGCACGCGGCCCGCACGCGCGCGGCGGCGAGGTCGACCTGATCCTGCGCGACGCCGACGGCACGCTGGTCTTCGTCGAGGTGCGTTCACGGCGCAGCCGCGGCTTCGGCGGTGCCGCGGCCAGCATCGGCGCGAGCAAGCGGGCCCGCATCGTCTATGCCGCGCGCCACTACCTGCAGCGCTGGCGCGTGCTGCCGCCGTGCCGCTTCGATGTCGTCTGCATTGATGACGGGCGCGTTGAATGGCTTCAGGCGGCCTTCGACGCCGCTTGAACCCGCCGCCGGCGGGGCCGTGCCAACCCCGGGCCTTATCATCCCCCGCCTATGCTCGAGCAGCGGATCCAGCAGCAATTCTTCGACAGCGCCGACCTGAAGTACCAGACCGCCGAGGCGCTCTCGCGCCCGATCGCCGAGGCCTGCGGCGCCCTGGTCGGGGCCATCACCTCCGGCGGCAAGCTGATGATCGGCGGCAGCGGCGCCGCCTCGGCGCTGGCGCTGCACTTCGGCCAGCGCCTCGTCACCGGCTACGAACGCGAGCGCCCGCCGCTGCCGGCGATGGTGCTGGGCGCCGACGCCGAGCCGCTGATCCTGGCGCTGGGCCATCCGGGCGACGTGCTGTTCTGGATCGAGCCCGCCGACGGCGACGGCCAGCTCGCTCGCGCGGCGATCGCCGCGGCGCACGACAAGGACATGACGGTGGCCGGCCTCAGCGCCGGCACCGGGGCGGCGGCTGCGGCCGTCGCGGCGCAGCTCGCCGAAACCGACGTCAAGGTCGCGCTGCCGCACGCCCGCGGCGGCCGGGCGCTGGAACTCCAGCTGCTCGTGCTGCACTGCCTGTGCGACGCGATCGACCTCCAACTGATGGGAGAACAGGAACCGTGAACACCCGACTCGTGATGCGCCCGCTGGCGCTGGCCCTGGCTGCGGCGGCTGCCGCGACGACGCTGTCGGCCTGCGCACCGCTGATCGTCGGCGGTGCGATGGTCGGCGGCAGCATGATGATCATCGACCGGCGCACCTCCGGCGCGCAGGTCGAGGACCAGGCCATCGAGCTCAAGGGCGCCTCGGTCGTGCGCGATCTGGCGACGCTGGGCCACGTCAACGTCACCAGCTACAACCGCATGGTGCTGCTGACCGGCGAGGTGCCGACCGAGGACGACCGCCTGCGCGTCGAGAACGCGGTGCGCCGCGTCGAGAACGTGCGCAGCGTCACCAACGAGCTGGCCGTCGCCGGCAACAGCTCGCTGAGCTCGCGTTCCAACGACCTCGTGCTGACCAGCAAGGTCAAGGCGACCTTCGTCGACGCCAAGGACCTGCAGGCGCCGTCGGTCAAGGTCATCACCGAGCGCGGGACGGTCTACCTGATGGGCCGCGTCACCGAACGCGAGGCGGCGCGGGCCGCGGATCTGGCGCGCTCGGTGTCGGGCGTGCAGAAGGTGGTGCGCGTCTTCGAGGTGATCTCCGAAGCCGAACTCGCCAACCTGCAGAAGGCCACGCAGCCTTCGCAGCCGGCTTCCGGCAACCGCTGAGCGCCTGCGGGGCGGGCCGTGGTGGACCCGCCGCGCCCGCTCAGCCCAGCCGCTTGATCAGGCTGGACGTGTCCCAGCGGCCGCCGCCCTGGGCCTGGACCTCGGCGTAGAACTGGTCGACCAGCGCCGTCACCGGCACGCGCGCGCCGTTGCGGCGCGCCTCGTCGAGCACCAGGCCGAGGTCCTTGCGCATCCAGTCGACGGCGAAGCCGAAGTCGAACCTGCCTTCGACCATCGTCTTGCCGCGGTTGTCCATCTGCCAGCTCTGCGCCGCGCCCTTGCCGATGACGTCGAGCACCAGCGGCATGTCCAGCCCGGCGTGCCGGCCGAAGGCGATGGCCTCGGCCAGGCCCTGCACCAGCCCGGCGATGGCGATCTGGTTGACCATCTTCGCGAGCTGGCCGGCGCCGCTGTCGCCGATGCGCGTGACGGCGCGCGCGAAGGCCATCGCCACCGGCTTCATCGCGTCGAACGGCGCTTCGTCGCCGCCGCACATCACGGTCAGCACGCCGTTGACGGCACCGGCCTGGCCGCCGGAGACCGGGGCGTCGACGAACTGCAGGCTGCGTGCCGTGGCCGTGGCGTGCAGCTCGCGCGCGACTTCGGCCGAGGCCGTGGTGTGGTCGACGAAGACCGCGCCCGGCGCCATGCCGGCGAAGGCGCCGGTCTCGCCCAGCGTCACGGCGCGCAGGTCGTCGTCGTTGCCGACGCAGCAGAAGACGAACTCGGCGCCGGCGGCGGCTTCGGCCGGCGTCGGCGCGCGGGCGCCGCCGTATTCGGTGACCCAGGCCTGGGCCTTGGCGGCGCTGCGGTTGTAGACGGTGACGCGGTGGCCGGCGCGGGCGAGGTGCCCGGCCATCGGGTAGCCCATGACGCCCAGGCCGATGAAGGCGACGGCGCGGGGCGGGACGGGGTCGTAGGTCTTGCTCATCGGCGGGCGGTCTCAGGCGGTGGGGACCGCCGATTCTGCCGCCCGGCCGCGCCGCGTCAGATGACGCGCATGTTCTCCGTGCCGGCGGCGAGGTCGCGGCTGCGCGCGCGCTGGCTGTTGAGCTTGATCTGCAGGCGCAGGTCGTTGACCGAATCGGCGTTGCGCAGCGCGTCCTCGTAGCTGACGGCGTTGGCTTCGTAGAGGTCGTACAGCGACTGGTCGAAGGTCTGCATGCCGAGCTCGCGCGAGCGTTTCATCAGCTCCTTGATCTCGCCGATCTCGCCCTTGAAGATCATGTCCGACACCAGCGGCGTGTTGAGCATGATCTCCACCGCCGCGATGCGGCCGCGGCCTTCCTGGCGCGGCAGCAGGCGCTGGCTGATCAGCGCCTTGAGGTTCAGCGACAGGTCCATCAGCAGCTGGCCGCGGCGCTCCTCGGGGAAGAAGTTGATGATGCGGTCCAGCGCCTGGTTGGCGCTGTTGGCGTGCAGCGTGGCCATGCACAGGTGGCCGGTCTCGGCGAAGGCCACCGCGTGCTCCATCGTCTCGCGGTCGCGGATCTCGCCCATCAGGATCACGTCGGGCGCCTGGCGCAGCGTGTTCTTCAGCGCCTGCTCCCAGCCGTCGGTGTCGACGCCGACCTCGCGCTGCGTGACGATGCAGTTCTTGTGCGGGTGCACGAACTCGATCGGGTCCTCGACGGTGATGATGTGGCCGTAGGAGTGCTCGTTGCGCCAGTCGACCATCGCCGCCAGCGAGGTGCTCTTGCCCGAGCCGGTGGCGCCGACGAAGATCACCAGGCCGCGCTTGGTCATCGCGATGTCCTTGAGCACGCCGGGCAGGGCCAGCGTGTCGATCGTCGGCAGCGTCTGCGGGATCGTGCGCAGCACCAGGCCCACCTGGCCCTGCTGCATGAAGGCGTTGACGCGGAAGCGCCCGACGCCCTGCGGGCTGATCGCGAAGTTGCACTCCTTGGTGCGCTCGAACTCGGCGGCCTGCTTGTCGTTCATCACCGCGCGCGCCAGCTGCAGCGTGTGCTGGCCGGTCAGCGGCTGCGGCGAGACCTTGGTCACCTTGCCGTCGACCTTGATCGCCGGCGGGAAGTCGGCGGTGAGGAAAAGGTCCGAGCCGTTGCGCGCGATCATCAGGCGCAGCAGGTCGTTGACGAATTTCGAGGCCTGGTCGCGTTCCATCCGTGTACTCCCTTGTCCGATCAGGCGTCGCCGAGCAGCGCCGACAGCCGCGTGCTGGTCTGGCGCAGCCGCAGCGACAGCCGCCGTGCCAGCGCGGCGAGCAGCATCAAGGCCAGCTGCGCGTCGGCGTTCATCAGCGCCAGCAGCTGCGAGGTCTCGAGCACCGCCAGCACGCAGGGCTCGGTGCTGCGGCAATCCGACAGCCGCGGGCCGGCGTCCAGCAGCGACATCTCGCCGAGCACGTCGCCCGGCCGGATCTCGGCCAGCCGCGTGGCCGCGTTGCTGCCCTGGCGCTCGACGACGACCGCGCCTTCGAGCACCACGATCATGAACTCGCCCGGCTCGTCCTGGACGATCAGCCGCTGGCCCGCGCCGACGCGCACGAAGACGAGGTAGGGCGCCAGCCGCGCCATCGACGCCTCGTCGAACGGCCGCCGCCCGCCCGCCCACAGCGCCGCCAGCCGCCGCAGGCCTTCATCGGCGTCGAAGGCTTGTGCCCCCACCTGCGCCGCACGCTGCGCCCACGAAGCGGCCGTTCCGGGCGAGTCAAGCTGACGCCGCGGATCCGGCTCCGCCGGTCCGCTGGCGTCGCCCCCCTGGGGGGGAGCGCCGGAGGCGCTTCGGGGGGGGGCCATCCCTAGCCGGGGAAGTTCTCGGGAATCTTCGCCTTGCCCCGCGCCTCGGCCGGCGTGATCACGTTGCGGCGCACCAGGTCGGCGAGGTTCTGGTCCAGCGTCTGCATGCCCAGGCTCTGGCCGGTCTGGATGGCCGAGTACATCTGGGCGATCTTGTTCTCGCGGATCAGGTTCTTGATCGCCGACGTGGCGATCATGATCTCGTGCGCCGCGACGCGGCCCGAGCCGTCCTTCAGCTTGCACAGCGTCTGCGAGATGACGGCGACGAGCGACTCCGACAGCATCGCGCGCACCATCTCCTTCTCGGCCGCGGGGAAGACGTCGACGACGCGGTCGATGGTCTTGGCGGCGCTGGAGGTGTGCAGCGTGCCGAACACCAGGTGGCCGGTCTCGGCGGCGGTCAGCGCCAGGCGGATCGTCTCCAGGTCGCGCATTTCGCCGACCAGCACGGCGTCCGGGTCCTCGCGCAGCGCCGAGCGCAGCGCGTTGGCGAAGGACAGCGTGTGCGGCCCGACCTCGCGCTGGTTGACGAGGCACTTCTTGCTCTCGTGCACGAACTCGATCGGGTCCTCGACGGTGAGCACGTGGCCGTACTCGTTCTCGTTGAGGTGGTTGACCATCGCCGCCAGCGTCGTGCTCTTGCCCGAGCCGGTGGGGCCGGTGACGAGCACCAGGCCGCGCGGCTTCAGCGCCAGCTCGGCGAAGACCTTGGGCGTGCCGAGCTGCTCCAGCGTCAGGATCTTGCTCGGGATCGTGCGGAACACCGCGCCGGCACCGCGGTTCTGGTTGAACGCGTTGACACGAAAACGTGCGAGGCCCTGGATCTCGAAGCTGAAGTCGCACTCCAGCGTGTCCTCGTAATGCTTGCGCTGGGCGTCGTTCATGATGTCGTAGACCATCGAATGGACCATCTTGTGGTCCAGCGGTTCGACATTGATTCGACGCACGTCGCCGTGCACGCGGATCATCGGCGGCAGCCCCGCCGACAGGTGCAGGTCCGAGGCCTTGTTCTTGACCGAGAATGCGAGCAGCTGGGTGATGTCCATGACGGGAGCGCGAGGGCGCCATTCGCCCAGTGATCGAACGATTATGGGCAGCATCGGAAGCAACCTGCAAGAAGTGAAGCGGCGTATCGCCGCAGCCGCGAATGCGGCCGGCCGGGACGCGCAAAGCGTCACGCTGCTGGCGGTGTCCAAGACCTTTCCCGCCTCGGCGGTGAGGGCCGCGCACGGTGAAGGGCAGCGGGCCTTCGGCGAGAACTACGTCCAGGAAGCGCTGGCCAAGATCGCCGAGCTCGTCGACCTGCGGCCCGAGCTCGAATGGCATCTGATCGGCCCGCTGCAGAGCAACAAGACGCGCCCGGTGGCCGAGGCCTTCGACTGGGTGCATTCGGTGGACCGGCTGAAGATCGCCCAGCGCCTGGCCGAGCAGCGCCCGGCCTGGCTGCCGCCGCTGCAGCTGTGCCTGCAGGTCAACGTCAGTGGCGAGGCCTCCAAGAGCGGCTGCGCGCCCGAGGACCTGCCGGCGCTGGCGCATGCCGTCGCCGCGCTGCCGGCCGAGCGTGTGCGGCTGCGCGGGCTGATGGCCATCCCCGAGCCGAGCGAGGACCCGGCGGCGCAGCGCCAGCCGCTGGCGCGGCTGCGCACGATGCTCGCCGCGCTGAACGCCGACGGCCTGGCGCTGGACACCTTGTCGATGGGCATGAGCGCCGATCTCGAGGCCGCGGTCGCCGAGGGCGCGACGCTGGTGCGCGTCGGCACGGCGATCTTCGGCCGGCGCTGAGCCGGCACCGGCGCCTCAGGCCGGCTCAGTACAGCCCCAGCGCCAGCCCGAGTTCGAGCGCCATCGCGGCGACCAGCGCCACGATCGCCATGCCTTCGACGAACGCGAGCTGCCGGCGTTCATGGCCCGGCCGGGGCTCGGGCGGCAGCAGGGCGCCCGGCGGGTACTCGCCGATCCTGGACGAGGCGAAGCGCGAGACGGGGCCGTGTCGCCCCGCAGGTTTGGTGTTCGAGAACATTCGTACTCCCTGTCGTTCCCGATGTCGTCGTGCCGCACGGGCGGCTGGCGCCGATCTAATCATCGTTTTTGGTGAATCGGCACAGGGATCACCCGGCTGCAGAGGGCAGGCCGTGGTGTCGTTCTCGTTTTCAGCGATTCGGCCCGTCGGCGGGCCGCCGGCAGGGCTCAGACCGGGATGCGGGCGCTGTTCTTCACTTCTTCCATCACCGCGTAGGTGCGCGTCTCGCGCACGCCGGGCAGCGTCCAGATGACGGTGCCGATGAACTCGCGGTAGGCCGCCATGTCGGCGACACGCGTCTTCAGCAGGTAGTCGAAGCCGCCGGCGACGAGATGCGCCTCGAGGATCTCGGGCCGCACCTGCACCGCCGCCTTGAAGGTGTCCATCACGTCGTGCACCGTGCGGTCGAGCAGGATCTCGACGAAGACCAGCAGCCCGGCGCCGAGCTTGCTCGGGTCCAGCCGGGCCTCGTAGCCGACGATGTAGCCGTCGCGCGTGAGGCGTTTGACACGTTCGAGCACCGCGGTCGGCGACAAATGCACCTCCTCGGCCAGCTTCAGGTTGCTGATGCGCCCGTCGGCCTGCAGCACGCGCAGGATGCGGCGGTCGATCTTGTCCAGTTCGCGGGGGCCGGATCGAAGGCCCTGCTCGGTGTTGGCGTCGTCCATCCGTGGGATTCTCGGTCAAACCGGCTTCATTCCGAATCGGATGCGGTGCGTCGGCCCCCACACTGCGCCCGTTTGTCGCCCAGGAGTGCCCCCATGTCCGTCCCGCCGCCGCGTGAACGCCTGCCGTTCCCGTACCGCCCCGAGTCCGAGGCCGTCGCCGCCGCGCTCGCGTCGCTGCAGGGCGCGCTCGACTGGCCGCGTGTGATCGCGACCGCCACGCCCTGGGTCGAGCAGGTGCGCGCCCACCCGGCGCCGTTCTGGGCGATGGAGTCGCTGCTGCGCGAGTACCCGATCTCCAGCGCCGAAGGCCTGGCGCTGATGCGTCTGGCCGAAGCGCTGCTGCGTGTGCCCGACGCCGAGACCGCCGTCGCGCTGACCGCCGACCAGCTCGGCCGCGCCGACTTCGACGGCACGGGCGACGAAGGCCCGCACAAGATGCTGGCCAGCCTGTCGGCGAGCGCCATCGCGCTGTCGAAGAAGTTCCTGCCCGGCGCCGAGCAGCCGGCCGGCCTGCTGCAGCGCCTGGGCGCACGCACCGTCGTCGCCGCCACCGTGCGCGCGATCCAGCTGCTGGGCCGCCAGTTCGTGCTCGGCCGCAGCATCGACGAGGCGATGAAGGAAGCCGCGGCGCAGCGCAAGGCGCAACCGATGCTGCGCTTCAGCTACGACATGCTGGGCGAGGGCGCACGCACCGAAGCCGACGCCGAGCGCTACCTCGCCAGCTACGAGAACGCGATCGCCGCCATCGCCTCCGGCCGCGCCGAACGCGGGCCGCTGTCGCCGATGGAAGGCGACGGCATCTCGATCAAGCTGTCGGCGCTGTTCTCGCGTTACGAGGACGCGCAGCGCGAACGTGTCTTCGAGACCCTGCTGCCGCGCGTCTGGACGCTGGTCGAACGCGCCGCCGCCGCCAACCTGAACCTGACGATCGACGCCGAGGAGGTCGACCGGCTGGAGCTGTCGCTGGACGTCTTCGACGCCGTCGCCGACCGCATCGCCGCCGCCTTCCCGCAGTGGCAGGGCTTCGGCCTGGCGATGCAGGCCTACCAGACGCGTGCGCTGGCGGTCATCGACGAGGTCGCCGCGATCGCGCGCCGTCACGGCCTGCGCTTCATGGTCCGCCTGGTCAAGGGCGCCTACTGGGACGGCGAAGCCAAACGCGCCCAGGAGCTGGGCCTGCCGGCCTACCCGCTGTTCACGCACAAGCACCACACCGACATCTCCTACCTGGCCTGCGCGCGCGCGATGCTGGGCCACGCCGACGTGCTGTACCCGCAGTTCGCGTCGCACAACGCCGGCACGATCGCCGCGATCCTGCAGATGGCACGTGCCGCCGGCGTGCCTTTCGAGATGCAGCGTCTGCACGGCATGGGCGAGGGCGTGTACCGCGAGGTGCTGAAGGACGGCAGCATCGCCTGCCGCGTCTACGCCCCGGTCGGCGAGCACCGCGACCTGCTGGCCTACCTGGTGCGCCGGCTGCTCGAGAACGGCGCCAACTCGTCCTTCGTGCACCAGCTCGCCGACCCGGCGGTGGCGCCGGAGGTGCTGCTGGCCTCGCCGCTGGCGCCCACGGCCGAATCCGGCCTGCCGCTGCCGGCGGCGCTGTACGGCCCGGCGCGGCCCAACTCGGCCGGTGCCGACCTGGCCTGCGAGGCGATGCGTGCGCCGCTGCTGGCGGCCGTCGCCGCGACGCGCGTGCCCGCCGTCGCCGAGGCACGCCCCGAGGACACGGCCGCCGCGATGGCGCGCCTGGCCGCCGGCTTCGGCGCCTGGAGCGCGCGCCCGCTGGCCGAGCGTGCCGGCGCGCTGCGCCGCGCCGCCGACCTGCTCGAAGCACGCCTGCCCGAGTACTGCGGCCTGCTCGTCAAGGAGGCGCACAAGACGCTGGGCGACGCCGTCTCCGAGGTGCGCGAGGCCGCCGACTTCTGCCGCTACTACGCCGAACAGGCCGAGGCGCGGCTGGGCGAGCAGTTGCTGCCCGGCCCGACCGGCGAGCGCAACACGCTGCGCCTGCACGGCCGCGGCGTCTTCGTCTGCATCAGCCCGTGGAACTTCCCGCTGGCGATCTTCGCCGGCCAGGTGGTGGCCGCGCTCGTCGCCGGCAACACCGTCGCCGCCAAACCCGCCGAGCAGACGCCGGCGGTGGCCGAACGTTTCGTCGCCCTGCTGCACGAGGCCGGCGTGCCCGAGGACGCGCTGGTGCTGCTGCACGGCCCCGGCGAGACCGTCGGCGCCGCGCTGGTGGCCGACGCGCGCACCGCGGGCGTCTGTTTCACCGGCAGCACCCAGGTCGCGCGGCTCATCAACCGCACGCTGGCGGCCAAGGACGGCGCGATCGTGCCGCTGATCGCCGAGACCGGCGGCCTGAACGCGATGATCGTCGACAGCACCGCGCTGCCCGAGCAGGTGGTCGACGCGGTCGTGCAGAGCGCCTTCCGCTCGGCCGGCCAGCGCTGCTCGGCGCTGCGCCTGCTGGCGGTGCACGAAAGCGTCGCCGACGGCGTGTTCACGATGCTCGCCGGGGCGATGAAGGAACTCTCGCTCGGCGACCCGGCGCTGCTGGCCACCGACGTCGGCCCGGTGATCGACGACGAGGCTTTCGCCCATATCGAGCGCCACGTCGCCCGTCTGCGGGCCGAAGCGCGCCTGGTCGGCGAGACGCCGGCGCCGGCCGCACCGGCGGTGCCGCGCCTGGTCGCGCCGGTGGCGTTCGAGATCGGCGCCGTCGAGGATCTGCGCGAGGAGATCTTCGGCCCCGTGCTGCACCTGGTGCGCTGGAGCGGCGACGTCGAGCAGCTCGTCGCGCGCATCAACGCGCTGGGCTACGGGCTGACGCTGGGCGTGCAGACGCGCATCGACAGCCGCGCCGAACGCATCGCGCACTTGGCTCGCATCGGCAACGTCTACGTCAACCGCAACATCATCGGCGCGGTCGTCGGCGTGCAGCCTTTCGGTGGTGAAGGCCTGTCGGGCACCGGCCCCAAGGCCGGCGGCCCGCACTACCTGTACCGCTTCTGCGCCGAGCAGACGCTGACGGTGAACACCGCCGCCGCCGGCGGCAACGCCGAACTGCTGGCCGGGATCGGCCACTGAGCGCGGGAGGCCTCGCGGCCTCCCGGGCGGGTCTCAGTTCAGGTACATCCCGAGGTAGCGTCGGCCGTGGCTGACGACCTCGGGGTCGGGGCAGACCTCGAACCACTCGACCATCTGCACCCGCGCCTTCTCGCGCCACTCGGCCTTGTCGCGCAGCACGATGTCCAGCAGCTGCTCGAAGGCGGCGCCGAAGTCGCCGCGGTGGGCGTGCAGCGCGGCGAGCGCAAAACGTGCGTCGAAGTCCTTCGGGTTGGCGGCGATGCGCGCAGCCAGCGCCTCGGGGTCGCCCTCCGGCGCCTGCGAAGCCAGCGCCAGGCGCTTCAGCAGCTTGGCGTGGCGCTCGTCGCGTTCGGCTTCGGGGATCGCGTCCAGCAGCGCCTGGGCTTCGGCCAGCGCGCCTTCGCCGAGCAGGGCCTCGGCTTCGTCCAGCGGGCCCCATTGCGGCTCTTGCTCGGGCTGCTCGTCGGCCGGGCCGAGGTGGCGGTCGAGGAAGGCGCGGATCTGGCCTTCGGGCAGCGCGCCCATGAACTGGTCGACCGGGCGGCCGCCGGCGAACAGCGTCACCTGCGGGATGCTGCGGATGCCCATCGCCTGCGCGACCTGCGGCGACTCGTCGGTGTTCAGCTTGGCGAGCACGAAGCGGCCGCCGTAGGCCTGCACCAGCTTCTCGAGGATCGGGCCGAGCGAACGGCAGGGCCCGCACCACGGCGCCCAGCAATCCAGCAGCACGGGCACGTCGAGCGAACGGTCGAGGACGGCGGTTTCGAAGTCGGCGTCGGAGACGTCGTAGGAGAGCGGCGGGGTCGTCATGGCGGGTCTGGGTCTTGTCAGTCGAGCCGGACGCCCAGGCGCGTGATCACCGGGCCCCAGCGCTTGATGTCGGCGTCGATCGTACGACGGAAGTCGGCGGCGCTGCCGCCCACCGGCGCGAGGCCCTGCGCGTCCAGCGCCTGGCGCACCGCGGGCTCGCGCAGCACCGTGTTGACGTCGGCGGCGATGCGCGCGAGCACCACCTCGGGCGTGCCGGCCGGCGCCAGCAGGCCGTTCCAGGCCAGCGACTGCACGGCCGGATACCCGGCTTCGGCCATCGTCGGCAGTTCGGGCAGCGAGTGCACGCGCTCGGCGCTGGTCACGGCCAGCAGGCGCAGGCGGTTCGCGCGGGCGTGCGGCAGCAGCGCCGGCGCGACCATGAAGGTCGCTTCGGCTTCGCCCTGGGCCACCGCCAGCGCGGCCGGCGGCGAGCCGTTGTAGGGCACGTGCACGCCGGCGATGCCCGCCTCGTGCAGGAACAGCTCCATCGTCAGATGCGCCGAGCTGCCGTTGCCCAGCGACGAGTAGGCGATGCCGTCGCGGCGTGTGCGCGCCCAGGCGACGAACTCGGCCACGGAGCGCGCCGGCACACGCTCGGCGTTGACCGCCAGCACGTTGGGCTGCGAGGTCGTCATCACGAGGGGCCGCAGGTCGCGCGCCGGGTCGTAGGGCATGCGCCGGTAGAGGAAGGGCGCGAATGCCACCGGGCCGTTGAAGCCGAGTGCGAGGGTGTGGCCGTCGCGTGCCTTGGCCGCGGCGTCGACGCCGAGCATGCCGCCGGCGCCGGGTTTGTTGTCGACGACCACCGGCTGGCCCCAGCGTGCTGCCAGGCGTTCGCCGAGCAGGCGGGCGATCAGGTCCAGCGAGCTGCCCGGCCCGGTCGGCACGACCAGGTGCACGGGCCGCGTGGGCCAGGCGTCGGCAGCACGGGCCGTGGCGGCGCCCAGCGCGGCCAGACCGAGGAGGGCGGTTCGGCGTCTCATGTCGAAACGGGTTGTAACCCGGGGGGCGGAGCGGAACCTAAGATCCTAAGCACCTCTGCCGCGGCGCACCTTGTCGCAGTTCGTGGCCGAGGCTCCGTATCCGAACGAGGAGAAGACGAATGAATGCAAGACGTTTGGCCGCACGTGGCGTGGCCGTCGCGCTGGCGGTGACGGTGCTGGCCGGCTGCGAGACCATGGACGAACGCAGCAAGGGCACCGCCACCGGGGCCGCCATCGGTGCGCTCGGCGGGGCCGTGATCAGCAAGGCCACCGGCGGCAAGGCGGGCACCGGGGCGGTGATCGGCGGCGTCGTCGGCGCCGTCGGCGGCAACCTGTGGTCCAAGCGCATGGAGGAGAAGCGCCGGGCGATGGAGCAGGCCACCGCCGGCACCGGCATCGACGTCGCGCGCACGCCGGACAACGAGCTGAAGGTCAACGTGCCCAGCGACCTGTCCTTCGCCGTCGGCCGCGCCGACCTGCAGCCTTCGCTGCGCCCGGTGCTCGACCAGTTCGCCAAGGGGCTGGACCAGACGATGCACGTGCGCATCGTCGGCCACACCGACAGCACCGGCAGCGACGCGATCAACGACCCGCTGTCGCTGGCGCGCGCCCGCACCGTGCGCGACTACCTCGAAGACCGCGGCGTGCCCGCCGCCCGCCTGGAGATCGCCGGCCGCGGCTCGCGCGAGCCGGTGGCCGACAACGGCAGCGACGCCGGCCGCGCCAAGAACCGCCGCGTCGAGATCTTTCTCCGCGAGCCCGGCGCCTGAGTCCCGCCACGGCCCGTCTTCGCCGGGTCGTCGGTGCACCGCGTTAAGCCCGGGTACGCGGTCAGCGAGTGACCGCAACACCCGAGGTCCTCTGCGATCAAGCTTCCCGCCACGGCCCGGCTCCGCTGGGCAGTCGGCGGACGGCCTTGCAGGCCGCGCCGGGCCAGTGGCCCGGCCGCTCGGCAGGCGCCGACGGTCCACTGGACCGTCCGCGTCCCGCCGAGCCCCCTTGGGGGGTAGCGAGCGCTAGCGAGCTTGGGGGGCTCACCTTCCTGGCTCACGGATACAGCCCGCGTTCCTCGCGCGCCATCAGGATGCGCTCGCAGGCCACCGCGAAGGTGGCGGTGCGCAGCGTGATCTGGTGGCGGTCGGCGGTGTCCCAGATGCGCTTCAGCGCGCCGATCATGATCTTCTCGAGGCGCACGTTGATCTCGTCTTCGGTCCAGAAGAACGAGCTGAAGTCCTGCACCCACTCGAAGTAGCTGACGGTCACGCCGCCGGCGTTGCAGATCACGTCGGGCACGACGAGCACGCCGCGCTCGGCGAGGATGTCGTCGGCGTCGGGCAGCGTCGGGCCGTTGGCGCCTTCGAGCACGATGCGGGCCTTCAGGCGCTGCGCGCGCGCGGCGGTGATCTGGCCTTCCAGCGCCGCCGGCACGAGGATGTCGCAGGCCACGTCCCAGAAGCTCTCGCCGTCGGCCGCTTCGCCGCCGCGGAAGCCGCCGACACCGCCGGTGGCCTTCACGTGCGCCGTCAGGTCGGCGATGTCCAGGCCGTGGTCGTTGACGACGGTGCCGGTGTGGTCCTGCGCCGCGACGATGCGGCCGCCGGCCTGGGCGAAGAGCTCCGCCGCCGACGAGCCGACGTTGCCGAAGCCCTGCACGGCGACACGCGCGCCGTTCAGGTCCAGCCCGATGCGGCGGGCCGCTTCGCGCCCGGTGACGAAGACGCCGCGGCCGGTGGCCTTGACGCGCCCCAGCGAACCGCCGAGGTGGATCGGCTTGCCGGTGACGACGCCGGTCGCGGTGGCGCCGGTGTTCATCGAGTACGTGTCCATCATCCACGCCATGATCTGCGGGTTGGTGTTCACGTCCGGCGCCGGGATGTCCTGCTGCGGCCCGATGATCAGCCCGATCTCGCTGGTGTAGCGCCGCGTCATGCGCTCCAGCTCCTTGTGCGTCAGCTGCTTCGGGTCGACGCGGATGCCGCCCTTCGCGCCGCCGTAGGGCAGGTTGACGGCGGCGTTCTTGATGCTCATCCACGCCGACAGCGCCATCACTTCCTCGAGCGTGACGTCGGGGTGGTAGCGCACGCCGCCCTTGCCGGGGCCGCGCGACATGTTGTGCTGCACGCGGTAGCCCTCGAAGTGCTCGATGCGGCCGTCGTCCATCTCGATCGGGATGTCGACGATCAGCGCACGTTTCGGGCGCTTCAGCGTCTCGACCCAGCGCGCGAGGTGGCCGAGGTAGGGCACGACGCGGTCGACCTGCGCGAGGTAGGTGCCCCAGGGGCTGTGCGGTGTCGGGTGGACGAAGGAAAGCGGTTGCGGCATCGGTTCTTCCTGGTGGGAGAGGGCGGGCGGCCGGCGGTCTCGTGGACCGGGGCGCGCGGTGAGGGGCACTGTAGGCCGCGGGCCGCGGCGCGGGATTGGCGCCGACCCTGGTTTTGCATGCATATTTCGCATGGCTTCAGGCCTGGGCAGGCGCGCGCGACAATCGCGCCATGACCCTCACCGAGCTCAAGTACATCGTCGCGGTCGCGCGCGAACGGCACTTCGGCCGCGCCGCCGAGGCCTGCTTCGTGTCGCAGCCGACGCTCAGCGTCGCGATCAAGAAGCTGGAGGAGGAGCTCGACGTCAAGCTCTTCGAGCGCGGTGCCAGCGAGGTCAGCGTCACGCCGCTGGGCGACGAGATCGTGCGCCAGGCGCAGCAGGTCATCGAGCAGGCGCAGGCGATCCGCGAGATCGCCAAACGCGGCAAGGACCCGGTGTCGGGCCCGCTGCGCCTGGGCGTCATCTACACGATCGGGCCCTACCTGCTGCCCGACCTGGTGCGCAGCGCGATCGAGCACGTGCCGCAGATGCCGCTGATGATCCAGGAGAACTTCACCGCCAAGCTGCTGGAGTCGCTGCGCACCGGCGAGCTCGACTGCGCGATCATGGCCGAGCCCTTTCCGGACACCGGCATGGCGGTGGCGCCGCTGTACGACGAGCCCTTTCTCGCCGCGGTGCCGCGCAGCCACCCGCTGGCCGCGCGCGACAGCGTCAGCGCCGAGGAGCTGAAGGCCGAGACCATGCTGCTGCTGGGCACCGGCCACTGCTTCCGCGACCACGTGCTCGAGGTCTGCCCGGAGTACGCGCGTTTCTCCAGCGACGCCGAGGGCATCCGCAAGAGCTTCGAGGGCTCGTCGCTGGAGACGATCAAGTACATGGTCGCCGCCGGCATGGGCGTCACCGTCGTGCCGCGGCTGTCGTTGCCCGCCGAGGCCGACAAGCACGTGGCCTACATCCCGTTCACCGAGCCGGTGCCGACGCGGCGCGTGGTGCTGGTCTGGCGCCGCACCTTCACGCGCTACGAGGCGATTGCCGCGCTGCGCAACGCGATCTACGCCTGCGAGCTGCCGGGCGTGCGCCGCCTGACGGCCTGATCGAGCGATCGTCTGACGCCGGGCGCCCGCGCCGCGCGGGCGCGCTTTGCGTGAATTTGAGCGATTTGTCCGCCAGTCGCCCCGCTTATGACGCGGCACGCGGCGAGCCGTCCTCCTACAGTCTTCGACAAACGACGCCCCGCGGCGGCGCAGTGTGCCGCGTACGTCCCGAATCGACAGAGAGGACCGTCCTGCCATGCGCGTCAACCTGCCCGTCACGCAGAAGGAATACGACTATCCGGCCGATGCGCTGATCGTCTCGACCACCGACGCTCAGGGCCGCATCACGCACTGCAACAGCACCTTCGTCGAGGTCAGCGGCTACGACTACGAGGAGCTGATCGGCCAGCCGCACAACCTGATCCGCCATCCCGACGTGCCGCCCGAGGCCTTCAAGGACCTGTGGCAGACCATCGGCCGCGGCCGTCCCTGGACCGGCATCGTCAAGAACCGGCGCCGCAACGGCGACCACTACTGGGTGCGCGCCAACGTCACGCCGGTGATGGAGGGCGGCAAGCCGGTGGCCTACCTGTCGGTGCGGCTCAAGCCCACGCGCGAGGAGATCCAGGCCGCCGAAGCGCTGTACACGAAGATCGCCGCCGAACGCGAGTCGGGCCGCGCCACCTTGCGCCTGCATGCTGGCCGGGTGCGCTACCTGGGCTGGCGTGACCTGCCCGGGCGTGTGCACCGCATGTCGCTGACGGCACGCCTGGCCGCGGTGATGGGGGTCCAGCTGGCGCTGACGCTGGGCGTGGCCTCGGTCGCGCCGCTGCCGGTGGCCGCCGCCGTCGGCCTGGCTGGCGTCGTGCTGGCGGCGTATGGGTTTCGCCGCCACATCCAGCATCGCCTCGACGAAGCCGAACGTTTTGCGCAGGAGCTCGCCGGCTGCGACCTGACGACCTCGATCACGCACGTGCACCCGCACCCGGTCAGCGGGCTGACGCGGGCGCTGATGCAGATCCAGCTGAACCTGCGTGCGGCGATCAGCGACGCCCGCCAGGAGGTGGCCGGCACGGCGAGCGCCACCGCCGGCATCGCACGCGGCAGCGAGGACCTGTCCAAGCGCACCGAGGCCCAGCACGACGCGCTGCAGAAGACCGCCTCGTCGATGGAGCAGATCGCCGGCACGGTGCGCCACGCGGCGGCGACCGCCGGCGAGGTGCTGCGCCAGAGCCTGCAGACGGCCGCCGTGGCCACCGACGGCGGCCAGGCGATGGAGCGTGTCGGCGCCACGATCCAGGCCATCGAGCACTCGTCGCGCAAGGTGACCGAGATCGTCCAGATCATCGAGGGCATCGCGTTCCAGACCAACCTGCTGGCGCTCAACGCCGCGGTGGAGGCGGCGCGTGCCGGCGAGCAGGGCCGCGGCTTCGCCGTCGTCGCCGCCGAGGTGCGGGCGCTGGCGCAGCGCAGCGCCAAGGCGGCGCAGGACGTGCGCGGGCTGATCATGGCGTCGGTCGAGCAGGTCGCCGACAGCACGCGCCAGATGGACGAGGCCAACGACACGATCGGCCGCACCGTCGGCGAGGTGCAGCGCGTCGGCGAGATGATCCAGCAGATCACGCGGGCCGCCGAGGAGCAGTCGGCCGGCATCGAGCAGGTCAACGGCGCGGTCAACGAGCTCGGCCGCATGACCGAGGCCAACGCCGAACTGGTGCAGCAGACCGCCAGCGCGGTGCAGGCGCTGTACCAGCGCACCGAGACGCTGAAGCGCTCGGTGCAGCTGTTCCGCCTGTAGCGGCGCCCGGCGGCGCTATCGCCGCCTTCGAGACGATCAACTGGCCGGCGGCCGCCGCGGCCCGTACGCTGACACCCGCTCCGGTTATCCGGACGCGGCAAGGAGTACGAGATGAACACGATGAAGCGGCTGCGCAAGGGCCTGGGCGGTGCGATCGTCGCTTTCGGGCTGGCCGTGCTGGCCGGCGGGATCTGGCCCGTGGCCTGAGAGTTCCCGCGTGTTGACCGGGTCGAAACCGGGCCGTCGCGCGGCTTGGGTAGAGTCCGCAGGGAACCCGTCCCCTTCAGGAGAGAGCGAATGGCGAAGAAAAAAGCTGCCGGCGGCGCGCCGGCGATCAACATCGGCATCAGCGACAAGGACCGAGCGGCGATCACCGCCGGCCTCAGCAAGCTGCTGGCCGACACCTACACGCTGTACCTGACCACGCACAACTTCCACTGGAACGTCACGGGGCCGATGTTCAACACGCTCCACACGATGTTCATGACGCAGTACACGGAGCTGTGGAACGCGGTCGACCCGATCGCCGAGCGCATCCGCTCGCTGGGCCACCCGGCGCCGGGCTCGTACGCGCAGTTCGGCGCGCTGGCCTCGGTGGCCGACGCCCCGGCCACGCCGCCGAAGGCGCTGGAGATGGTCAAGATCCTCGTCGAGGGCCACGAGGCCGTGGCGCGCACCGCACGCAGCATCTTCCCGCTGGCCGACGCCGCCGGCGACGAGCCGACCGCCGACCTGCTGACGCAGCGCCTGACGGTGCACGAGCAGACGGCCTGGATGCTGCGCTCGCTGCTCGAGGAGTAAGTCCTCCCGCCCCGCGCTGCAGCGCGGGGCATGGCAGTTGCTGGGCGCAGACACGCCCAGGCTGCCAGGCCACGGCCGCCCGGCGGCACGGTCGGAGGGGCGCAACGCCAGGACGGGGTCACGCCAGGACGGGGTCAGGTCTCACGAGACCTGACCCCGGGCTTCCGGGCTTCGGAATCTGCAAACGGCAAGACCTGACCCCGCCAGAGCACGCCCCGGCCGCCGTCTTTCGCGCCGGTGGTCGCGAGAAGACGGGGTCAGGTCTCACGAGACCTGACCCCGGGCGGCGCAGCCGGCCGACGATAATTCGCGGTTCCGCCCGTAGAGCCGCCCCATGTCCTCCGACACCGCCTCCCGCATCGAGTCCGAAGTGCGCCGCCGTCGCACCTTCGCGATCATCAGCCACCCCGACGCGGGCAAGACCACGCTGACCGAGAAGCTGCTGCTGTTCTCGGGCGCGATCCAGATCGCCGGCTCGGTGAAGGCGCGCAAAGCCAGCCGCCACGCCACGTCCGACTGGATGGAGATCGAGAAGCAGCGCGGCATCTCGGTGGCCTCGTCGGTGATGCAGATGGAGTACCGCGACTGCGTCATCAACCTGCTCGACACCCCGGGCCACCAGGACTTCTCCGAAGACACCTACCGCGTGCTGACCGCGGTCGACGCGGCGCTGATGGTCATCGACGCGGCCAACGGCGTCGAGCCGCAGACGCGCCGCCTGCTGCAGGTCTGCCGCGCGCGCAACACGCCGATCCTCACCTTCGTCAACAAGATGGACCGCGAGGTCCGGCAGCCGCTGGACCTGATGGACGAGATCGAGCGCGAACTCGGCATGAGCGTCGTGCCCTTCACCTGGCCGGTGGGCATGGGCAAGTTCTTCGGCGGCGTGCTCGACCTCGGCAAGGACCAGATGCGTGTCTTCTCGCCCGGCGAGGAGCGTGCGACGCACGACGACGAGATCATCGAGGGCCTGGCCAACCCGGTGCTCGAGGAGCGTTTCGGCAGCCCCTACATGGAGGCGGCCAGCGAGGTCGAGCTGGTGCGCGAGGCGGCGCCGGGCTTCGACGAGGCCGAGTTCCTGGCCGGCCGCCAGACGCCGATGTTCTTCGGCTCGGCGATCAACAACTTCGGCGTGCGCGAGGTGCTGGACGCACTCGTCGACATGGCGCCGGCCCCGGGCCCGCGCCCGGCGCTGCAGCGCGAGGTGCAGCCGGGCGAGCCCAAGTTCACCGGCGTCGTCTTCAAGATCCAGGCCAACATGGACCCGGCGCACCGCGACCGCATCGCCTTCCTGCGTGTGGCCAGCGGCCACTTCGAACGCGGCATGCGGCTGAAGGTCGTGCGCTCGGGCAAGGAGCTGCGGCCGAACACGGTGGTGAGCTTCCTGTCGCAGCGCCGCGAGCTGCTCGAGGAGGCTTTCGGCGGCGACATCATCGGCATCCCGAACCACGGCGTGCTGCAGCTCGGCGACACGCTGACCGAAGGCGAGAGCCTGCAGTTCACCGGCCTGCCGTTCTTCGCGCCGGAAATGTTCCGCGCCGTCGAAGTGGCCGACCCGCTGCGCACCAAGCAGCTGCGCGCCGGCCTGACCCAGCTCGGCGAGGAAGGCGCGATCCAGGTCTTCCGCCCGGTCGCCGGCAGCGTGCTGCTGCTGGGCGCCGTCGGCCAGCTGCAGTTCGAAGTCGTCGCCCACCGCCTGGAGCACGAGTACGGCGTGAAGGCGCGCATCATGCCGGCGCGCTACAACGTCGCGCGCTGGGTCACCTGCGACGAGGCCGACGGCGGCGAGCGTGAGCTCAAGCGCTTCATCGACGGCAACTCGCACCGCGTCGCGCTCGACGCCGTCGACGCGCCCTGCGTGCTGCTCGAATACGCCGGCGAACTGCGGGCGATGCAGGAGAACTGGCCGAAGATCAAGTTCCACGCGCTGCGCGAGCACGCGGGGCTGGTGTTCCAGAAGCAGCTCGAGGGTTGAGACGGGCGGCGCGGCAGCTTCCGCGCCGCCCTGGTGGCCTACCTGGATGCCGGCGACGGCGCCGCGCCGCCTTCGGCCTACGAACTGGGCGCCGAGATCTTCGGGCGCTACGAAGGTCCTGACGACATGGCGGGCCTGCACCGGCAGCACGCCGCCGAGGTCTGGGCCGGCAAGCGGCCGGGTCTCGATGCCGGCGTCAGAGCCGGCCGTCGCCGCCCCGGCGGCGATCGCCGTCGAAGAACCGCTGCCGGCGCCGCTGCGGCCGCATCGTGGCCCGGTGCTCGTCGACAGCGGGCCGCTGCTGGCGCTGATGAACCGTCACGACGCCTGGCATGTCCGGACGCGGGACTGGCTGGCCGCCAACCGGCAGGCCCGGCTGAAGATCCGCCATCTGTTGTCGGTGGACACCGACTTCGACGTCTACCGCGACCGCAGCGGGCGCGCGCTGATCAACCTCCTGGTGGTTTAGCGGCGCTCGCCATTGCGCCATGCCGCGCCGGTGGGCGGGCGCGCCAGCATCGCCTGGGGGCGTGCACCGGCCGGCATTGGCTGCACGGCCGTGGCCGGCGTCGGTCAGGCGCCTGCGGCCGATCCGGGCGGACCAGCACGCCGTGCGCGGCGCGATCGGAAAGTCCGTTCGATCGTGTAGTACGACAGCGCCGCGCAGGTGATCGCGGCGCCGCCGGCCGCGAGGAACGTGATGCTCCAGTGCAGGCCCTCGTTGCGCATCCAGTAGACGAATGGGTAGTGCCACAGATAGATGCCGTAGGACATGCGTCCCAGCCAGGTCAGCGGCCCGGACGCAAAGACCTTCAGGTGTTGCGCTCCGAGGATGATCAGTGCGGCAGACAGCTCCGCGGCGAGCGCGATCTCCATCAGGCTGTCGCGCCCGTACCAGTGCGCGGAGTGCACGCACCAGGCGAAGATCGCCCAGCCGGCGAGCGCCGCCGTGCCGCCGAACTGCGGCTTCCAGAGGGCGCACGCGGCCCCGAGTACCAGGCCCGACAGGCGGGTGTCGAAACGGTAGTAGGTCTGCAGCCAGTCGCCTTCTCCGAGCACGTTCCAGCGCCATGCCGTCGCCGCGACGAACAGCAGTGCTAGGCTGGCGATCCGAAGGCGCGGGGCGAGCTTCAGGATGCCGACGAGCAGCAGCGGCCACACGAGATAAAAGTGCTCCTCGGCCGCCAGGCTCCAGGTGTGCTGGAGGACCACCGGCACGCGCCAGAAGGCCCGTCCGTAGTCCGAAAGGTAGAGCGTCGTGACGATCGCGTCTCTGACGTGGTTGACCCGGTTCCCGAACACCGTTTCGGCCACGAGCAGGTAGGTGCCGACGAAGAGCAGCAGCGCCGGATACAGGCGGCGCAGGCGACGAAGGTAGAACGAGCCGATGGAGATCGAACCGCGATGCCGGTGCTCTTCGGCCAGGATCCGGGTGATCAGGTACCCGGACAGGACGAAGAAGAGATCGACGCCGAGGAAACCGCCGTTGAACCCCGGCACGCGGGCGTGGAAGGCCAGCACCACCAGCACCGCAATGGCACGTACTCCATCGAGCGCCGGAACGTATTGCATGCACTAGCCTGTTGGTCTTGCCGGCATTCTGCAGGGATGCCATCGCAGTGCCTTCTGGTCCGGGGGCCCTTGCCGCGAGGTTCTACCGCTTCGAGAGGGATGCGGTCCCGGCTGCCGGCGGCGGTGACGACCCCGGGTGACCCGTCACCCGCGAGCCCGCCCCATCGCCGTCGCGGCCAGGCCCGCCGCTCGCCGGATAATCGCTGCCGTGATCGCCGCGCGCCGCTTCCATCTCTACCTGGACCTGATCCGCTGGGACCGCCCGGCCGGCTGGCTGCTGCTGCTGTGGCCGACGCTGGCCGCGCTGTGGATCGCCGCCGACGGCTTCCCCGGTCTGCACCTGATCGCCGTCTTCACGCTGGGCACGGTGCTGATGCGCAGCGCCGGCTGCTGCATCAACGACGTCGCCGACCGCGAGTTCGACCGCCACGTCAAGCGCACGGCGCAGCGTCCGATCACCAGCGGCGCGCTCGGTGTGCCCGACGCGCTGGGCGTCGGCGCGGCGCTGGCCTTCGTCTCGTTCCTGCTGGTGCTGACGACCAACCCGCCGACGATCCTGCTGTCGTTCTTCGGCCTGGCGGTGACGCTGGTCTACCCCTACGCCAAACGTTTCGTCTCCATGCCGCAGGCGGTGCTGGGCGTGGCCTTCAGCTTCGGCATCCCGATGGCCTTCGCCGCGGCGCAGGGCGGTCAGGAGTGGACCTTCGCCGCGGTGCCGCCGCAGGCCTGGTGGCTGCTGGTCGGCAACCTGTTCTGGGTGCTGGCCTACGACACCGAGTACGCGATGGTCGACCGCGACGACGACCTGAAGATCGGCATCAAGACCTCGGCGATCACGCTCGGCCGCTTCGACGTCGCCGGCATCATGGCCTTCTACGGCCTGTTCCTCGCGATCTGGGCCGTCGTCGGCGTGTCGCTCGGCCTGGGCGCATGGTTCCTGCTCGGCATCGCCGCCGCCGCGGCGCAGGCGCTGTGGCACTGGTCGCTGATCCGCGACCGCGGCCGCGAAGGCTGCTTCCGCGCCTTCCGCGTCAACCACTGGGTGGGTTTGGCGGTCTTCGCCGGGGTCGTCGTCGACCTGGCGATGCGCTGAGCGGGCCGGCCCGCCGCGCACCGCCGGCGTCAGACCAGGCGCGCCGAGCGCACGATCGCTTCGACCTCGGGCAGCCCGCGCGGGAAGAAACCCAGGCGTGGCGCCGCGAAGGCCAGCGCGAACAGCTCGCCGTTCTTCACCGCGAACCAGGTGACTCCGCGCACGACCACCTCGTCGCCCTTGCGCACGCTGGTGTACTCGAAGCGCACGCCGGGCTGTCCGGCGAAGCTCGCGGGCTCCATCTTGTCGAGCGTGAAGCTCGAGCCGTCGCGCGAGACCATCGACTCGAACAGCCCGACGATGTCCTGGGGCGCCATACCGGCGGTGTAGGCCAGGGGCTTGGCGCCGTCCTTGTTGCGCGGCGTCGGTGCCAGCAGGTCGCCGCTCTTGAGGCCGACGTAGAAGCGAAGCGTGTCCAGCGCGAAGCCGTCGCGCGTCCAGACCGGGTGCTGATTGCCCTCGGCGGAGCTGTCGAAACGGTTCCAGGCTCTGCCCGCCGTCACGGCGAGGCGGTTCTTGATCACGGTCTCGCCGGGAGCCACCTCGACGAATGCCGGGCCCGCGCAGCCGGCCAGCAGCGCGCCGAGCGCGAGGATCGCGCCTCGGCGCGTGGCGATGGGAGTCATGACGGGAGTTCCTCCAGGGTCTGTCGGATGAAGGCGGCGTCGGGTGCCTCGGGTGCACGCTCCAGGTAACGCTGCAGCGCCTGGCGTGCGGCATCGTGGCGTTCCTGCGTACGGTGCAGCGTGCCGAGCGATCGATGCGCGACGGCCGGCTCGCGACCGCTGCGCACCGACTGCTCGAGATCCGCCAGCGCCAGGTCGAGGTCGCCGTCGCGGTTGCGCAGGCGGCGCGCTTCGCCGCGGAAGTACAGCAGTTCGGGGTCTCCCGGTTCGCTCGCCAAGCGGCGGTCGAGCAGCACGATCGACTCGTCGAAGCGCCGGCGCCGCAGCTCGTCCTCGAGCAACGAGAAGCGCCAGGGCGCGATCAGCGCGCGGAACTCGGCTTCGCGTGTTTCGCCGCGGGAGTCTTGCTGCGTCAGCGCTTGCAGCGCGGCACGGCGCTCGTCGTTGGCCGGGTGGGTGGCGAACAGCGCGTTCTGGGCCGGATCCTCGACGCCGGCGGCCTTCAGTTCGGCCAGCAGGTTGCCCCAGATCTTCGACGCCTCGCCGGTCTCGTAACCGGCGCGGCGCATCAGCTCGACGCCGATGCGGTCGGCCTCGCGTTCGTGCTCCCGCGAGAACGCATAGGCGCCGCCCACCGTCGCCAGTGCGCCGACGGCACCGACGAGGCCGAAGACCGCCAGAAAAGTGCCGAGCGCGCTGCGCGACTTGGCATCACGCAGCTGGGCCACGGAGTGACGTTCGAGGTAGTGGCCGATCTCGTGTCCCAGCACGGCGGCGAGCTGGGCCTCGTTGTCCACGCGCAGCAGCAGACCACTCCAGATCTGCATCATCCCGTTGGGCGCCATGCTGGCGTTGAACATCGGCACGCGCAGCGCGTAGACGCGCATGTCCGCCGCGTGTTCACCCGCCAGCCGGCCGACGACACCCTCCAGATAGGCCTGCAGTCCGTCGTCACGCATGCGCAGCGGGCTGCGGCGCACGCGCGTCTCCTCGCGGTCCAGCAGCGCCCACAGCCCGCCTTCGTCTGACGCCGGGTCGGGGCGCCCCAGCCGGTTGGGCGGCATCCAGTCGGCCGCAAGCGCGGCGCCGGACAGCAGCATGCAGTGGGCGCAACCCCACTTCAGCCAGGCGCGGCGCTTCATGGCGCGACGGGCAGGTTCCCCAGCAGCTCCGCGACCGTCTCGGTGGCCGAATCGATCTCGCGCAGATCGCCGGTCATGCGCACCAAGGGGTTGAACCAGACCACCTGTCCGCTCTCCAGGTCGACCAGCGAGGCGTAGCCGACCTGCGCCCCAGGCATCAGCGCGAAGCCGAACAGCGCCAGACCGATCATCGCGGCCTTGCGCTCCGCACTGGCATAACTGTCGCGCACGAAGACGAAGAGTCCGTAGCGTTGGCCGCCCTGCTGGGCGATCGGCCGCACCGAGTCACCGAGCGACCAGTCGAGCTTGTCGTGTTTGGTCGGCAGCGGCAGGGTGCGCTGTCCGGCATGGTGCACCCAGATCGCCGACGCCACCGCGTTCTGGAGGCCGATCGGCTCGGCGAATTCGTCGGCCTGGCGCTCGTCGAAGAAGTCGGCGGCCAGGCCCAGCGTGCGGGTGCGCTGCGCCAGGGCCGCCTTCATGTGCTCCCGGGCCGCCATCGTCCAGTCGGCGCGCGGTTCGGACACACCGCCGGCGCTCAGCGAGAACAGCTCGATGTCGGGAGGCATGACGGCGACGCGGTCCTGGGCCTTCAGGCCGGCGAAGCCCGGCGCGACGTGGCGGGTGTCGAAGGCGCGGGCTGGCGGCGCCGCTTTCGTTGCCGTCTTCTTCGCTGTCGGCGCCGGCGGCGCCGAAGACGACGGCTCGGCAGCCGATGCCGCCGCGGCCAAGAGACATGCCATCACGCAGGCGATCGCTCTGCGTCCGCTGGCTGCTGGATTCATGATCCCCCCGTCGAGCCTGTCGAGCGGCCCGTAACCGCGAGTT
Source organism: Rubrivivax benzoatilyticus JA2 = ATCC BAA-35 (assembly GCF_000190375.1). Taxonomy (GTDB): domain Bacteria; phylum Pseudomonadota; class Gammaproteobacteria; order Burkholderiales; family Burkholderiaceae_C; genus Rubrivivax; species Rubrivivax benzoatilyticus. Next base: position 35,625 of record NZ_AEWG01000047.1, read on the forward strand.
ATAGCCCGCTCGGGTGCCCGTGCCTTGCGGCAGAGCAGCCCCTTGTCCGGGGGGGCTCAGCCGCCGAACTCGTCCCCCAGCTCCCGCGCGCGTTCGCGCGCCCGGCCGATCGCGCGCACGACGGCCGCGCCGACGCCGTCGGCTTCCATCGACGTGATCGCCGCGTAGGTCGTGCCGCCCTTGGACGTGACCTGGGCGCGCAGCTCGGCCGGCGGCAGCGGCGAGGCCTCGGCCAGCGCCGTCGCGCCGTCGAAGGTGGCCAGCGCCAGCGCACGCGCCTGGGCCTCGGGCAGGCCCATCTCGACGCCGGCCTTCATCATCGCCTCGAGCACGTAGAAGACGTAGGCCGGGCCCGAGCCCGACAGCGCCGTCACCGCGTCGAGGTCGGCTTCGCGTTCGACCCAGACGGTGCGCCCGGTCGGCGCCAGCAGCGCCTCGACGGCGCCGCGTTCGTCCGGCGTCACCGCGTCGCGTGCGTAGAGCCCGGCGACGCCGCGGCCGATCAGCGCCGGGGTGTTGGGCATCGCGCGCACGACACGCTGGCTGCCGCTGGCGCGCGCGATCGCGTCGCTGCGCACCCCGGCCATCACGCTGAGCTGCAGCGCGCCGCCGACGTGCGCCGCGCAGGGCGCCGCCGCGTCGCGGAACAGCTGCGGCTTGACCGCCCAGACGACGATGCCGGCCGAAGCCAGCGCCGGCCCGGCCTCGGCCAGCGGCGCGAGGCCGAACTCGCGCTGCAGCCGCTCGCGTTGCGCCGCAAAAGGCTCGACGACGAGGATGGACGCCGGCGCACGGCCGCTCTTCAGCAGCCCGCCGATCAAGGCGCCGGCCATGTTGCCGCCGCCGATGAAGGCGATGTTCGAGGGGTTCATTCGGTCAGTTTAGCCATCGTCGCCTGCTAGCCGCAGAGCCGGGGGGCGGTCAGCGAGCCGGCTTCGATGCCCGGCGAACGCGAGCAAGCTTCCCGCCACGGATCCGGCTTCGCCGGTCCGTCGGCGGACGGCCTTGCAGGCCGCGCCGGGGCAGTGCCCCGGCCGCTCGGCGGGCGCAGCCGGTCCACTGGACCGTCCGCGTCCAGCCGAGCCCCCTCGGGGGTAGCGAGCGAACGCGAGCTTGGGGGCTCCAGCTCTTCAGGCCTTGAGGAACTCGGCCTTGCCGCCGAGCCAACGTTGGACGTGGGCCTTGGCTGCCGCAGGCTGCTCGCGCAGCAGCTTCGGCGCCAGCTCGCGCGCGCGTTCCAGCAGCGCGTCGTCTTCGGCCAGGTCGGCGAAACGCAGCAGCGCGTCGCCGCTCTGGCGCGAGCCCATGAACTCGCCGGGGCCGCGGATGTCGAGGTCGCGGCGCGCGATCTCGAAGCCGTCGGTGGTCTCGGCCATCGCGCGCAGCCGCGCCTTGCCGGTGGGCGACAGCGGCGCCGTGTAGAGCAGCACGCAGACGCTGGCCACCGCGCCGCGGCCGACACGCCCGCGCAGCTGGTGCAGCTGCGCCAGGCCGAAACGTTCGGCGTGCTCGATGACCATCAGGCTGGCGTTGGGCACGTCGACGCCGACCTCGATGACGGTGGTGGCCACCAGCAGCTGCATGCGCCCGGCCGAGAACTCGGCCATGGTCGCGGCCTTGTCGGCGGCGGCCATGCGGCCGTGCAGCAGGCCGACCGACACGCCGGGCAGCGCCTCGCTCAGCTGGGCATGCGTGGCCGTCGCGTTCTGCAGGTCGATGTGCTCGCTCTCCTCGACCAGCGGGCAGACCCAGTAGACCTGGCGCCCGCGTGCGACCTCGTCGCGGATCTTCTCGACGACCATCTCGCGTTTGTCGTCGGCGAAGACCTTGGTGACGACCGGCGTGCGCCCGGGCGGCAGCTCGTCGATCGTGCTGACGGCCAGGTCGGCGAAGTAGGTCATCGCCAGCGTGCGCGGGATCGGCGTGGCGCTCATCATCAAGAGGTGCGGCTCCAGCGCCTGCAGCTCCAGCTTGCGCCGCAGCGCCAGGCGCTGGGCGACGCCGAAACGGTGCTGCTCGTCGACGACGGCCAGCCCCAGGCGCGCGAAGACCACGTCCTCCTGGATCACCGCATGCGTGCCGACGACCAGCGCCGCCTGGCCCGAGGCGATCTTCGCCAGCATCGCGGCTCGCTGCTTGCCCTTGCGGCTGCCGGTCAGCCAGGCGACCTCCAGCCCCAGCGGCAGCAGCCAGTCGACGAGCTTCTTGAAGTGCTGCTCGGCGAGGATCTCGGTCGGCGCCATCAGCGCGCACTGCCAGCCCGAACCGATCGCGGTGGCCGCGGCCAGCGCCGCGACGACGGTCTTGCCCGAGCCGACGTCGCCTTGCAGCAGCCGGTGCATCGGCTGCGCCAGCGCCAGGTCGGCGGCTATCTCGGCGACGACACGCTCCTGCGCCGCGGTCAGCGTGAACGGCAGCACGGTGCGCAGCCGTGCCGGCAGCGTGCTGTCGCGCAGCGCCGGCGCGGCCAGGCGCGAACGTTCCAGCCGCGCCTGCAGCTGCGACAGCTGCTGCGCCAGCAGCTCGTCGAACTTCAGCCGCTGCCAGGCCGGGTGGCTGTGGTCTTCGAGCGCGCCCATCGCGATGCCCGGCGGCGGGTGGTGCAGCAGGCGCAGCGCCTCGCGCAGCGGCGGCAGCCCCGGTGGCACGACGCCGGGCGGCAGCACTTCGTCGAGCGGCGCGCGCGACAGGCCGGCGGCCACGGCCTTGCGCAGATAGGCCTGCGGCAGCTGCGCGCTGGCCGGGTAGACCGGCGTCAGCGAGGCCGCCAGCGGCGTGTGCTCGTCGACGCGCTTGACCGTCGGGTGCACCATTTCGCGGCCGAGGAAACCGACACGCACCTCGCCGCGCACGCGCACCCGGCTGCCGACCGCCAGCTGCTTCTGCGTCGACGGGTAGAAGTGCAGGAAACGCAGCGTCAGCTCGCCGCTGTCGTCGGCCAGGCGCACGACGAGCTGGCGGCGCGAGCGGATCTCGACCTGGCAGCTGCGCACCACGCCCTCGACCTGCGCCGTGTCGCCGTCGTGCAGCGCGGCGACGGGCTCGATGCGCGTCTCGTCCTCGTAGCGCATCGGCAGGTGCAGCGCGAGGTCGATGTCGCGCAGCAGGCCCAGGCGTTCCATCGCGCGCTGCGGGGCCGATTTCGTGCTCTGGCGTGCGGTTTCCGGCATGGCGCGAGATTGTCGCCGCCGAGGGCATGGAACAATCGCCCCCGTCGCGACTCCAGGCCGGTACAGCCTGCACGATGACTTCCTACGCCCTCTCCGATTTCGACTTCCCGCTCCCGCCCGAGCTGATCGCCCAGCACCCGGCCCCCGAACGCAGCGCCTCGCGCCTGCTCGACGGCCGCGGCGCGCTGCCGGTGGACCGCGTGTTCCGCGAACTGCCGCAGCTGCTGGCCCCGGGCGACCTGCTGGTCTTCAACGACACCCGCGTCATCAAGGCCCGGCTGCACGGCGAGAAGCCCACCGGCGGCAGCGTCGAGGCGCTGGTCGAGCGTGTGCTCGGCGGCCACGAGGTTCTGGCGCATCTGCGCGCCAGCAAGTCGCCGCGCCCGGGCACGACGGTGCGTTTCGCCGACGCCTTCGACGCCGAGGTCCTGGGCCGCGACGGCGTCGACGGCTCGCTGTTCCACCTGCGCTTGCCCGACGACCCCTTCGTGCTGCTGGAGCGCCACGGCCACGTGCCGCTGCCGCCGTACATCACGCACGAGGACGCCGCCGAGGACGTCGAGCGCTACCAGACGGTGTTCGCCGCGCGCCCCGGCGCGGTGGCCGCGCCGACCGCGTCGCTGCACTTCGACGCCGGCGTGCTGGCGGCGCTGGACGCCCGCGGCGTGAAGCGCGCCGCGGTCACGCTGCACGTCGGCGCCGGCACCTTCCAGCCGGTGCGTGCCGAGAACCTCGACGAGCACCGCATGCACCGCGAGCGCTGGGAGGTCGACGCCGCCACCGTCGAGGCGATCCGCGAGACGCGTGCGCGCGGCGGGCGCATCGTCGCCGCCGGCACGACGACGCTGCGTGCGCTGGAGTCGGCGGCGATCGGCGGCGCTCTCGAAGCCGGCGCCGGCGACACCGACCTCTTCATCCGCCCGGGCTTCGAGTTCCGCGTCGTCGACCTGCTGGTCACCAACTTCCACCTGCCCAAGAGCACGCTGCTGATGCTGGTCAGCGCGTTCACGGGCTTCGAGCACATGCACGCGCTGTACCGCCATGCCGTCGAGGCGCGCTACCGCTTCTTCAGCTACGGCGACGCGATGCTGCTCGAGCGCCGCGCCTGAACTTTCCCCATCCCATGCTGCGATACGAACTGCTGAAGACCGAGGGCCATGCGCGCCGCGGTCGTTTGACGCTGAACCACGGCGTCGTCGAGACGCCGATCTTCATGCCGGTGGGCACCTACGGCACCGTCAAGGGCGTGCTGCCGCGCTCGCTGGAGGAAGCCGGCGCCCAGATCATCCTCGGCAACACCTTCCACCTGTGGATGCGCCCGGGGCTGGACGTGCTGCAGAGCTTCGGCGGCCTGCACCGCTTCGAAGGCTGGAACAAGCCCATCCTCACCGACAGCGGCGGCTTCCAGGTCTGGAGCCTGGGCGAGATGCGCAAGATCAGCGAGGAGGGCGTCAAGTTCGCCTCGCCGGTCAACGGCGACAAGCTGTTCCTGACGCCCGAAGTCAGCATGCAGATCCAGACGGTGCTCAATTCGGACATCGTCATGCAGTTCGACGAGTGCACGCCGTACGAGACCAAGGGCCAGCTGACGACCGAGGCCCAGGCGCGTGCGTCGATGGAGCTGAGCCGGCGCTGGGCCAAGCGCTGCATCGCCGAGTTCGAGCGGCTGGAGAACCCGAACGCGCTGTTCGGCATCGTCCAGGGCGGCATGTTCGAGCATCTGCGCCAGGAGTCGCTGGACGCGCTGGTCGAGATGGACCTGCCGGGCTACGCGATCGGCGGCGTCAGCGTCGGCGAGCCCAAGGACGAGATGCTGCGCATCATGGCGCACACGCCGCACCGGCTGCCGGCACACAAGCCGCGTTACCTGATGGGTGTCGGCACGCCCGAGGACCTGGTCGACGGCGTGGCCTGCGGCGTCGACATGTTCGACTGCGTGATGCCGACGCGCAACGCGCGCAACGGCCACCTGTTCACGCGTTTCGGCGACCTGAAGATCCGCAACGCCAAGCACCGCGCGTCCGACCGTCCGGTCGACGAGACCTGCAGCTGCTACTGCTGCCGCAACTTCAGCCGCGCCTACCTGCACCACCTCGACCGCTGCGGCGAGATGCTGGGCCCGATGCTGGCCAGCATCCACAACATCCACTACTACCTGAACCTGATGCGCGAGGTGCGCGAGGCGCTGGACGAAGGCCGCTTCGAGGCCTTCCGCCAGCAGTTCAAGGCCGACCGGTCGCGCGGGATCGGCTGACGCAAGCCGCCCGCCGCGCAACGGGTCAGGGGTCACGGGCCAGGGGTCAGGTCTCGCAAGACCTGACCCCGTCTTTTGGCGCCAGTGGCCCGGGGTCAGGTCTCGTAAGACCTGACCCCGTCTTCTCGCAAGACCTGACCCCGTCTTCTGCGACCTGCCCCGTCTTGCGGCGCCAGGCCGGCGTCAGGGCCGGCCGAGCGCCACGCCCCAGCTCAGCTCGACCAGCGGCGCCGACAACTCGCCGCGCAGCGAGCGGATGTAACCGGCGCCCAGCTGCAGCCGGCCGTGGCGGCCGACGTCGGTGCCGACCCAGACCTTGGGCTGCACGATGGCGCCGCCCTGGCTCTCGACACCGCCGCCGCCGGCCGCACCGGCCAGCGCCTCGGCGCCGACGCGCCAGCCGCCGCCCATCGGCCAGCGTGCGCCCAGCCCGACCAGGCCGACCGAGTAGGCGCCGGCCCCGCCGGTCACCGCGCCGTAGGCCTGGCCGGTGACGTACCAGCGTTCGTTGATCGCGCGGCTGATCTTCAGGCCGACGGTCTCGAGCCGGCGGCGGCTGCCGTCGCGGCGCTGCGCGTCGTAGCTCTGCGCCGCGAGCGCGAACTCGGTCTCGACCGCCGGCGCGCCGGCGTCGGGCGCGCCGAAGCTGCGGCCCAGCGACAGCATCGCGTAGTGGCTGTCGAGGTCGCCGCCGCTGAAGGCGTGCACACGCCCGCCTTCGAGTTCCAGGCTCCAGGGCCCGGCGATCTGCCAGCGCGCCAGCAACGCGGCCTTGCCGATGATGCCGCCGCCCGTCGGCACGGCGCCGCCGCCGCCCAGGCCCAGCATCGCGCGGCCGCCGACGCGCAGGCCGGACAGCGGCGTCGGCCACAGCGCGGCCAGGCCGGCGCCGAACTCGGCATAACCGTCGCCGTCGCCCTGCACCGCGGCGCCGGCTTCGGCGCTCGCGATCCAGACCGGCCCGAGATCGTGTTCGGCGCGCAGGCTGATGACGCCCAGCGAGTCGGCGCCCGGCGCCTGCTCGGCATAAGAGCCGCCGCCGAGCACGAGGCGGTCGACACGCAGCCAGGAGGCGTCGCTGCCGCGCCAGGCGACGCCCGGCGTGCCGTGTTCGAAACGGTCGTCCACGCTCAGCACCAGCCCCAGTTGCGAGCTGCGGATGTCGCCGTTCGGGAAGCGCAGCTGCGAGGCCGAGACACCCAGCGCCCAGCCGTCGAAGCCGTAGAGCAGGTCGGCATGCGGGCGCAGCATCAGGCCGCCGCCCACCGGCGCGCTGGCGCCGCCGCCACCGCCGACGTACAGCCCGCCGACGGCCTGCCAGCGCGCGCCGAAGCGCCAGAGCTTCTGCGCCTCGGCACCCCAGGTGAACAGGCCGCCGCGCTGGCCGGTGGCGGCGCCGTACAGCGCCGGGCCGGCGCGCCAGCCGGGCGCGAACTCGACGAGGTAGGCGATCTGTGCCAGCCCCATGTGTTCGCCGCCGGGCAGCTCGGTGCGTTCGAAACCGGCGATCAGCGCCGCGGGCGTCGTCTGCGCGGTCTGCGCATTCGCCATCGACGCCGCGAGCGCCAGCGCGCCGGCGACGAGGTGCGTCCTCCCGGTGCTCGTCATGTCGGCCTCAGGCGTGGGTCGACTTCTCGAGCGCGTGCTGGCCCTGGCCCTCGCCCAGCGTGCGCGCCAGCAGCGGCAGGCACGGCGCCAGCGCCTCGTGCAGCGTGTGCGGCGGGTTGGCGACGAAGACGCTGGAGCCCAGCATGCCGAAACCGCGCGCGTCGGCGCTGGCCACCGTCAGCCGGGCGTTCAGCCAGCCTTTCTTGGCGTGCTTGTCGGCCGTGGCCTTCAGCCGCTGCGGCAGCTGGCGCGACTCCAGCAGCTGCAGCTGCGGCAGCCAGATGATCACGACGGCGTCGGCAAAACGTTCCAGCGCCTCGCGCAAGGCGGCCAGCGTGCGCGTGTAGTCGGTCTTGATCTCGTACGGCGGGTCGATCAGCACGACGCCGCGGCGGGTGGTCGGCGGCAGCTGCGACTTCAGCGACTCGAAGCCGTCCTTCATCGCCACCTGCACGTTCGGCGCGTCGGCCATGAACGAGGCCAGGATGCGGTGGTCGGTCGGGTGCAGCTCGAACAGGCGCAGCTGGTCCTGCGGGCGCAGCAGCTGCAGGGCGATGGCCGGCGAGCCCGGGTACTGCTTCAGGGCGCCGTCGCCGTTGAAGGCGCGCACCTGGGCGACGTAGTCGGCCAGTGCCGGCGGCAGGTCGGCGGCGTCGTAGAGGCGTTCGATGCCGGCGGCGTATTCGGCCTTCTGGCGCGCGTAGCGGCTCTCGAGCGAATAACCGCCGGCGCCGGCGTGCGTGTCGACGACGCGGAAGCCCTTCTCCTTCTGCGCCATGTGGCGCAGCACGGAGACGAGCACGAGGTGCTTGAGCACGTCGGCATGGTTGCCGGCGTGGAACGCGTGTCGGTAGGCGAGCATGGGGCCGGACTGTGCCATGGCCGGCCTGCAAGGAATGCTGCGCCGCAGTAATCTCGGTGGATGAGCACTCTCTTCGACCCCATCCGCTACGGCGACATCGACGCCGGCTCGCGCATCGTCATGGCCCCGCTGACCCGCAACCGCGCCAGCGCCGGCCAGGTTCCGAACGACCTGATGGTCGAGTACTACCGCCAGCGTGCCAACCCGGCCACCGGCGCCGGCCTGATCGTCACCGAGGCGGCGCAGATCTGCCCCGAAGGCCAGGGTTACCTGGACACGCCCGGGATCTACTCGCCCGAGCAGGTTGCCGGCTGGCGCCGCATCGCCGAGGCGATCCACGCCGAAGGCGGCCGCGCCGTGATCCAGCTCTGGCACGTCGGCCGCATCTCGCACGTCTCGCTGCAGCCCGGCGGTGTGGCGCCGGTGTCGTCCACCGCGCGCGTGGCCAAGTCCAAGACCTTCACCGCCGACGGCTTCGTCGACTGCTCGGCGCCGCGTGCGCTGCGCACCGACGAGATCCCGGGCGTCGTCGCCGCCTACGTGCATGCCGCGCGCTGCGCCATCGAGGCCGGCTTCGACGGTGTCGAGGTGCACGCCGCCAACGGCTACCTGATCGAGCAGTTCCTGCGCGACAGCATCAACGACCGCACCGACGCCTATGGCGGCTCGGCGGAGAACCGCGTGCGCCTGTTCGCCGAGGTGCTGACGGCGGTGGCCGGCGCGATCGGCGGCGGCCGCACCGGCGTGCGCATCTCGCCGGTGACGCCGGTCAACGACGCGGCGCAGGACAGCGATGCGCAGTCGCTGTACGCGCTGGCGCTGGACAAGGTCGCCCCCCTGGGCCTGGCCTTCGTGCACGTCGTCGAAGGCCAGACCGGCGGCGCGCGCGACGTCGCGCCCTTCGACTACGCCGCGCTGCGCCGCCACTTCAGCGGCCCGTGGATCGTCAACAACGGCTACGACCGGGAGATGGCGCTGCAAGCCGTGGCCTCGGGCGCGGCCGACGCGGTGGCCTTCGGCCGCCCGTTCATCGCCAACCCCGACCTCGGCCTGCGCCTGCAGCGCGGCGCGGCGCTGAACGCGCTGAACGTGCCCAAGCTCTACGGCGGCGGCGCCGAGGGCTACACCGACTACCCGACGCTGGACGCCGCCTGATCGCGGCCCCGCGACGCGGCGCTCCGGCGCCGCGTCGTGGTTCCCGCCGGGGACGGCGGGTTCAGGCCCGCACCCGGGCGCGGAAGAGTTCGCGGATGCTCACTTCGCGCGGCCCCGGCACCAGCTCGAAGTTTTGCCCGGCGGCGATCGTGCCCGGCTCGATGACCGCCAGGTAGCTGCCGCAGAAGCCCGACTGCGCCATCAGCTTGGACGCCTGCGGGAAACCCATCACCGCGTTGAACTTGAAGCAGGGGAACCGCGGCTCGCTGACGGCCAGCACGCAGCCCGGGAAGACGAGGCGGTCGCCGACGTGCAGGCCGTCCTCGAGCACGCCTTCGAGCGTCAGGTTCTCGCCGAGTGCGCCCGGCGGCAGCGTGTCGTCCCAGCCCGAGACCCGGGCCTGGGCGCGCACCGTGCGCCAGAAGGCGTAGTGCTCGCTGGGGTACGCGTAGAGCGCCTTGCTCAGGCCGCCGTGCACCGAGAGGTCGGCCTGTTCGTCGCCGGCCAGCCCCAGCGGCTGGACCGCCACCTCGCCGTCGACCGGGCGCTTGTCGATGGCCGTCAGCACCTTGCGCTGGCCGATCAGGCGTTCATGCGCTGCCGCGACGTTGACGCTGAGCAGCTTCATCGGAAATACACCGCTGCCGCCACCGCGGGCGGCATTGAACTATTCGGAATTTGCATGGGGCTGTCCGTCGAGCAAGGTACGACGCGATTACATTGCTTGCGCGAATTCTCATCTGCCCGGGAGGGCCCGGGATGGGCGGCATCCGGTGAACTTCTCCGCGAGGGGGAGCTGACCAGATTCCGCCTTTTTTGACTGTCCGAACAGAACTGGAGTGTCCATGAACCGTCCCGCGTTGGAAGGCCTGCAGCTGAACGTGCCCGAGTACGTCAAGCATGCCCGCCTGGTGGCCTGGGTGGCCGAGATCGCCGCGCTGACCGAAGCCGCCGACGTGCACTGGTGCGACGGCTCCGAAGCCGAGTACGACGCGCTGTGCGCACGCCTGGTCGACGCCGGCACGATGCAGCGCCTGAACCCGGCCAAGCGCCCGAACAGCTACCTCGCCAAGAGCGACCCGAGCGACGTCGCGCGCGTCGAGGACCGCACCTTCATCTGCAGCGAGAAGAAGGAAGACGCCGGCCCGACGAACAACTGGATGGCCCCGGCCGAGATGCGCGTGCTGCTGCAGACCGGCGAGAAGGCGCTGTTCAAGGGCGCGATGAAGGGCCGCACGCTCTACGTCATCCCGTTCTCGATGGGCCCGCTGGGCTCGCACATCGCCCACATCGGCGTCGAGCTGAGCGACAGCGCCTACGTCGCGACCAACATGCGCCTGATGACGCGCATGGGCAAGGCCGTCTACGACGTGCTGGGGGCCGACGGCGAGTTCGTGCCCTGCGTGCACACCGTCGGCGCGCCGCTGGAGCCGGGCCAGAAGGACGTCGCCTGGCCCTGCAACAAGACCAAGTACATCGTGCACTACCCCGAGACGCACGAGATCTGGAGCTACGGCTCGGGCTACGGCGGCAACGCGCTGCTGGGCAAGAAGTGCTTCGCGCTGCGCATCGCCTCGACGATGGGCCGCGAACAAGGCTGGCTGGCCGAGCACATGACGGTGCTGGGCGTCACCAGCCCCGAGGGCCGCAAGTACCACATCGCCGCCGCCTTCCCGAGCGCCTGCGGCAAGACCAACTTCGCGATGCTCGTGCCGCCGGCCGGCTACGACGGCTGGAAGGTCACGACCATCGGTGACGACATCGCCTGGATCAAGCCGGGCGCCGATGGCCGCCTCTACGCGATCAACCCCGAGGCCGGCTACTTCGGCGTCGCCCCGGGCACGAACTACAAGACGAATCCGAACTGCATGGATTCGATCAAGGGCGACACCATCTTCACCAACGTCGCGCTGACCGACGACGGCGACGTCTGGTGGGAAGGCATGACCGACGAGCCGCCGGCGCACCTGATCGACTGGCAGGGCAAGGACTGGACGCCGGCCATCGCCAAGGAAACCGGCGCCAAGGCCGCGCACCCGAACGCGCGCTTCACGGTGTCGTCGATCCACAACCCGGTGCTCGACCCCGACTACGACAACGCCGCCGGCGTGCCGATCGACGCCTTCGTCTTCGGCGGCCGCCGCTCGACGACGGTGCCGCTGGTGACCGAGGCGCGCAACTGGACCGAAGGCGTCTACATGGCCGCCACGATGGGTTCGGAGACGACCGCCGCCGCCGCCGGTGCGCAAGGCGTCGTGCGCCGCGACCCGTTCGCGATGCTGCCGTTCTGCGGCTACAACATGGCCGAGTACTTCCAGCACTGGCTGGACACCGGCGCCAAGCTGCAGGCCCAGGGCGCCAAGCTGCCGCGCATCTACTGCGTCAACTGGTTCCGCAAGGGCGCCGACGGCAAGTTCGTCTGGCCGGGCTACGGCGACAACATGCGCGTGCTGGAGTGGATGCTCAAGCGTGCCGACGGCACGGCCGGCGACGGCGTCGAGAACGTCTTCGGCGTCAGCCCGCGCTACGAGGACCTGCGCTGGGACGGCCTGGCCTTCACGAAGGAGCAGTTCGCCAGCGTCATCGGCATCGACCCCGAAGCCTGGAAGCAGGAGCTCAAGCTGCACGCCGAGCTGTTCAACCAGCTCGCCGCCGGCCTGCCGGCCGAGCTGCCGGCGACGATGGCGCGCCTCGAGGAGCGCCTCTCGGCCTGATCCCCCTGCCGCGGCCGTGCCCGTCACGGCCCGTGCGAGACTGCAACGCCCGGCTTCGGCCGGGCGTTTTGTTTTGCTGCACGCGCCACGATGAAGATCCAGCTGCTGTCGGACCTGCACCTCGAAAGCGAACACTTCGACCCCGAGCCCGCGCCCGGCGCCGAGCTGCTGGTGCTGGCCGGCGACGTCGACGCCACCTGGACGGCCTACGAACGTTTCGCCGGCTGGCCGGTGCCGGTGCTCGTCGTCGCCGGCAACCACGAGTTCGACGGCCGCGAGCTCGACGAGGCCTGGCCGGCGCTGGCCGAGACCTGTGCGCGCCACGGGCTGAAGCTGCTGGAGCGCGAGACCGTCGTCGTCGGGGCCGCCGACGGACGCCGCATCCGCTTCGCCGGCACGGTGCGCTGGAACGACTTCGACCTCTTCGGCGCCGCCGAGCGTGAGCGCGCCCAGCGCGCCGCGGCCTATTTCATGCGCCTGATGGAAGCGCGCCGCGGCGGCCGGCCGTTCGACGTCGAGGCGGTGCGCGCCGAGGCGCTGGCCTGCCGCGCCTGGCTCGAGGCCACGCTGGCCGAGCCGCCGCGCGGCCGCTGGGACGCCACCGTCGTCGTCACCCACTTCGGCCCCAGCCTGAGGAGCGCCGACCCGCGCTACGGCCGCCAGCCCGGCACGGCCAGCTTCTGCAACGCCGACGACGACCTGATCCCGCGCGCCGATCTCTGGCTGCACGGCCACCTGCACTGCCGCCACGACTACCGCGTCGAGCGCGCCGGGGCCCGTCCGACGCGTGTCGTCTGCCAGGCGCGCGGGCTGCAGAAGAAGGCCGAGCACGAGGGGCTCGACCCCTTCAAGCCGATCGAGGTCTGATCGAGTTCCGAGTGCCGCGCTGGGGGGAATCGCGCCGCGGCGGCGGTGCGGTGCCACACTCGATGCACCAGAACTAGGAGACCCCGCGCATGAAGATCCTCGCCGCAGTCGACGGCAGCCAGTTCACCAAGCGCATGCTGGCCTATCTCGCCGCCCACGACGACTGGTTCGGTGGCCAGCACCAGTACACGATCGTCAACGCCGTCGGCGCCGTGCCCCCGCGTGCCGCCGCGGTGCTCGACAAGGCGGTGCTGAAGTCGCACTACGAGGACGAGGCCGAGAAGGTCTTCAAGCCGATCCGCGCCTTCTTCGCCAAGCAGGGCATCAAGGCCGACTTCGTCTACAAGGTCGGCCCGGCGGCCGACGTCGTCGTCGCGCTGGCGGAGAAGGGCGACTACGACCTCGTCGTGCTCGGCTCGCACGGTCACGGCAGCCTGGCCAACCTCGTGCTCGGCTCGGTGGCGACCAAGGTGCTGGCGCGCTGCAAGACGCCGGCGCTGCTGATCCGCTGATTCAGCCGGCGGCGCGCGGGCGCAGCCCGTTCATGCAGACCGCGAGCACCCACTCGACGATCTGCTCGTCGCTGTAGCGGCCGCCGGCCTTCAGATAGGCTGGCACCGGGTCGCAGGCGCGCGCGAAGATCGTGTACAGCGCCACCTCGGGCGGCAGCGCCGGGTCGATGTCGCCGTCGGCCTGGGCCTGCACGATCCACTCGCCCAGGCGGTCGCTGACTTCCATCAGCAGGTCCACGTAGGCCTTGTTGGCCAGCAGCTCGGCGCGCAGCGTCGAGTTCTGCGACGGCAGCGACGGCATCTCGCCGGCGATCTGCAGGTGCAGCGCCCAGCGTGTCACCGAGGCCAGCCGGTCGATGGCGCGTTCGGCATCCTGGCTCTCGACGATGCTGTGCGTCTGCTCGAGCAGGCGCACCATCGCCGCGGCGGCCAGGGCCTCCTTGGACGGGAAGTGCTTGTACAGGCTCGCCTTGGCGATGCCGACGTCGGCCGCCACCTCGTCGACCGTCATCAGGTCGAAGCCTTTTTCGGCCAGCAGCCGGTTGACCGAGGCGACGATCGCGTCTTCGCGAACCCTCAGCACCTGTTCGCGAAACGACAGTCTTGCCATGCGGAAATTCTATCGGCGCCGTGCAGCCGGCGCGGACGGCCGGGTTTCAGGTGGCAGGACGAGGCGCCGGCGCCGCCGCCGGCATCGGCGCCGGCCTCGGAGCCGGCGAGGGCCGGGCCCTCGCCTCGGCCTCGGCCTGCAGCACGGCCTCGAGGCCGAAGCAGGTGCCGAGGTCGGCCGCGTCCTGTTCGTCGGGAGACGCCGCGGCCGCACGGCGCGTCAGGCGGTGCCACCAACCGGTCGTGCGCTGCGTGTTCATGTCGGGTCTCCTCTTGTCGCTGTGTGTAACCAGCATCGGCCCTGCGCGCCCGGCGTGGAGCCCGGGTTGTCCCGTGTTCGTGACGCCGCGTGACGGAGTGCACGCACCGGCACGCGCCTCGTGCCGGCGTCACTACAATCCGCGCCCCTTCGGCGAACGGCATCCCCCCCATGAACCCAGCATCCGGCTTCGCCGCGATCGACTTCGGCACCTCCAACTCGGGCATCGCGTTGCCGGCGCACGACGGCGTGCGCCTGGTCGAGCTCGAACCCGGCCATCCGACGATGCCGACGGCGGTCTTCTACCGGCTCGACGAGGCGCACCCTGCCGCCGAGCCGACGCGGCTGTACGGCCGCGCCGCGATGGCGGCCTACGTCGAGGGCCACGACGGCCGCCTGATGCGCTCGATGAAGAGCCTGCTCGGCTCGTCGCTGCTGGAACAGGCCACCGATCTCGGCGGTGGCCACTCGGTGCGTTATGTCGACGTCGTCGTCGGCTACCTGCGGCACCTGAAGCGCGCGGCCGAAGCCGCCGCCGGCGCGCCGCTGTCGCGCGTGGTGCTGGGCCGGCCGGTGTTTTTCGTCGACGACGACGCCGAGCGCGACGCCCAGGCGGCGGCGGCGCTGGAGGCCGCCGCGCGTGCCGCCGGCTTCGGCGACGTCACCTTCCAGTACGAGCCGATCGCCGCCGCGCTGGACCACGAGCGCCACGTCGACGCCGAGGAGCTGGTGCTCGTCGCCGACATCGGCGGCGGCACCTCGGACTTCTCGATCGTGCGTGTCGGCCCCGAGCGCCGCGGCCGCGCCGACCGGCGCGACGACATCCTCGCCAACCACGGCGTGCACGTCGCCGGCACCGACTTCGACCGCCGCGTCGAGCTGGAGACGCTGATGCCGCTGCTGGGCTACCGCAGCCTGGGGCCGTCCGAAGGCGGCCGCGCGCCGCGCGAGGTGCCGAGCCGGGTCTACTTCGACCTCGCCACCTGGCACCTGATCAACACCGTCTACAACGCCGGCCGCGTCGCCGAGCTGCGCCGGCTGAAGAGCTGGTACGCCGACGCGGCGCACCACCGCCGTCTGATGTCGGTCGTCGAGCACCGCCTGGGCCACGCGCTGGCCGCCGAGGCCGAGCGCGCGAAGATCGAGGTCGCCGGGGCGGGCACGGCCCAACTCGACCTGTCGCTCGTCGAGTCCGGCCTGGCGGCGACGGTGGAGTCGGCGGCCGTCGCCGCGGCCATCGAGGACGACCTGGAGCGCATCGTCGAAGGCTCGCGCGAGACGCTGCGCCGCGCTGGCGTTGCCGCCGAGGCCGTCGGCACGCTGTACTTCACCGGCGGCTCGACCGGGCTGGATGCGCTGGTCGAGCGCATCGCCGCCGGCTTCCCGGCGGCGCGCCGCGTGCGCGGCGACCGTTTCGCGAGCGTCGCGCAGGGCCTGGGCCTGCACGCGCGCACGGTGTTCGGCTAGGCGTCTGCGCGGCTTCTGCCGCGCAGACGCCTAGCCTGCGGCATTACGCACAGCTCCCCCGAGCCCCCTCCGCGAGGGTGCTCCAGCGCGTCCGAGGGCTCCCTCCAGCCTCCCTCCGCGAGGGAGGCTCCGGTCAGTTCGACGAGCGGTCCTGCGCCTCTCGGGCCGCGCCGTGCACCCGCATGCAACGCCAGTTCAGCGCCAACGCCGCTGCGGGATCGGTTCTGCCGCGCGGACGGCTAGGACGCGCGGCGCGGCTTGGCGCCCTGGCGCTGCGCGCCGGCGCGTTTGGCCGCGGGGCGCTTGGCGGCCGGCCGGGTGTTGGGCTTGGCATTGGCCTTGGGCTCGTCGCGCGGCAGCGGGCGCGAGACGTCGGCGATCAGCATCAGCGCGCGCACCAGGTCCTGCACCGCCTCGGCCAGGTCCTCGGCCGGCTCCAGCGTCTCGATGACGGCGACCAGCGCGTCGGCGTCCTCCAGGTCGGCGGGATCGAAGTGGCGGTACAGCAGCGCCAGCGGCTCGACCAGCTCCGGGTCCTCGATCGCCATCAGTGCCGGGAACAGGTCCATCGCCGCGGCGAAGCCGGCCACCCAGGGCAGCACGGCCTCGGACGGCGGCGCGTCCTCGTCGAGCTCGAAGATCCAGGGGTCGAACCAGTCGCGTTCGGCCACCGCGGTCTCGATCTCGGCGTGGCGACGGCGCACCAGCGCGTGCAGCTCGGCCGCGGGATAGGCCGCGGGCAGCGCCCGGCCCTCCAGGTCGGTCACCCAGCGCAGCCACTGCGTCGGCGGCACGGTCTGCGGCTGCAGCACGACGCCGGCGAGAAAACCGTCGAGCGCGACCGCGTCCAGCGGCTCCAGCGGCTCGGGCACGCGGTCGAGAAGGCTCTGCAGCCGGGTGATGTCGGCGTCGGTCAGCGGATTGGTGTTCATCGGCAGAGGGGACGTCCCCGTGCGTGGGGATGGTCGGTCAAGCGGCAGGCCGGTAGATTGCGCGGCCAGGGGAAGTGGCAATTGTGGTGCAAGCGCACCCGCCCCTCCCGCCGGTCCCAACGACGTCCTTTTCGAAGGACTTGCGGGGCCCGCCGTCACCGGCGGGCCTTTTTTTGCTCGCCTGCCGGCGGCCTGCGGCCGCCGGCGTCGTCCGGCAGGCCGCCGCACTAGACTGGCGGGTCAGCTTCCGCCTCACCCGTCTTCCCGTTCAGGAGCCGTTTCCCATGGGCGCACCCGTTGCCTACACCGCCACCGCCGACATCGGTCACTGGATCGCCGGCCAGCCCACGCCCGGCACCGGGGCGCGCTCGCAGCCGGTCTACAACCCCGCCACCGGCGCCGTCGCGCGCCGCGTGCGTCTCGCCGAGCCGGCCGACGTCGACGCGGCGGTCGCCGCCGCCGTCGCCGCCCAGCCGGCCTGGGGCAACACGCCGCCGATCCGCCGTGCGCGCGTGATGAACAGGTTCCTCGCGCTGCTCAACGAGCACCGCGACACGCTGGCGGCGATGATCACCGCCGAACACGGCAAGGTCTTCACCGACGCCCAGGGCGAGGTCGCGCGCGGCATCGACATCGTCGAGTTCGCCTGCGGCATCCCGCAGCTGCTCAAGGGCGACTACACCGACCAGGTCTCCACCGGCATCGACAACTGGACGATGCGCCAGCCGCTGGGCGTGGTCGCCGGCATCACGCCGTTCAACTTCCCGGCGATGGTGCCGTGCTGGATGTTCCCGGTGGCGCTGGCCTGCGGCAACGCCTTCATCCTCAAGCCCAGCGAACGCGACCCCAGCGCCAGCCTGTTCATGGCGCAGCTGCTGAAGGAAGCCGGCCTGCCCGACGGCGTGTTCTCGGTCGTGCAGGGCGACAAGATCGCGGTCGACGCGCTGCTCGTGCACCCGGACGTCAAGGCCGTGTCCTTCGTCGGCTCGACGCCGATCGCGCAGTACATCTACGAGACCGGCGCCCACCACGGCAAGCGTGTGCAGGCGCTGGGCGGCGCCAAGAACCACATGGTCGTGATGCCCGACGCCGACCTCGACCAGGCCGTCGACGCGCTGATCGGCGCCGGCTACGGCTCGGCCGGCGAGCGCTGCATGGCGATCTCGGTCGCGGTGCTGGTCGGCGACATCGCCGAGCGCATCGTGCCCAAGCTGGCCGAACGTGCGCGCACGCTGAAGATCAAGAACGGCATGGAGCTCGACGCCGAGATGGGCCCGATCGTCACGCGCGAGGCGCGCGACCGCATCGAGGGCTACGTCGCCACCGGCGTCGCCGAAGGCGCGACGCTGGTCGTCGACGGCCGCGGCTTCAAGGCGGCGGGTTTCGAGGACGGCTTCTGGACCGGCGGCACGCTGTTCGACCACGTCACGCCTTCGATGCGCATCTACCGCGAGGAGATCTTCGGCCCGGTGCTGGCCTGCGTGCGGGTGAAGGACTTCGCCGAGGCGCTGGCGCTGGTCAACGCGCACGAGTACGGCAACGGCGTCGCCTGCTTCACCAGCGACGGTGGCGTGGCGCGCGAGTTCGCGCGTGGTGTCGAGGCCGGCATGGTCGGCATCAACGTGCCGATCCCGGTGCCGATGGCCTGGCACGGCTTCGGCGGCTGGAAGCGCAGCCTGTTCGGCGACCTGCACGCCTACGGCGAGGAAGGTGTGCGCTTCTACACCCGCCAGAAGAGCGTCATGCAGCGCTGGCCGGCGAGCATCGGCAAGGGCGCCGAGTTCGTCATGCCGACGGCCAAGTGAACGACGACGACGGTCCCCAGGGCCTGGACGCGCGCCTGGCCGAGGTCGCGCGGCTGCGCGAGGCCGGCGATCTGGCCGCCGCGCGCGACGCCGCGCGGGCCGTCTTCGCCGCCGCCGCGGCCGCAGGCGCCGACGACATCGCGCTGGAGGCCGGCCTGGCCTGCTACGCGCTGGACCTGCGCCTGGGCGACCACGTCGGCATGCTCGACGACGGCGCGCTGCTGCGCCCGCGCCTGGCGGCCAGCGACCGCCGCCGCGAGCTCGGCGACCTGCTGCGCCGCATGGTGCTGTCGGCCTGCGAGCTGGCGCGTTTCGACCTCGCGCTGACGCTGGCCCACGACAGCTGCGAAGCCGCGCGTGACCAGGCCGACGACCGCGAACTGGCGCTGTCGCTGGCCGCGCTGGGCGCGTGTTTCGAGCGCATGGGCGACGCCTGGCAGGGCGAGCGGCTGATGTCCGAGGCGCTGGAGGTCGCGCTGCGCGTCGACGAGCCCTACGTGCGCATGGTCGTGCTGAACAACCTGTGCGCGGTCTGCATCGGCCGCTTCTACCGCATGCGCGGCGTCGACGACGCCGACGCGCAGGCCGCGGTCGAACGCGCCGTCGTGCATGCCCGCGCGGCGCAGGCGCTGCTGCCGCAGCTGCCCGACCCGCTGTTCGGCGTTTTCGTCGACGGCAACCTCGGCGAGGCGCTGCTGCACGCCGGCCGCCTCGACGAGGCCGAGCCGCTGCTGCACGACGCGCTGGCGCGCAGCCGGGCTCAGGGTTTTCACGCCCAGACCTGGCGCATCACCTGCTCGATCGCCGAGGCGGAGATCAAGCACGGGCTGCTGCACGAGGCGCTGGCGCGGCTCGACGCGATCGGCCCGGCGGCCATTGCCGCCCGCCAGCACGCGACGCTGATCCGCCTGCACCAGACCATTTACCGCGCCGCACGCGAGCTGGGCGACACCTACCGCGCGCTGCGTGCGCTGGAGGCCCACGAGCGCCTGGAGCGCGAGCGTGCGACGCGCCAGCTGCGCGCCCAGTCCGAACTCTTCGTCACGCGCGCCGAGACCGACCGCGTGCGCCAGGAGGCGCTGGCCGCGCGTGAACACGCCCAGCGTTTCCGCGACGAGGCCCGGCGCGACGCGCTGACCGGCCTGGCCAACCGCCGCGACCTGCAGGAGCAGCTGCCGGCGCGGCTGGTGGCCGCGGCGGCACAGCAGCGGCCGGTGTCGCTGGCCGTCATCGACCTGGACCACTTCAAGCGCATCAACGACCGCCATGGCCATGCGCTCGGCGACCGCGTGCTGGTGTCGATCGCAAGGCTGCTGCGCGAGGGGCTGCGCCACAGCGACGTGCTGGCGCGTGTCGGCGGCGAGGAGTTCGTCGTCGTGCTGTTCGACACCGCGCCGGACCTGGCCCTCGAGGTGCTGGAACGGCTGCGCCACCGCGTCGAGGGCCACGCCTGGAGCGCCTACGCCGAAGGCCTGGCGGTGACCTTGTCGATCGGCGTCGCGCACGCGCCCGGCTACGAGCTGGTGCCGCTGTTCGAGCGTGCCGACCGCGCGCTCTATCGCGCCAAGGCCGAAGGGCGCAACAAGCTGGTCCTCGCCGAACCGGGTGAACTGCGCTAAGGTGCCGCAGTGGGCGCCTTGCTGGCGTCTACTGCCGCCAAAGCCCGATGATCTGCCCGCATCTCGCCTGCATGCAGTTTGATCTGGAGAGGTTTTGTTTCCATTTCGGCGCTGCAGCATCCGACAACCTGCCGAAAGACCTGCCATGAGCACCACCACCGCGCGCCCGCAGACCCTGGCCGAGGAGATCGCCAACGCGATCAGCCACGGCATCGGGTTCCTGCTCGCGGTGGCCTCGCTGCCGATCCTGGTGCTGTTCTCGTCCGGCCACGGCGGCGCCACCCACGTCGTCGGCGCCTGCGTGTTCTCGGTGACGATGATGCTGCTGTACCTGGCCTCGGCCGTGTACCACGCGCTGCCGCAGGGGCGCCTGAAGCGCTGGTTCCAGCGTGTCGACCACGCGGCGATCTTCCTGTTCATCGCCGGCAGCTACACGCCGTTCGCGCTGGGCCCGCTGCGTGGGGCCTGGGGCTGGTCGCTGCTGGCGGCAGTGTGGTCGATCGCCATCGTCGGCATCGTTGCCAAGGCCTTCGACCGGCTGGCGCACCCGATGTGGTCCACCGGGCTGTACGTCGGCATGGGCTGGCTGGTCGTCGTCGCGATCGGCCCGCTGGTCGAGAACATGGCCGCCGGCGGGCTGGTGCTGCTGGTCGCCGGGGGCCTGGCCTACACCGGCGGCGCGGTGTTCTACCTGCTCGACAGCCGGATGCGCTTCGCGCACTTCGTCTGGCACCTGTTCGTCATCGCCGGCAGCGTCTGCCACTTCTTCGCGGCGCTGCTGCACGTGGCCTGAGGGCGGCGCCCGGCGCCGCCCCCGTTCACCGGCCGGCGTAGCCGCGCAGCAGCGCGAGCAGTTCGCCGGCCGCGTCGCGGGTCTGCGGCCCGCGGTGGCGCAGCCACGGCAGCACCAGGAACTCCGCCTGGTCGGCCACCGAACCCCAGTGCCGCGGCCCCGGCACGCGCGAGCGCAGGTCCTCGTAGCGCGAGCGCAGGCCGGGCAGGCGGCCGCCGAGCCCGCTCGCCGGGTCGTCGCCGTGGCCGAGCGCCTGCAGCAGATCCAGCTCGACGAGCCCGGCGGCGGCCCAGAACTCGGGCTGCTCGGCCATGCGGCTTTCGAGCGCCTGCCGCAGCTCGGCCACCGCGGCCGGGTCGGGCCCGGGCCAGTCGCCGTCGGCGGCGTGCAGCGCGATCTCGGCGGCCAGCCGGTTGGCGCCGGGGTAGAAGATCGCCGGGTCGCGCTGCTCGCGCGCCAGCGCTTCGGCGGCGCCGTAGGCCTCGTGCATCGCCTTCAGCGCCGCGAGCTCGGCGGCCGTGTCGGCGGCCACGCGCTCGAGCATCACGCGCCGCTTGTGCACCGAGCCGACCAGCGACAGGCGCTCGATGGTGCGGTGCAGCCCCAGCAGCCGCTCCAGCTGCGCCGCGGCGTCGTCGAGCGTCGCACGTGCCGCCGCCAGCGTCGTGGCCAGCGCGTCGGACGGCGCCGTGCCGCCACGGCTGCCGCGTCGCGGCCGCGTTGCGGCCGTGCCGGCGTCGCGGCTCGCCTGCTCGACCTCGCTCCAGGCCTGCCGCGCGCGCAGGTTGGCCAGCTGCTCGGCCACGCGCAGCGAGGCGCTGCCGTCGTTGGCCGCGAGGGCCCGCTCGTACCAGCCGATGGCGCGCCCGCGTTCGCCGTTGTCGGCCCAGGCCAGCCCGAAGGCCTCGGCGATCGCGCCCATGCCGCCCCACAGCGGCTGGAAACGCGCCTCCAGCTGCAGCAGGCGCTCGCTGCGCGCGGCGCGCCGTTCGGGTGCGCCATGGCGGGCGTCGATCGTGATCTCCTCCAGCGCCAGCGCCAGGCCCACCGGGGAGGCGATGTCCTCGCCCGCGGCCTCGGCCGCGCGCGGCGCCGCCTGGGCGTCGCCGGTGCGCGGGCGGAAGGTCCAGTCCGGGTCGCCGTAACACTGGTAGGCGGCCCAGGTGTTGCCGCCGGCCTGCCAGGCCGCCAGCCGGGCCTGGGCGACGGCCTCGACGAAGGGCTCGCCGGCCAGCAGCGCGCGGTACAGCGTGGTCGCGAAGTCCATCGCCGGCTCGTCCTCCACCGCCCAGCCGGCGGCGATGACGCAGCGCACGCCGATGCCGATCAGCGCCTCGGCCACGGTGGCGGCGAAGCGCGCGCGGTCGAACGACGGCACCGTCAGCAGCTCCCGCGCATCGCGGGCGGCGAGGTGGCAGCAGTTGACGAAGACCAGCTCGGGCACGGTGCGCATGGCGTCGATCTCGGCCGCGCCGAGCACGGTGCCGCCGGACAGCACGACGCCGCCGGCCGCGCCGGGCTCGCCATGGCCGGCGATGTGCACGATGCGGTAGCGCCGCTCCAGCAGCGCGTTGACGATCGGCAGCGCCTCGTGGCCGCCTTGCTCGTTCGCGATCAGCGCGTTGACGCGTTCGGCGCCGACGCCGCCGACGCCGCGCAACAGCGCGTCGACCGCCGCCGCCTCCTGCCGCGCGCCGGCCAGCCGTGCGTAGTTCTTCGGCGCGCACGAGGGCTCGCCGACGATCAGCACGGCGTCGTCGGCGCTGGCGTCGGCGACGTGCTCGCGCCAGGACGGGGTGCGCAGCTTGCGCAGCAGCCGGCTGCGGATCGCCCAGGGCCGCGGGTCGGCACCCGGGTGCGGGCTCGCGGGCGTGTCCAGCAGCTCCCACGGGATGCCGGCGGTCGCCTCGTCGACCTCGAGCAGCATGTTCGTCGTGCCGCCGAGGAAGGGCTCGAGCTCGACCGGCACCAGCAGCTGGTAGAGCGTGCGCCCGAGCCGCGGGTCGTCGTTGTCGTCGCGCGCGGCGCAGGCCACGATCTCGGCGATCAGCGTGCGCTGCGTCTTGCGCGCGCGCACCTCGCTGCGGGCGCGCCGCGAGTCGAGCGTGAAGTCGATGAAGTCCGGCCCCGGGGTCGTGACGCGGATGAAGTCGTAGTCGGTGCCGCGGTAGGCGTCCAGCGAGCGGCGCAGCGCGCCCAGCCCGCTCTCGACCGTCGGGTCCAGCTCGAGCGTGCCGGGCGCCGCGGTGGCCTGCACGCGCAGCCCCTTCCAGGCCTCGACGGCGCGTTCGAGGAAGAGCTCGACCAGCGTCAGGTGCAGCACCGTCGGCCAGCCCTGGCGCGCCAGCAGCGTGTTGGCGTCGCGCACGCCCTGCGTGATGGCGCGCGCGGCGCTGCCCGGCGACACGCCCAGCCCGCCGCTGCCCAGCAGCGTCGCGGCGAGCTCGTAGCCGGCCAGCGTGCCGCGCGTGCCCTCGACCAGGCGCTGCGTCCAGGCGAGCACGCCGCGGCGCACGCTGTCGGCCAGCTCGTCGGCCGACAGCCCGCCCTCGGGCCCGAGGCCGACGATGACGACGGCCTGCGGACGCGGCACCAGCGAGCCGCCGTCGGGCGGCGGCGACGGGTTCAGGAAGACCTGGTGGCTGCCCAGTCCGCTGGGGTAGAGCCCGAGCGCCAGCGCCTGGCTCAGCGCGCCGCCGACCAGCGCGTCGACCGCGCGCTCGGTGCCTTCGAGCCGCAGCGAGTCGTAGTGGCCCACCAGCAGCGGCTGGCGCACGAAGCTCAGGTTGCCGTTGTGCACCGTGACTCGCAGCGCCGGCGGGCCGCGGCGGGCCGGTGCCGCGTCGCGCGCGGGCAGCAGGAAGACCGAGCCGGCGCTGCCGGCCGGCAGCGCGTCGGCGGCCGTGCCGCGTGCCGGGCGGCTGCGCACGTGCTGCGGCACCGCGGCCGCCGCCGCAGCGCGGGTCGGTGTCGCCAGCGGCTTCAGGCGCAGCGTCTCGCCGCGTTCGAGCAGCTCGACATAGGCCTCGAAGGCGTCGGCACGCGAGGGCAGGGCGCCGTGTTCGCAGTCCAGCGACCAGGTGCGCACGCCGGGCAGCAGCGCCGAGGCCAGCGGCACGCGGCCGTCGCCGCCGTCGACGGCGTCGAGGTAGACGAGCCCGTGTTCGCTCCACTCGTAGCCGTCGGGCGTGAACTTCGCGTGGCCGGCGACGAGCAGCAGCCGGTCGGCGAAGGCCGGCAGCGTGTCGCGCACCTGCTCGTCCAGCCGCCGGCGCAGCGCGACGGCGCGGTCGAGCACCTTCTGCGGCGGCACGCCCCATTCGTAGGCCGGCACGCGCTCGTCGAGGCCGTCGGACGGCTGGTGCCACCAGTTGAAGCGCCGCGCGGCCTCCAGGTCGCGGTCGGCGATCGTCTTCCAGGCCGCCGCGTCGCCGAGGCCGTCGGCGCCGGCGGCCAGGCCGGCCTGCAGCTGCAGGAAGCCGGGGAAGCCGGCCATCAGCGTGCGCGCCTGGTGGTCGCGCAGCGGCAGGCCGAAGGCGGCCATCGCGTTGCCGAAGGTGTCGTCGCCCGAGAGCACCTGCATCGGCGACCACGAGCCGCCGTTGGGCGTGCCCAGCATCAGCAGCCGGGCGCCGGGGCGGGCCATCAGGCGCTGCCAGACCTCGGGGCACTCCAGCTGCATCGTGCGCGCCAGCAGGCCGCCCATCGAGTGCGCGAGCAGCCGCACCGGCTGTCCGCTGGCGGCGCGTGCGTCCAGCGCGTCGGCCACCGCGGCGCCCAGGCGGCGGGCCTCGTCCTCGAGCGGGCGGCGCCAGTCGTAGCCGAACGGGATCACCTGGTGGCTGCTCTCCAGGTGGCGCACGAGATCGCCGTAGACCTCGCCCACCGGGCCGTCGGGCTCGACGGGGTCGGGCGTGTCGAGCTCGTACTTCAGCAGCGGCAGCCCGCCCAGGAAACGCGGCCCGAGCCAGATGCGGTGGCCGCCGACCTTCAGGTTGCTGCCCAGGATGCCGGGCAGCACGAAGACCGCCGGCCGTTCGGCTGCGGGCCGGCCGCCGGCGGCGGCCGCGGCGCCGCGCACGCCGCCGGCGTCCTGCCCGCCCCAGGACAGCGGCCCGATCGGCCCGAAGCCGTCCGGCCGAGCCTCGGTCAGCCCCTGCACCACGGCGTCGGCGGTGCGCGTGTTGCGGAAGTAGTCGAAGTGCGTGACCTTGCCGCCGCGGTCGAGCAGGAAGCTCGCGCCGCCGGCGCGCGGCGTGCCGCCGTACATCGAGCGTGTCTGCACGACGATGTCGTTGTCGGTCCAGTAGAAGGCGTCGGCGAGCAGCGTCTTGACCCAGCTGCCCAGCGAGTCGCCTTCCAGGTCGCCGGCGACGACGCGCAGCTCGCCGGGGATCGTCGCGTCCGACAGGTTGAGCCACTGCACCAGCGGGTTGTCGGGCGTCATCGCCGCCAGGCCGGGCAACTGCAGCCAGTCCTCGCGCCGCCGCGCGACCTCGCCGAGGAAGTCCACCAGCGTCGGCGCGACCGGGATGCGGGCCAGCTCCAGCGCCCACTTCAGCACCGAGACGTAGGCGTCGAGGCGGCGCGACGCGAGCAGCGTGCCGCGCGCCGGGCAGGCCACGCGCACGACGCGCTCGACGCTCACCTGGCGCTGGCCCAGCGCGTCGGCCAGCGCCTGCAGCTCGGGGCGCAGCACGCGCCCGGCATCGCCCCAGCCGCCGGCCAGGGCCTCCAGGCGGTCGAAGTCGGCGAGCGCGGCGGCCGGGTCGGCGGCCACGCGTGCCAGCACCTCGGCCACCAGGCCGCCGCGCGAGTGCGTCACCAGGTGCAGCCGCAGCGGCTGGCCCGGCGCCAACGCCTGCACCAGCGTCAGCGCGTTGCGCACCGGGCTCTCGCCGAGCGTCGGGTGGTCCAGCGCGTAGACCCGGCCGGCGTAGTGCGAGAACAGGCGCTGCACGGCCTGCGGGTGTTCCTTCCACAGCTTGGAGAAGGTGCTCTCGGTGTCGACGAAGGTGCCGTGGGCGAGCACGAGCAGCGGCCCGCCGTCCTCGCGCGCGCCGACGCTCGCCGGCGCGCAGGCCGGCCGGCCCTTGACGCGCCGGCAG
>NZ_AEWG01000046.1 GCF_000190375.1 Rubrivivax benzoatilyticus JA2 = ATCC BAA-35
CTCGCCGGCCAGCGCGGCGACACGTTCGACGGTCGGCCGCCGCCAGGGCAGCCGCCGGCGGCCGCGGCCCAGCACCAGGCGCGACAGGTTGTGCTCTCGCGCGTAGCGCACCAGGCCGTCGGCGGCGTCGGGCGCCGAGGGCGTGGCGGTCGTCGCGCCCAGCGACTCGGCGAGCTTGAGTTGCTGCAGCGCCTCGCGCCGCGCCTCGGGCCCCCGGCGCTGCAGCGCCGGGGTCTCGACCATCACCGCGTGCCAGGGCAGGTCCAGCTGGGCGGCCAGCCGGGCGCAGCGGCGCACCACGGTCTCGCCGTGCCCGCCCGGCGCGACAGCGGCCAGCAGCGCCTCGCGGTTGGGCCAGACGGTCTCGACGCGGTTGCGGCGCCGCCAGGCGAGCATCTCGCCGTCGACGCGGTCGGCGGTGCGGCGCAGCGCCAGCTCGCGCAGCGCCAGCAGGTTGCCTTTGCGGAAGAAGTTCGTCGCGGCGCGTTCGGCCTGCGGCGGCAGGTAGACCTTGCCGGCCTTCAGCCGCGCCAGCAGCTCGTCGGGCGGCAGGTCGACGACGACGACCTCGTCGGCCTCGTCGAAGACGCGGTCGGGCACGGTCTCGCGCACGCGGATGCCGGTGATGCCGCCGACGACGTCGTTCAGGCTCTCCAGGTGCTGGACGTTCATCGTCGTCCAGACGTCGACGCCGGCGGCCAGCAGCTCCTCGACGTCCTGCCAGCGCTTGGGGTGGCGCGAACCGGCGACGTTGCTGTGCGCCAGCTCGTCGACGAGCACCAGCGCGTCCTCGTGCGTGGCGCCGAAGGCCAGCGCGGCGTCGAGGTCGAACTCCTCCAGCTCGCGGCCGCGGTAAGTACAGCGCTTGCGCGGCAGCTGCGGCAGGCCCTCGGCCATCGCCGCGGTGTCGCGCCGCGAGTGGGTCTCGACCAGGCCGACGGTCAGCGGCACGCCGTGGGCCAGCGCGTCGCGTGCGGCGGCCAGCATCGCCCAGGTCTTGCCGACGCCGGCGCTGGCGCCGAAGAAGATCTTCAGCCGGCCGCGGCGCTCGCGGGCCTCGTCCTGCTGCACGTCGCGCAGCAGGGAGTCCGGATCGGGACGGGACGGCTCGTTCATCGGCCGGCGATCTTCCCACGCCGCTCGCGTGCTCGCCGTTGCTCGCGGCGCAGCCAGGCGGCGGCGCCGGCCAGCGGCAGCAGCACGGCCGCCAGCGCCAGCAGCACTTCGCCCAGCGCGCTCATCTGCGCCCCGCGCGCGCCAGCTCGTCCAGCGCCAGGTTCAGCTTCAGCACGTTGACACGCGCCTCGCCGAGGCCGAAGGACGGCTCCTCGACCTGGCGCGCGACGAGCTCGCGCACCCGCGCCTCGGGCAGGCCGCGCACGCGCGCCACGCGCGCCGCCTGGTACTCGGCGGCGGCGCGGCTGATGTCCGGGTCCAGCCCGCTGGCCGAGGCGGTGACCAGGTCCACCGGCACCGGCGCGTCGTTGCCGGGGTCGGCGGCGCGCAGCGCGGCGACGCGTGCGCGCACCGCGTCGGCCAGCGCCGGGTTCGAGGGCCCGAGGTTGGAGCCGGCCGAGTTGGCGGCGTTGTAGGGCATTGGCGAGGTGGCCGACGGCCGGCTCCAGAAGTGGCCGGGGTCGGTGAAGGACTGGCCGATCAGCGCCGAGCCGACGACGCGGCCCTCGTGTTCGAGCCGGCTGCCTTCGGCCTGCCAGGGGAAGGCGAGCCGGGCGACGCCGGTCACCACCAGCGGGTAGGCCAGGCCGGTGACCAGCGACAGCGCGGCGAACAGCACGAGCGCGGGACGGAGCATGGAGTTCATGACGAGCACCTCAGAACAGACCCGTGGCCGCCAGGCCCAGGTCGATCAGCTTGATGCCCACGAAGGGCACGACGACACCGCCCATGCCGTAGACGGCCAGGTTGCGGCGCAGCAGCGCGGCCGCGCCCACCGGGCGGTAGGCCACGCCGCGCAGCGCCAGCGGGATCAGCCCGACGATGACCAGCGCGTTGAAGATCACCGCCGACAGCACCGCCGAGGCCGGGCTGGCGAGCTGCATGACGTTCAGTGCCGCCAGCTGCGGATAGGTGCCGACGAAGGCCGCCGGCACGATGGCGAAGTACTTGGCGACGTCGTTGGCGACGCTGAAGGTGGTCAGCGCGCCGCGCGTCATCAGCAGCTGCTTGCCGGTCTCGACGATCTCGATCAGCTTGGTCGGGTTGCTGTCGAGGTCGACCATGTTGCCGGCCTCCTTGGCGGCCTGGGTGCCGGTGTTCATCGCCACGGCGACGTCGGCCTGGGCCAGCGCGGGCGCGTCGTTGGTGCCGTCGCCGGTCATCGCCACCAGCCGGCCGGCGGCCTGGTGCTCGCGGATCAGCTTCAGCTTGGCCTCGGGCGTGGCTTCGGCGAGCACGTCGTCGACGCCGGCCTCGGCGGCGATGGCCGCGGCCGTCAGGCGGTTGTCGCCGGTGACCATGACCGTCGTGATGCCCATGCGGCGCAGCTCGGCGAAACGCTCGCGGATGCCGCCCTTGACGACGTCCTTGAGCTCGACGACGCCGAGCACACGCGCGCCGTCGGCCACCACCAGCGGCGTGCTGCCGCGGCGCGCGACCTCGTCGACGAGCTGCTGCAGCCCGGCCGGGAACTCGCCGCCCAGCGAGCGCACATGGCGCGCCAGCGCGTCGGCGGCGCCCTTGCGCAGCGTGCGCCCGGCCGGCAGGTCGACGCCGCTCATGCGCGTCTGCGCCGAGAACGGCACGAAGACCGCGTCGAGCGCCGCCAGCTCGCGTTCGCGCAGGCCGTGGCGCTTGGCGAGCACGACGATGCTGCGGCCTTCGGGCGTGGTGTCGGCCAGCGACGCGAGCTGCGCCGCGTCGGCCAGCTCGGCCTCGCCGACGCCGGCCGCCGGCAGGAAGGCCGCGGCCTGGCGGTTGCCCAGCGTGATCGTGCCGGTCTTGTCGAGCAGCAGCACGTCGACGTCGCCGGCGGCCTCGACCGCGCGGCCCGAGGTGGCGATGACGTTGGCGCGCAGCAGCCGGCTCATGCCGGCGACGCCGATCGCCGACAGCAGCCCGGCGATCGTCGTCGGGATCAGGCACACCAGCAGCGCCACCAGCATCACCAGGTCGACCGGCTCGCCGGCGCCGGCAGCGTCGACGGCGAAACGCGAGAACGGCAGCAGCGTCGCGACGACGCCGAGGAAGACGATGGTCAGCGCGACCAGCAGGATGGTCAGCGCGATCTCGTTGGGCGTCTTGCCGCGGCGCGCGTTCTCGACCATCGCGATCATGCGGTCGACGAAGGTCTCGCCCGGGTCGGCGCTGACCCGCACGACGATCCAGTCCGACAGCACGCGGGTGCCGCCGGTGACGGCCGAGAAGTCGCCGCCGGACTCGCGTATGACGGGTGCCGACTCGCCGGTGATCGCGCTCTCGTCGACCGAGGCGACGCCGTCGACGACCTCGCCGTCGGCGGGCATCGTGTCGCCGGCCTCGACGAGCACGACGTCGCCCTTGCGCAGCGTCTCGGCCTCGACCGGGTGCCATTGCATCGCGCTGCGTTCGTGGCGCGCGCTGCCGGGCTCCAGCTTCTTGGCCCAGGTCTTCTTCTTCAGGCCGCGCAGCGCCGCCGCCTGGGCCTTGCTGCGGCCTTCGGCCAGGGCCTCGGCGAGGTTGGCGAAGAGCACGGTGAACCACAGCCAGGCGGCGACGCCGACGGCGAACAGGCTGGGCCGCGCGGCGGCCAGCGCGGTGGTGAAGGCGCTGCCGACGTAGACCACGGCCATCACCGGGTTGCGCCATTGGGCCCGCGGGTCGAGCTTGCGCAGCGCGTCGACCAGCGCCGGGCGCAGCAGCGCCGGGTCGAACAGGGGCAGGGAGGTGCGGGACATCGGATTCCTCATCGCGCCCACAGCGCCAGGTGCTCGGCCACCGGGCCGAGCGCCAGCGCGGGCACGTAGTTCAGCAGGCCGACCAGCAGCACGATGCCGACCAGCAGCGCGACGAACAGCGCGCCGTGCGTCGGCAGCGTGCCGCGCGTGACGGCCAGCCGCGGCTTGGCCGCCAGCGCGCCGGCCAGCGCCAGCACCGGCACGATCACGCCGAAGCGGCCCAGCCACATCGCCACGGCCAGCATCAGGTTGTAGAAGGGCGTGTTGGCCGACAGCCCGGCGAAGGCGCTGCCGTTGTTGTTGGCGGCGGACGTCAGCGCGTACAGCACCTCGCTGAAGCCGTGCGCGCCGGGGTTCAGGATGCCGGCGCGGCCGGGCTCGACGCTGACCGCCAGCGCGGTGCCGCCGAGCACCAGCAGCGGCGTCACCAGGATCGCGATCGAGACCAGCTTCATCTCGTGGGCCTCGATCTTCTTGCCCAGGTACTCGGGCGTGCGGCCGATCATCAGCCCGGCGATGAACACCGCCAGCAGCGCGAAGACCAGCATCCCGTACAGCCCCGAGCCGACGCCGCCGAAGACGACCTCGCCGAGCTGCATCAGCACCAGCGGCACGGCGCCGCCCAGCGGCGTCAGGCTGTCGTGCATCGTGTTGACCGCGCCGCAGCTGGCGGCGGTGGTCACCGCGGCGAACAGCGCGCTGGCGTCCAGGCCGAAGCGCACTTCCTTGCCTTCCATGCTGCCGCCGGCCTGGAGCGCCGAGGGCAGGGTGTCCACGCCCAGCGGCGGCAGCAGCGGGTTGCCGGCGTATTCGGCCTGGGTCACGGCGACGACGGCGACGACGAAGAGCAGCGTCATCGCGCCGAGCAGCGCCCAGCCCTGGCGCGCGTCGCCGACGATGCGCCCGAAGCTGAAGCACAGCGCCGCCGGGATCAGCAGGATGGCCAGCATCTGCACCGCGTTGGCCAGCGCCGTCGGGTTCTCGAACGGGTGCGCCGAGTTGGCGTTGAAGTAGCCGCCGCCGTTGGTGCCCAGCAGCTTGATCGCCAGCTGCGAGGCCACCGGGCCCAGCGCCAGCGTCTGCTGCCGGCCCTCGGCGGTGACAAGCGTGGTGTCGGCGGCGAAGGTCTGCACCACGCCCTGCGAGACGAAGAACAGCGCCGCCAGCAGCGACAGCGGCAGCAGGATCCACAGCGTCGCACGCGTCAGGTCGGCCCAGACGTTGCCGATGCCGCTGGCCGTGCGGCGCGCGAAGCCGCGCGCCAGCGCCACCGCGACGGCGATGCCGGTGGCCGCCGACAGGAAGTTCTGCACCGCCAGGCCCAGCATCTGGGTCAGCCGGCTCATCGTCGTCTCGCCGCCGTAACCCTGCCAGTTGGTGTTGGTGACGAAGCTCACCGCGGTGTTCAGCGCCGAGTCGGGCGCGACCGCCGGCCAGTCCTGCGGGTTCAGCGGCAGCATCGGCTGCAGGCGCTGCAGCGCGTAGACGGCCAGCAGCCCCAGGCCGTTGAAGACCAGCAGCCCGAGCGCGTAACGCGTCCAGGGCTGGTCCTCGGCGGGGTCGACGCCGGCCAGGCGGAACAGCGGCGCCTCGACGCGCCGGCCGAGGGCGAAGCGGCCGTCCATCACCGCCTCGATCGCCCGCCCCAGCGGCCAGGCCGCGGCGAACAGCACGAGCAGGAAGACGGCCAGTTGCAACCAGGCGCCGCTCACGAGAAGTCCTCCGGCCGCAGCAGCGCGGCGACGAGGTAGACGAGCAGCCCGGCGGCCAGTGCCGCCGCAGCACAGAGCCAGGCGTTCATGCCCGCCCCCGGAGTCGTTCGAGTCGCGCGCAGCCGCGCGCCAGCGCCCAGGCCAGCGCCCACAGCGCGGCCCCGGTCACGAGGTACAACAGGTCCATGGACCCCTCCGTTCAATGTCGGAGGGATGCTCCCGCAGCGGCCGTCAAGACGGTCGCAAGACTGCGGGCGGCGGCATCAAGAAGGCGTCAAGAAGCGGCCGGCGTGCGCCCGCTCTCGATCAGCCGCACCAGCGTGCGCAGCGTGGCGTTCATCGGCGTCGCGATGCCGTGGCGCTGGCCGCAGCGCACGACGTAGCCGTTCAGGTGCTCGATCTCGGTGTGTTTGCCGCGCGCCAGGTCCTGCGCCGTCGACGAGCGCTGCCCCGGCATCGACGGCGCCAGCGCGAACACCGTGGCCTCGATGTCGGCCGGGATCTCGACGCCGTCGGCGGCGGCGACGGCGACGCACTCGCGCACCACCTCGCGCATCAGCTCGGGCACGCCGTCGGTGGCGACCAGCCGGCCGTAGGGCGCCTGGCCGATCGCCGACAGCGCGTTGTAGGCGCAGTTCAGGATCAGCTTGACCCACAGCGCCTGGCGCGCGTCGTCCGACACCTGCACCGGCACGCCGGCGGCGCGGAAGGCTTCGGCCCAGGCGTCGCCGCCGCGGCCGGGCTCGACCAGCAGCTCGCCGCGGCCGTGGTGCAGCACGTGGCCCGGGCCGGCCATCTCGGTGGCGACGTAGACCACCGCGGCACGTACCGGCTGCGGCAGCAGCGTGCGCAGGCGCTCGGCGTTGTCGACGCCGTTCTGCAGGCTCAGCACCAGCGTGCCGGGCGCCAGGTGCGGCCGCATCGACGCGGCCGCGGCCTCGGTGTCGGTGGACTTCACGCAGAACAGCACCAGCGAGGCGCCGGCCACCGCGGCGACGTCGGCGCTGGCGGCGACCTGC
This sequence comes from Rubrivivax benzoatilyticus JA2 = ATCC BAA-35, assembly GCF_000190375.1. Taxonomy (GTDB): domain Bacteria; phylum Pseudomonadota; class Gammaproteobacteria; order Burkholderiales; family Burkholderiaceae_C; genus Rubrivivax; species Rubrivivax benzoatilyticus. The sequence goes on from NZ_AEWG01000046.1 coordinate 6,625, forward strand.
ACACGTTCGTCGAAGGCGCGCGTCTGCAGCCGCAGGCCCTCGGCCCCGATCGCCTGCACGTGCGCCGGGCGGCCGATCAGCACCACCTCGTGGCCGGCGCGCGCCAGCATGCCGCCGAAGTAGCAGCCCACGGCGCCGGCGCCCATCACCGCCACGCGCAGCGAGTCTTCAGCCATCGTTCGTCTCCGTCGGGTTCGGGACGACGATGCTAGCCGGCGTGGCGCGGGCTCAGCCGCGCAGTGCCGCGGCGTTTTCGGCCAGCCAGGCGTCGAAGCTCTGCGGCGCGCGGCCGACGAGGCGGCGGAAGTCGCCGGTCACCGTGCCGACGTGGCCGGCGGCGGTGTTGGCGTCGAACGAGGCGTAGGCCCGCGCCACCGGCTCGGGCAGGCCGGCAGCGACCATGCCGCGCTCCAGGTCGGCCACCGCCACCGGCACCACCGTCAGCGGCCGGCCGATCGCACGCCCGACGCGTTCGGCCTGCTCGGCGGTCGTCAGCGCTTCCTCGCCGCTCAGCGTGTAGACCTCGCGGCCCTGGTGGCTGCCGGCCAGCGCGGTGGCCGCGGCCAGCGCCAGGTCGTCGCGCGAGAGGTTGGCGACCTTGCCGTCACCCGCCGCGCTGAACCACTGGCCGCCGTTGGCCAGCACCGCCGGCAGCGAATGGAACAGGTTGTCGAAGTACCAGTGGTTGCGCAGGATGGTCCAGCCCGGCACGCGGCTGGCGGCCAGGGCGTCTTCGGTGCCGGCGTGGTCGGGTGCGAAGGTGATCAGCGAGTCGTGCGGCCCGGGCATCGAGGTGTAGACGAGGTGGGCGACGCCGGCCTGTTCGGCGGCGGCAACGGCGGCGCGGTGCTGCTCCAGGCGCTTGCCGGGGCGGTCCAGCGCGTCGGTGCTGACGATCAGCGCGCGGGCGATGCCGGCGAAGGCGCCCGCCAGCGACGCGGCGTCGTCGAAGTCGGCGCGGCGCGTGGCCACGCCGCGCGCGGCGAAGGCGGCCAGGCGTTCGGGCTGGCGCGAGGCGGCGACGATGCGCGCCGGTTCGACCTGCAGCGTGTCGAGCAGGTGCTGCAGCACACGTTGGCCGAAGTGGCCCGAGGCGCCGGTGACGAGAAGCTTGGACATAGGAGACTCCGTTGAAGGCGGGCGGGACACCCGGATCAAAAGTATTTAAAAGGAACCAACTCTCAACTTGCGTGTTGGTGCCGAAATGATCCATCATCGGGCGCCGGCTCCACAAGAAGGGAGCCGAAGGTCACTTGGTGACCTCGGTGTTACCGACCCCAGCCCCGCGGAGTTCTCGATGTCGCTTCACAAGTCCAAGGATCCCGATGCCGACCGCTGCCCGATCCGCGACGTGCTGGAACGTCTGGGCGACCGCTGGAGCATGCTGGTGCTGTTCACGCTGGAGGAGGGCGGAACGCTGCGCTTCTCGGTGCTGAAGTCGCGCATCGCCGACATCTCGCAGCGCATGCTGGCGCAGACGCTGCGCCGGCTGGAGCAGGACGGCCTGGTCAGCCGCACCGTCTACCCGACGGTGCCGCCGCGGGTCGACTACGCGCTGACCGCGCTCGGCACCTCGTTCCTGCAGCCGATGCACGGCCTGCTGGACTGGGCCAAGGCGCACCACCAGGACGTGCACGCGGCGCGGCGCGCCTACACCCCGCCCGAGGCGATCGAGGCGCGCTGAGTCAGCCGCGCCGCAGCCCGGCTTCGTACCAGGGCTTGCTGCGGTTGACCCAGCGCACCACCAGCAGCATCACCGGCACCTCGATCAGCACGCCGACGACGGTGGCCAGCGCCGCGCCCGACTGGAAGCCGAACAGGCTGATCGCCGCGGCCACCGCCAGCTCGAAGAAGTTGCTGGCGCCGATCAGCGCCGAAGGGCAGGCCACCGCGTGGCTCTCGCCGGCGCGGCGGTTCAGCCAGTAGGCGAGTCCCGAGTTGAAGAACACCTGGATCAGGATCGGCACCGCCAGCATCGCGATCACCGCCGGCTGCGCCAGGATGGCCTCGCCCTGGAAGGCGAAGAGCAGCACCAGCGTCGCCAGCAGCGCCGTGATCGACCACGGGCCGATGCGGGCGAGCGTCGCGTCCAGCGCCTGCGGGCCGCGGCGCAGCAGCGCGCGGCGCCAGGCCTGCGCCAGCGCCACCGGGATCACGATGTAGAGCACGACCGAGGTCAGCAGCGTGTCCCAGGGCACGGTGATCGCCGACAGCCCCAGCAGCAGCGCGACGATGGGCGCGAAGGCGAAGACCATGATCGTGTCGTTCAGCGCCACCTGGCTCAGCGTGAACAGCGGGTCGCCGTTGGTCAGCCGGCTCCAGACGAAGACCATCGCCGTGCACGGTGCCGCGGCGAGCAGGATCAGGCCGGCGACATAACTGTCGAGCTGCTCTGCCGGCAGCCAGGGCGCGAAGACCTGGCGGATGAAGATCCAGGCCAGCAGCGCCATCGAGAAGGGCTTGACGGCCCAGTTGACGAACAGCGTGACGCCGATGCCGCGCCAGTGCCGGCGCACCTGGTGCAGCGCGCCGAAGTCGACCTTCAGCAGCATCGGGATGATCATCACCCAGATCAGCAGCCCGACCGGCAGGTTGACGCGGGCGAACTCGAGCCGGCCGATGGCCTGGAACGGCCCCGGGAACAACTGCCCCAACGCGATGCCGGCGGCGATGCACAGCGCGACCCAGAGCGTCAGCCAGCGCTCGAACAGGCTCATCGGCGCGGGGGCGGGCAAGGTGGCGGTGGTCATCGCGTCAGCTCCGGCCGATCTCGGCGAGTGCGGCCTGCAGCGAGGCGCGGTCGCCGCCCGCCACCGGCAGCGCCAGCAGCAGCTGCAGCATGCGGTAGCCGATCGCCTGGCGCGTCAGCTCGAAAGCCCGGCGTTTGCCTTCGTCGCCGCCATCGGCGTTCGACGGGTCGGGGTAGCCCCAGTGCACCTTGACCGGCTGGCCGCGGGCGCCGAAGAAGACCGGGCAGGCCTCGGCCGCGGCGCTGTCGCAGACGGTGATGACGATGTCCAGCGGCGGCGCGCCGTCGGCGCTGAACTCGTCCCAGCTCTTGCTGCGGAACGCTGAGGTGTTGATGCCGGCGTTGGCCAGCGCTTCCAGCGCGAACGGATTGATGCGCCCGCTGGGCGCGCTGCCGGCGCTGTGGGCCTGCACGTCGGCGCCGAGCCGGGCCGCGAGGTGGTTCAGCATGCCCTCGGCGAGCACGCTGCGCGCCGAGTTGTGGGTGCAGAGGATCAGGACGTGGACGGTCATGTCAGTGCTTTCCGATGTCGGCGACGCGCGCCTTCAGCGCGACGCGGTCCAGGCTGGCCAGCGGCAGCGCCAGCATCAGCTGGATGCGCCGCTTCATCGTGACGAAGGTGTCGACGAAGGCCTGTTCACGCTGTGCCTCGGGCGCGGCGGCCGGGTCCGGCATGCCCCAGTGCGCCGTGACCGGCTGGCCCGGCCAGACCGGGCAGACCTCGCCGGCGGCCTGGTCGCAGACGGTGAAGACGAAGTGCAGCTCGGGCGAACCGAGGCGTGCGAACTCCTCCCAGCTCTTGCTGCGACAGCCGTCGACCGGCAGGCCCTGCGCGGCGAGTGTCTTCAGCGTCAGCGGGTGCAGCTTGCCCTTGGGATGGCTGCCGGCGGAGAAGGCGCGAAAGCGCCCTTCGCCGAGCCGGTTCATCAGCGCCTCGGCGAGGATCGAACGCGCCGAGTTGCCGGTGCAGACGAACAGGACGTTGTAGGTCGTCGGTTCCATCGGGTGCCTCGTAAAGAAGCCGCCGCTCAGCAGCGCGCGCCGCGGCGCGTGGTGCGCGGCGTGCAGCCGCTGGCCTGGCAGCAGTGGTCGGTGAGGTAGCCCAGCAGCGTGTCCATGCGCGCCATCTCGGGGCGGTAGATCAGGCTGCGGCCGTCGCGCTCGGCGCTGACGAGCCCGGCGTGGATCAGCTCTTTCAGGTGGAAGGACAGCGTCGACGACGGGATGTCGAGCATCGCCGACAGCGCCGATGGCGTCATGCCGACCGGCGCCGCGCCGACCAGCGCGCGGAAGATGCGCAGCCGCGCTTCCTGGGCCAGCGCCGCCAGCGCGGCGACGGCGTCCTTCTCGTTCATCGTGGTGGTGGCGCCTGCGTCGTGTTCTGACATCGGTGCTTCCTATATTTCTAAAGTTGTGGAAGTATAGATGTATGGCCGTGACAACGGCGTGTCCGGGTGAAGGAAGAACGATGAACAGCGAAACCGACGTCAAGGATTTCGTGCGCCGCCACTACGGCGACGCCGCCACGCGCGTGGCGCAAGGCGAGGCCAACCCCTGCTGCGGCATTGCCAGCGCGGCCGCCGACCCGATCTCCTCGGGCCTGTACGACAGCGTGCAGACCGGCGAGCTGCCCGACACCGCGGTGCTGGCCTCGCTGGGCTGCGGCAACCCGACCGCGCTGGCCGAGTTGCACGCCGGCGAGACGGTGCTCGACCTGGGTTCGGGCGGAGGCATCGACGTGCTGCTGTCGGCGCGCCGTGTCGGCCCGACCGGCATGGCCTTCGGCCTGGACATGACGCGCGAGATGCTCGCGCTGGCCGAGCAGAACAAGAGCAAGAGCGGGCTGCGCAACGTCTTCTTCCTGCGCGGCGAGATCGAGAACATCCCGCTGCCCGACGACACGGTGGACGTGATCATCTCCAACTGCGTCATCAACCTGTCGGCCGACAAGGACCGCGTGCTGCGCGAGGCCTTCCGCGTGCTCAAGCCGGGCGGGCGTTTCGCCGTCAGCGACATCGTCGTGCGCGGCGAGGTGCCGGCGGCGATCCGGGCCGACCGCACGCTGTGGGCCGGCTGCGTGGCCGGCGCGCTGCGCGACAGCGACTACCTCGCGCGGCTGCGCGCGGCCGGTTTCGAGCACGCGGCGATCGAGGTCACGCGTGTCTACGGCGCCGAGGACGCGCTGACGCTGCTGTCGGGCCAGGTGGCCGACGCCCAGGCGCTGGCGCGCCAGGTCGACGGCCTGTTCGCCAGCGGTTTCGTGCGCGCCACCAAGCCGCTGACGGCGCAAGCGCCGACGGCCGAGCCGGCTGCCGCCGCCGGATGCGGCTGCAAGTCGCGCTGCTGCTGAGGCCGCGTCTCAGCGGCTGGTGATGATGCGCAGCCCCAGTCCGATGAAGACGACGCCGGCCACACGGTCCAGCCAGGCGCCGGCGCCGGGGCGGCGGTTCAGCCAGGCGCCGATGCTGCCGGCGAAGGCGCCGAGCAGCGCGAAGATCAGCGCCGCCTGGGCGGTGAACACGAGACCCAGCACACCGAGCTGCAGCGCCACCGGCCCCTGTTCCGGCACGACGAACTGCGGCAGGAAGGACAGGAAGAACAGCACGACCTTGGGGTTCACCGCGTTGGCCAGCAGGCCGCGGCGGAACAGCGTGCCCGCGCTCTCGTCGCCAGCGCCGGTGGCGCCCGACAGCGCACCGCCGCGGCTGCGCAGCGCACGCAGCCCCAACCAGACGAGGTAGCCGCCGCCGATCCACTTCAGCGCCGTGAAGGCGACCGGCGAGGCCGCGACCAGGGCGCTGACGCCCAGCACGGCCAGCGCCGTGTGGCTCAGGCAGCCGAGCGCGCAGCCCAGCCCGAAGGCGATGCCGCGCCGCCGCCCGCGCGACATGCCGGTGCTCAGCACCATCAGGTTGTCGGGGCCGGGCGTGGCCGTGATCAGCACGGCGGCGGCGAGGAAGGCGAGCAGCTGGGCGAGCGTGGGCATCGGGCGGGGCAAGCGGCGGGCGCCGGATTGTCGCGCCCGCCTTGCTCAGCTCAGCGAGCGCTGCCCGCGCCAGGCGGCCACCGGCCGCGGCTGTGCGCCGAGCACTCGCTCGGCGTCCAGCGAGCGGATCGGCACCGAGGCGTCGCGCGGGATCAGGCCCTGGGCGATCAGGTTCTCGTAGCGCAGCGCGCAGACGCGCAGGAAGGACGCGAAGTTGCCGACCGCGCCGCGTTCGGCCACCAGTTCGTCGTACAGCGTCTCGATCAGCTGGGCGACGCTCAGGCCGTCGCGCGCGGCGATCTCCTCGAGCACCGCCCAGTGCAGGTTCTCCAGCCGCACGCTGGTGACGACGCCGTGCAGCCGCACCGAGCGCGTGCGGCTCTCGTAGCTGGCGGGGTCGGCGCTGACGAAGATCCGGCACATGGGCGTCTCCCTGGGCGTTGCAGGACGATGCTACAGGCTGATGCGCGTGCCCAGCACGGCCAGGAACTGACCGATCCAGGCGGGGTGCGCCGGCCAGGCCGGGGCGGTGACGAGCTTGCCGTCGGTGACCGCGCCGTCGATCGCGATGCCCATGTACTCGGCGCCGGCCAGCTCCACCTCGACCTGGCAGGCCGGGTAGGCGCTGACACGCCGGCCCTTGATCAGCCCGGTGGCGGCCAGCAGCTGCGCGCCGTGGCAGATCGAGGCCACCGGCTTGTCGGCCGCGAGGAAGTGGCGCGTGATCTCGACGACACGCGAGTTCATGCGCAGGTACTCGGGCGCGCGGCCGCCGGGGATCACCAGCGCGTCGTACGCCGCCGGGTCGACCTCGGCGAAGGCGGCGTTGAGCGTGAAGCGGTGGCCGGGCTTCTCGCTGTAGGTCTGCTGGCCCTCGAAGTCGTGGATCGCGGTCATCACGTACTCGCCGCGTTTCTTGTCGGGCGCCACCGCGTGCACCGTGTGGCCCACGGCCTGCAGCGCCTGGAACGGCACCATGACCTCGTAGTCCTCGCCGAAGTCGCCGCACAGCATCAGGATCTTGCTCATCGCCCGGGTCTCCTGGGTTCGTTGGGATGGGCTTCATCTTCGCCACGAGCCGATGGCGCACGGTAGTAGCGGCCTACCGCGGCGGCCGTGGTTTTCCCGGAGGGCGAAGAACCAAACTCGGTTTCCTTCGTTCCAGGCGCCGGGACCGCTGGAGAAACTCATGAGACGTTTTTCCTTCCGCCGTCTCCATGCCCGTCCAGGAACTTCCCGCCGCACCGCCGCTGATCCGGCTCGACGGCCTCAGCAAACGTTTCCGCCTGCCCGGCGGCGAGGTCTTCGACGCCGTGCACGAGGTCTCGCTGCAGGTGCGCCGCGGCGACGTCTTCGGCATCGTCGGCGCCAGCGGCGCCGGCAAGTCGACGCTGCTGCGCCTGATCAACCTGCTGGAGACGCCCGACCGCGGCCGCGTCGAGGTCGACGGCCGCGTGCTGACCGAGCTCGGCAAGCGCGAGCTGCGCCTGGCGCGCCAGTCCATCGGCATGATCTTCCAGCAGTTCAACCTGCTGCAGAACGCGACCGTCTTCGACAACGTCGCCTTCCCGCTGCGCCTGCACGGCCGGCGCTCGCGTGCCGAAGTCGCCGAACGCGTCGCCGAGTGCCTGGCCATCGTCGGCCTGACCGACAAGCGCGACAGCCACCCGGCGCAGCTGTCCGGCGGCCAGAAGCAGCGGGTGGCGATCGCGCGTGCGCTGGCGCCGCATCCGTCGGTGCTGCTGTGCGACGAGCCGACCTCGGCGCTGGACGCCGACACCACGCGCCAGGTGCTGCGCACGCTGGCCGACATCAACGCCCGGCTGGGCGTGACGATCGTCATCGTCACCCACGAGCTGGAGGTCGTGCGCTCGCTGTGCCGCCACGTCGCGGTCGTCGAACGCGGTGCGGTCGCCGAGCAGTTCGCGCTGTCCGAACACGGCGTGCGCCGCCGCACCTCGCTGGGCCGGGCGCTGCAGCGTCTGGTCGACCACCCGCCCGAACTCGATGCCGAAGGCGACGAGGCCGTGGCCGAAGAACCGGAGCCCGCCCATGCCTGAGAACATCGTCGCGCTGCTGCCCGAACTCTGGACGGCGGTCGGCCAGACCGCGCTGATGCTGGCCATCGGCCTGGGCTCGGCGCTGATCGTCGGCGGCCCGCTGGGCGTCTGGCTGTTCCTGCTCGGCCCGGGCCAGCCGCTGGCCTCGGCGCCGGTCTACGGCGTCGTCAGCTGGGTCGTGAACCTGGTGCGCTCCTTCCCGTTCATCATCCTGCTGGTGGCGCTGGTGCCGGTGACACGCGTCATCGCCGGCACCTCGATCGGGCCGCTGGCGGCGGCGGTGCCGCTGTCCTTCGCGGCGATCCCGTACTTCGCCCGCCTCGTCGAGCAGACGCTGCGCGAGGTGCCGCGCGGCGTGGTCGAGGCGGCGCACGCGATGGGCGCCTCGGAGCTGCAGATCGTCTGGCGTGTGCTCGTCGTCGAGGCGCGTTCGGGGCTGGTGCTGGCGCTGACGGTGCTGGCGATCAGCTTCCTGTCGTACTCGGCGGTGGCCGGCGTCGTCGGCGGCGGCGGCATCGGCGACCTCGCGATCCGCTACGGCTACTACCGCTTCCAGACCGACGTGATGGTGTTCACCGTCGCGATCCTCGTCGTGCTCGTGCAGCTCATCCAGTTCGGCGGCAACGCGCTCGCGCGCCGCCTGGACAAACGCTGACTTCCCCGTCCTCTCCGATCACAAGGAACCCGTCCCATGTCGTTCTCGCGCCGTTCGCTGCTGTCCACCGCCGTCGCCCTGGCCGCCGTCCTCGGCGCCGCGACGCTCGCCTCCCAGGCCCAGGCGCAGCAGAAGAAGGAGCTCGTCATCGGCGCCACCGCCGGCTCCAACCTCGACGTGCTGAAGCTCGGCATCAAGCCGCAGCTCGAGCAGAAGGGCTACAAGGTGAAGCTCGTCGAGTTCAACGACTACGTGCAGCCGAACAAGGCGCTGGCCGACGGCGCGCTCGACGCCAACTTCTTCCAGCACATCATCTACCTGAAGAAGTTCGCCGCCGACCAGAAGCTCGACATCGTCGACATCGTGCAGGGCCCGATCGCGCCGCTGGGCCTGTACTCGCGCAAGTTCAAGACCGTGGCCGACGTGCGCGAAGGCGCGCGCATCGCGCTGCCCAACGACCCGACCAACCTCGCGCGCTCGCTGGTCTTCCTGGAGCAGCACAAGCTGCTGACGGTCAAGCCCGGCGTCGACCCGCTGCGCGTCACCGAGAAGGACATCGTCGCCAACCCGAAGAAGATCCAGCTCGTGCCGCTGGAGGCCGCGCAGCTGCCGCGCGCGCTGGACGACACCGACTTCGCCGTCATCAACGGCAACTTCGCGATCTCCTCGGGGCTGAAGCTGACCGAAGCGGTGGCGCTGGAAAAGACGCCCGACTACTACCTGCTCGTCGCCGCGGTCAAGCGCGCCGACGCCGCCACACCCTGGGCGCACGACATCGCCGAGGCCTTCAAGACGCCGTATTTCAAGCAGGTGCTGGACAAGAACTTCGCCGGTTATGCCCGCCCGTCCTTCCTGCAGTGAGGGGCGAGCGATGCAGGTCTGGCAGTTTGATGAAGACGGCGTCGTGACGCAGCACGCCCGCGGCACGGCCGCCAGCGTGGCGCTGCTGGCGCGGCTGGGGGTGGACGCCGGGCGCGTGGAGATCGAGCCCGACGCCGATTCGGGCCACCACGCGGCGCTGGATGCGCTGCGCCGGCACTACGGCATCGTGCACGAGGACCGCGTCACCGTGCGTCCGGGCGACCCGGCCTGGCCGGCGCAGCGCACGCGTTTCCTCGAGGAGCACACGCACGCCGACCTGGAGCTGCGTGTGTTCGTCAACGGCCGCGGCCTGTTCCACGTGCGCCTGCCGGCGGGCGGACTGGCCGTGCTGTGCAGCGCCGGCGACTGGATCGCCGTGCCGGCGGGGCTGGCCCACCGCTTCGACGGCGGCCGCCTGGCCGACTTCGAGGCGCTGCGTTTCTTCTCGCGCGCCCAGGGCTGGGAGGCGTTGCCCACCGGCGCCGGCGCGCCGACGCTGCCGCTGCTGGACGAACTGCTGGCCGGGCGCGTGACGGCGCCGCGGGCCGTGGCGAGACTTGCATGAGTGCCGTGCTGGCCGAGATCGGCAGCGCGCGCCGCTTCTGGGCGCCGGCACTGGAGACCCAGTCGCGTGCCGACTGGGACGCGCTGAAGCTCGACCGCCTGCGCCGCCACCTGCGCCACGCCGCCGAGGGCTCGCCGTATTACCGCGCCGCCTTCGCCGCCGCTGGCGTGGGCCCCGAGGACCTGCGCACGCTGGACGACCTGCGGCGTTTCCCGACGCTGGACAAACGCACGCTGCGCGACCGCCAACTGGCGGTGCCGCCGCTGGGCGACATCCTCGCCGTGCCCGAGCGCGACGTGGTCTACGTCTGCGCCTCCAGCGGCTCGACCGGCGTGCCGACCGCCTCGCCGTTCACCGCCGAGGACTTCGACGACTGGATCGATTACGAGGCGCGCCAGTTCTGGTCCTCCGGGCTGCGGCCCGACGACCGCTACGGCCACGCGCTGAACCTGTCGCTGTTCGTCGGCGGGCCTTGCGTGCTCGGCGCGCAGCGCCTGGGCGCCTTGAGCGTGCACGCCGGCACGCTGCCGTCCGAACGCCTGCTGCAGATCGCGCAGCAGTTCCGCCTGACGGCGCTGTGGACGACGCCGTCCTACGCCTGGTATCTCGGCGAGACGGCGCTGAAGCAGGGCCTGGACCCGCGCCGCGACCTGCAGGTGCGGCGGCTCTTCGTCGCCGGCGAGCCCGGCGGCTCGATCCCGCAGACGCGCCAGCGCATCGAGGCGCTGTGGGGCGCCAAGGTCTACGACTACTACGGCCTGTCGGACATCTTCGGCTCCTGCGCCGGCATGTGCGAGCGGCAGGACGGGCTGCACTGGGCTGAGGACCACATCCACTGGGAGGTGCTCGACGCGGCCGGCGAGCCGGTGCACGAGGGCGAACGCGGCGAGCTGGTGCTGACCACGCTCACCAAGCGCGCCCGGCCGATGATCCGCTTTCGCACCGGCGACATCGTCTCGTTCACCACCGAACCCTGCCGCTGCGGCCGCACCAGCGCGCGCCTGCTGGGCGTGCACGGCCGGCTCGACGACATGCTGATCGTCAAGGGCGTCAACCTGTTCCCCAGCGACGTCGAGGCCGTCGTGCGGCGTTTCGCCGAGTTCAACGGCGAGTACCGCCTGGTCGTCGAACGTGTGCAGCACCTGGACCGGCTGACGGTGGAAGTCGAGACCGCGCCGGGTCTCGCCGGCGACGCGCCGGGCCTGGCCGGGCGCTTCGCCCATGCGCTGAAGAGCGCCAGCGGCGTCTCGGCCGAGGTCCGGCTGCTGGCGCCGGAGACGCTGCCGCGCGCCACGCACAAGGCGCGCCGCGTCGACGACCGCAGGGGCGCGCTCTGGGGATGAGCGGGCAGGGCGCCGGCGCGGGCGGTTAGAGTCTGCGCTTCGCTCGATCCCGTTCCATGACCGTTCCACGCCCGACCGACACGCCGCGCCCGCTGCCCCATCTGCCCGAGCCCCGCCACCTGGCGCGCGTGCCCGCCGGCGTCTCTCCCGAAGACTTCGAGCGCGTGCGCCGCGCCGCGCACCTGCTGCCGCAGGTCACCAAACCCGCCGAGTACCTGGAGCCGCACGCGCCCGGTTTCGAGGCCCATCTCGACAAGCTCGGGCTGATCCTGCTGCAGAAGGCCGCCGGCACGCGGCCCAGCCGCTGGATCGAGCCGCGCCTGGTGCCGCTGGCGCTGGCCCACCTCGACGCGGTGGGCACCGGCCCCGACGTGCGGGCGCTGATGCACGCGCGCGCCGCGACGCTGGAGTCGCTGGGCCTGGTGCGCCACGCCGGCGCCTTCACCCGGCTGCTGCACGACACCGTCGAGATCCCGGTGCCCGAGGAGGCCCCGTTCCCGGTGGTGCTGCCGTTCCGGGTGCGCGTCGACGACACGCCGATCTGGGCCTTCTGGCGCGACGGCGACGCCGCGGCGCTGCAGGCCGCGCTGGGCGACGGCGTGCCGCATCCGCAGCGCGAGGCCATCGTCGTGCACCTGGCTCGGCTGGTGGCGCGCAGCCACGCACTGTCGCCGCGTGAACTCGTGTCGCTGCTGCCGCGGCTGTCGGCCGAGTGCGCGCGCCCGCAGGGGGCCGACGAGCTGATGGCCGCCTGCACGCGCGTGCAGGACCGCTGGGAGCACCGTGTCACCGAACTCGACACGCTGCAGGGGCTGACCAGCGAACTGGCCTTCCAGGGCTATCCCGACACCTTCCCGAAGGCTCGTGCGCAGCAGCGCACGGTCACGCTCTACGTCGGCCCGCCCAACAGCGGCAAGACCCACGCCGCCTTCGAGCGCCTGTGCCAGGCGCGCGACGGCGCCTATCTGGCGCCGCTGCGCCTGCTGGCGCTGGAAGGCCGTGACCGCATGGTCGCGCGCGGTGTCGCCTGCTCGCTGCTGACCGGCGAGGAGAACGTGCCCGCCGAAGGCGCGCACTTCGTCTCCAGCACCATCGAGATGGTCTCGACCAACAACCCGGTCGAGGTGGCGGTGGTCGACGAGGCTCAGATGATCTTCGACGCCTCGCGTGGCTGGGCCTGGACCCAGGCCATCGTCGCCGTGCCGGCCAGCGAGCTGATCATCATCTGCAGCGAATACGCGGTGCCGGCGATCGAGATCCTGCTCGGCGTCTGCGGCGAGCGCTGCACGGTGCGGCGCTTCGAGCGCAAGCAGCACGTCGAGCTGCTGCCGCGCCCGGTGGCGCTGGACGCGCTGCAGGCCGGCGACGCCGTCGTCGCGTTCAGCCGCCGCGACGTGCTGACGCTGCGCGACGCGATCGCCGCCAACGGCCGGCCGGTGTCGGTGATCTACGGCGCGCTGCCGCCCGAGGTGCGGCGGCGCGAGGCCGAACGTTTCGCCAGCGGCGAGTCGCAGATCCTGGTCGCCACCGACGCCATCGGCATGGGCCTGAACCTGCCGATCCGGCGCGTGCTGTTCTCGACGCTGAGCAAGTTCGACGGCGTCGGCGACCGCCTGCTCGACGAGTCGGAGGTGCACCAGATCGCCGGCCGCGCCGGGCGTTTCGGCTTCCACGAGGAAGGTTTCGCCGGCGTGCTCGACCTCGCCGAGCCGACCGCGGCGCGCACGCTGAAGGAGCTGCTGCACCGCCAGCCGAAGGCGCCGCGCCACTTCAAGGCGCCGGTGGCGCCCAACGGCTGGCACGTGCGCACCATCGCCGAGCGCCTGCAGGCCACGCGGCTGCGCGAGGTGCTGGGCGTCTTCGTCGACCGGCTCAAGCTCGACGACGCCCACTTCGCCGTCGCCGAGCTCGACGCGATGCTGGCGCTGGCCGAGCAGCTCGACCACGCCGCCGGCGCGCTGCCGCTGGCGGCGCGTTTCGTCTACGCCCAGGCGCCGGTGGACTCGCGCAACGAGGACACGGTGCAGGAGTACCTGGACTGGGCGCGCGGCCACGCCAAGGGCGGCCGCGCCGGCCGGCCGAGCTTCCTGGACACGGTCGACGGCTGGAGCCGGCTCGACCGCATCGAGCAGGCGCTGCGCGCCTGCACGCTGTGGCTGTGGCTGGACCTGCGTTTCCCCGGCGTCTACGGCCACGTCGAGGAGGTGCATGCGCTGCGCGCCGAGCTGAACGACGGCATCGAGCGCCAGCTGCAGGGCAAACGTCCGCTGGCGCAGATGCGCCGCGCGCGGCGCCATCCCGGGGCGCACCGATAAGGGCCACGACGCCCCAAAAATGTCACATGGTGGGAATGCTTGCGGCCGATCAATCGGCTGCAGCCCGTCCAGGCGTCCAATGTCCCCACGGATCGTGTTGTCATCACGGCGCGACCGTCCACCCGGCGGCCGATGCGGCCGCGCGTCGGGTGAGGGCGCTGCTCGGAACGATCTCCGCGCGGCCCCGCGGTGTCACGGTTCGAGGCCCCGGCGGCCTCGCCTTGCTCTTCATCCCCCCGGTTCGATGACATGCTGACGACAGCACTCGTGCTCGTGTTCGTCGCCGCCTATGCGGCGATCGCCCTGGAACATCCGCTCAAGATCAACAAGTCGGCCTCGGCGCTGCTCGGCGCCGGCCTGCTGTGGACGATCTACGCCATGGCCACGGCGGACCACCCGCGTGTCAGCGCCGAACTTGGCGAGTCGCTGATGGGCACGGCGCAGATCGTCTTCTTCCTGATGGGCGCGATGACCATCGTCGAGGTCGTCGACGCGCACAACGGCTTCCAGGTCATCACCGAGCGCATCCGCACGAAGACGCTGCCGTCGCTGCTGTGGCTGGTCGGCATCGTCGCGTTCTTCCTCAGCGCGATCCTGGACAACCTGACGACGACGATCGTCATGGTCTCGCTGATGCGCAAGCTGCTCGCCCGACGCGAGGACCGGCTGTTCTTCGCCGGCATCATCGTCATCGCGGCCAACGCCGGCGGCGCCTGGACGCCGATCGGCGACGTGACGACGACGATGCTTTGGATCGGTGGCCAGATCACCGCGCTGGAGGTGATGAAGAACGTCTTCCTGCCGTCGGTCGCCAGCCTGCTGGTGCCGCTGGCGGTGACGGCCTTCGCCCTGCGCGGCAAGCCGGTGCTGGCGCCGACCGAGCGTGAGGACGACGACGGCGTCGTCACCAGCGCGTTCGAGCGCAATCTGATGTTCTTCCTCGGGCTGAGCATCCTGGTCGCGGTGCCGGTCTTCAAGACGCTGACCCACCTGCCGCCGTTCATGGGCATCCTGTTCGGGCTGGGCATCCTGTGGCTCGTCGGCGATCTGGTGCACCGCCACAAGGACGACGACTACAAGGTCCGCTTCACGCTGGCGCACGCGCTGAGCAAGATCGACATGAGCTCGCTGGTGTTCTTCATCGGCATCCTGCTGTGCGTGGCGACGCTTGAGCACACCCACGTGCTGGCCGGCCTGGCGCAATGGCTGGACGCGACGATCGGCCGCCAGGACCTCATCGTCATCGTCATCGGCATGGTCAGCGCGGTGGTCGACAACGTGCCGCTGGTGGCCGCGTCGATGGGCATGTACAGCCTGGCCGACTTCCCGCCGGACCACTTCCTCTGGGGCTTCATGGCCTATTGCGCCGGCACCGGTGGCTCCATCCTCGTCATCGGCTCGGCCGCGGGCGTGGCGGCGATGGGCATGGAGAAGATCGACTTCTTCTGGTACATGCGCAAGATCAGCGGCCTGGCGCTGCTGGGCTACTTCGCCGGCGTCGCGATCTATCTGCTGCAGCAGCACCTGGCCTGAGTTCCGGGCCGGCCAACGCGCAGGGAGGCCGTCGATTCGGGGCGGTGGCCGTCGATTCTTGCGCTTTCCGCTTGCGATTTTGGGGTTTCCCCGGGTCGCGTATCCCGCCAGATGAAGTCGTTTGTCGTTCGTCAATCTGGCTTGCCGGGTGGCCGGGTCCAATTCGTTTCAGGGTCGAACTGCCATCGCGGTGCGGCCCGGGTTTCGGCGGTCAACGTGGTCGCCGGCGTAGTGAAGTGGTCTGTCAGACCGATCTCTGGCTGCCCTGTGAACGACGCTTCATCCCGCCGCCGACCGGCGTCAGGAGTTGCCGACGCTTTGCATGCGTAGCCCCGCCCGCACCCGGCTGCACGCCGGTCGCGGCTCGACTTTCGCACTGGCATCGGACGCTCTAGCGGGCTGGGCGCTGTGGGCGCATGAGTAGGACGGTCCGGGAGAGGTTTCGATGGAGCAGGTAGGGGTCTTCGGCATTGCGGGCGGCTTCATGGCGGCGCTGGGCGTCGTGCTGGCCGGCGTGCTCGCGTTCGCCAACCGGCGCCTGTCGGTGCAGGAGGATCCGCGCATCGACCAGGTCGAGGACCTGCTGCCCAAGTCCAACTGCGGCGCCTGCGGCCTGGCCGGCTGCCGCAACTTCGCCGAGCAGGTCGTCTCCGGCGAGGTGGTGCCGGCGCGCTGCACCGTCAGCGCCCCCGAGCAGGTCGGCGCGATCGCCCGGCTGCTGGGGGTCGGCGCCGGCGAGGTCGAGAAGCGTGTCGCCCGCCTGGCCTGCGCCGGCGGCAAGCACGTGGCGCGCATGCGTGCCCATTACGCCGGCCTGGAGACCTGCCGCGCCGCGGCCGTCGTCAGCGGCGGCGGCAAGGAATGCGCCTGGGGCTGCCTGGGCCTGGGCGACTGCGTCACGGTCTGCAAACACGGCGCGATCACGCTGGACCTGCACGGCCTGCCGGTCGTCGACGTCGACAGGTGCACGGCCTGCAACGACTGTGTCGAGGTCTGCCCCAAGGGCCTGTTCTCGGTCGAGCCCGCCGACCGCCGGCTGTGGATCGCCTGCCGCAACCGCGCCGAGGGCGATGTCGCCGAAGCCTCCTGCGAAGTCGCCTGCACCGCCTGCGGCCGCTGCGTCGCCGACGCGCCCGAAGGCCTGATGGCGCTGAAGAACAACCTGGTGGAGATCGACTACGGCTGGAACGACCAGGCCGAGCGCCGCTTCACCGACCGCTGCCCGACCGGCGCGATCGTCTGGTTCGACGACCGTGGCCGCGCGCTGCGCGGCCACGCCGCCAAGAAGATCCTGCGCCACGACGCGCTGCCGGTGCGCCAGTAGTCCCGCGCTCCGCCACCACCGTTTTCAACATCCGCCCGAGGAACCCCAAATGCTGAAGAAGGTCATCGACTACCTGACCGGCGAGCATCGCCGCGACAGCGAGCCGCAAACCGTCAAGTACCCCGGCGTGCGCGACGCGGTCGACGGCAACACCGCCGTCATCATGGTCGAGCGCGAGGCCTCGGACGCCGCCGGCGCCTACCCGATCACGCCGTCGACGCAGATGGGCGAGTACTGGGCGCAGGAAGTCGCCGCCGGCCACCTGAACGTCTCCGACCGGCCGCTGATCTTCGTCGAGCCCGAGAGCGAGCACGCTGCCGCCGGCGTCACCGCCGGCATGTCGATGACCGGCCTGCGCGCGACCAACTTCTCGTCGGGCCAGGGCATCGCCTTCATGCACGAGTCGCTGTACGCGACGGTCGGCAAGCGCCTGCCCTACGTGCTGAACATGGGCTGCCGCGCGATCACCAAGGCCAGCCTGAACGTGCACGCCGGCCACGACGACTACCACTGCATCGACGACACCGGCTTCATCCAGGTGATGGCCAAGAGCGCCACCGAGGCCGCCGACCTGAACCTGATCGCGCGCAAGCTCGCCGAGCTGTCGCTGACCCCGGCCATCGTCGGCCAGGACGGCTTCCTGACGACCCACCTGATCGAGTCGGCGCGCATCCCCGAGCGGGAACTGGTCGCCGAGTACCTCGGCCGCCCCGACGACCTGATCGACTCGCCGACGCCGGCGCAGGCCATGGTCTACGGCCCGAAGCGCCGCCGCGTGCCGGCGATCTGGGACGTCGACGTGCCGCTGCTGTCGGGCTCGGTGCAGAACCAGGACGCCTACATGCAGGCCGTGGCCGCGCAGCGGCCGTACTTCTTCGACGCCATCGAGTCGCTGTCCGAGCAGTGCATGGCCGAGTACGCCGCGCTGACCGGCCGCCGCTACGGCCGCGTCGGCGGCTGGAAGCTGGAGGACGCCGAGTACGTCATCGTCGGCATGGGCAGCATGGTCGTGCAGGCCGAGGCCGTGGCCGACTACCTGCGCGAGACGCGCAAGCTCAAGGTGGGCGTCCTGAACATCACGATGTTCCGCCCGTTCCCGGGCGACCTGGTGGGCCAGGCGCTGCGCGGCAAGAAGGGCGTCGTCGTGCTCGAACGCACCGACCAGCCGCTGGCCGAGGACCTGCCGCTGGTGCGCGAGCTGCGCGCGTCGCTGTCCAAGGCGCTGGAGAACGGCCTGGCCGGCGCCGACACGCTGCCGCACAAGAACTACGCCTCGATCACGCCGCAGGAGATGCCGCGCCTGTACTCGGGCTGCTACGGCCTGGGCTCGCGCGACCTGCAGCCCGAGGCGCTGATCGGCGCCGTCGAGAACATGCTGCCGGGCGGCGCGAAGAAGCCGTTCTTCTACCTGTCGGTGGACGTCGAGCGCGACCCGCTGAACCCGAAGGACGAGCTGCACCAGCAGGCCGTGAAGGCCGGTTACCCGAAGGCCGCCGACGTCGTCGTGCGCGGCAGCGAGAACCCGAACCTGATGCCCAAGGGCGCGATCACGGTGCGCATGCACTCGATCGGCGGCTGGGGCGCGATGACCACCGGCAAGAACCTGGCGATGACGCTGTTCGAGCTGCTGGACTACGAGATCAAGGCCAACCCGAAGTACGGCTCCGAGAAGAAGGGCCAGCCGACGACCTACTACCTGTCGGCGGCGCCGGAGACCATCCGCGTCAACTGCGAGTACGTCAACGTCGACGTCGTGCTGTCGCCCGACCCGGCGGTGTTCGGCCACTCCAACCCGCTGGCCGGCCTGAAGAAGGGCGGCGTCTTCATCATCCAGAGCAACCTGGGTGACGCCACCTGGGCCGCGTTCCCGCGCTGGGCGCAGCAGCACATCGTCGACCACGGCATCCGCGTCTTCTACCTCGACGCCTTCCAGATCGCCCGCGAGGAGGCCGGCAGCGCCGACCTGCAGCTGCGCATGCAGGGCAACGCCTTCCAGGGCGCTTTCTTCGCCGCCACCTCGGTGCGCGAGAACGCCGGCCTGAGCGAGGAGGAGCTGTTCCGCGCCATCGAGAAGCAGCTCGAGGCCAAGTTCGGCTCCAAGGGCGCGCGCGTCGTGCAGAACAACGTCACCGTCGTGCGCCGCGGCTTCGACGAGATCCGCGAGATCGTCGACAAGACCGTCGGCACCGCCGCCGCGCCGCGCGCCGCCGCCGCGCTGCCGATCACGCTGCTGCGCACGCCCAAGGGCGACGACAAGGCGCTGCCCCCGGTGGCCGACATCCACCGCTTCTGGGAGCAGACCGGCCACTTCTACGCCACCGGCAAGGGCAACGACAACCTGCTCGACCCGTTCATCGGCGCTTCGCTGGTGCCGGCGGCCACCGGCATCTTCCGCGACATGACCGGCATCCGCTTCGAGCACCCGGAGTGGATCGCCGACAAGTGCACCGCCTGCGGCAAGTGCGTCACCGCCTGCCCGGACAGCGCGATGCCGGGCCTCGTCAACAAGACCGACGAGGTCTTCGCCACGGCGCTCAACCGCGTCGAGTGCGGCGGCACGCCGACGCGCTTCCTGCGCCGTGCGGTGCGCACCGCCGACAAGAAGCTGCGCGGCCTGATCGGCAAGGGTGACGGCGTCGCCGTGCGCCCGCTGATCGACCAGGCGATCGCCGCCACCGTCGCCGAGGCGCCGGAGGAAGACCGCGAGAAGATGTCCGCCGAGTTCGAGCTGCTGAAGGCCCAGCTCGGCGACTTCAAGTTCTCGGCCACCAAGCCGTACTGGCAGGTGCGCGAGAAGAAGAACCCCGGCAGCGGCGGCCTGTTCTCGATCACCGTCAACCCGCTGACCTGCAAGGCCTGCGGCCTGTGCGTCAACGTCTGCAACGACGGCGCGCTGAAGATGGTCACGCAGACCGAGGAGTCGGTCGAGGCGCTGCGCCGCGACTGGAACTTCTGGCTCGACCTGCCGACGACCAGCCGCGAGTTCATCCGCGTCGAGAACATCGACGAGAAGAGCGGCGCGCTGGAGACGCTGCTGTTCGACAAGGCGGTCTACAACTCGATGAACTGCGGCGACGGCGCCTGCCTGGGCTGCGGCGAGAAGACCGCGATCCACCTCTTCACCGCCGCCGTCGCGGCGCTGATGCAGCACCGCGTCAAGCCCTTCGTCGCCAAGCTCGACACGCTGATCGACGGCCTGCAGCAGCATCTGCGCAACCGCCTGGCCGAGTCGGTGGACGTCTCCGACACCGGCGCCGTGCTGCGCGCCGTCGAGGCCAACGCCCAGCACGACCTGACGCTGTCCAAGCTGGCCGACAGCCTGTCCGCCGGCAAGCCCTCGCAGCCGCTGGACCCGGCCTGGGTGCGCCGCGTGGCGCAGCTGCTGGAGAAGCTGAAGGACCTGCGCTGGCGCTATGTCGAAGGCCCGACGGGCCGCGGCCGCTCGACGATGGGCATCGTCAACTCCACCGGCTGCACCTCGGTGTGGGGCTCGAGCTTCCCGTACCACCCGTACCCGTTCCCGTGGACCTCGCACCTGTTCCAGGACTCGCCGTCGGTGGCGATGGGCCTGTTCGAGGGTCACATGGCCAAGATGGCCGAGGGCTTCAAGGCCGTGCGCATGGCCGAGATGGAACTCGGCGGCAAGTACGTCGAGGAGCGTGACGGCAACTTCTTCAAGCGCTTCAACTGGGAACAGTTCAGCGACGAGGAATGGAAGCTGTGCCCGCCGGTCGTCAGCCTCGGCGGCGACGGCGCGATGTACGACATCGGCTTCCAGAACCTGTCGCGCCTGCTGATGTCGGGCAAGCCGGTGAAGGTGCTGGTCGTCGACACCCAGGTCTATTCCAACACCGGCGGCCAGGCCTGCACCTCGGGCTTCATCGGCCAGGTGTCGGACATGGCGCCGTACGGCAGCGCCTGGCACGGCAAGGTCGAGCCGCGCAAGGAGATCAGCCTGATCGGCATGGCGCACCGCACGGCGTTCGTCATGCAGGGCACGATCGCCCACGCGACCAAGCTGCTCGACGGCTTCATCGACGGCCTGAACTCGCGCCGCCCGGCGCTGTTCAACGTCTACGCCGTCTGCCCGCCGGAACACGGCGTCGGCGACGACAAGAGCGTCGACCAGAGCAAGCTGGCCGTCGAGAGCCGCGCCTACCCGCTGTTCCGCTACGACCCGGACGCCGGCACGACTTTCGCCGAGTGCGTCAGCCTGTCGGGCAACCCGGCGATGAGCGCCGACTGGCCGACCTACAAGCTGAAGTACCTCGACGAGAGCGGCACCGAGCAGCGCATGGACCTGCCGGTCACGTTCGCCGACTTCGCCGCGACCGAGGCCCGCTTCGCCAAGCACTTCCGCAAGGCGCCGCCGGAGACCTGGAACGACTCGATGATCCCGCTGGCCGAGCTGCTGACGCTGCCGGCCGACGAGCGCGGCGGCCGCTTCCCGTACATCTGGGCCGTCGATGCCAAGCGCCGCCTGATGCGCCTGCTGGTGGCCGAGGAACTGGTGCGGGCCTGCGAGGAGCGCCAGCAGTACTGGCGCCAGCTGCGTGACCTGGTGACGCGCGAGAAGCCGGCCGACATCGGCGCCATCACCGAGCGTGTGCGCGGCGAGCTGCTGCAGAAGCTGAGCTCGGCGCTGGCCGCGCCCGCGGCGGCGCCGGTGGCCGCCCCGGTGGCCGTGGCGCCCGCGCCGGTCGTTGCGGCACCGGTCGCCGCTGCGCCGGTGGCCCCGGCTGCGTCGGCTGCGCCGGTCGCTCCGGCGGAGCCCGCGCCGACGGCCCAGGCGGCCGCTCCGGCTGCCGAAGCGGCGCCGGCCGAGACGGCGCACGAGCCGGTCTGGGTCGAGAGCCCCGAGTGCTCGGCCTGCGACGAGTGCATCACGCTGGCCCCGGGCGTCTTCGCCTACGACGGCCGCCGCCGCGCGGTGGTCATCAACCCGAAGGGCTCGAGCTACGCCGACATCGTGAAGGCGGCGGAGAAGTGCACCGCCGGCTGCCTGCACCCGGGAACCCCGTGGAACCCGGCCGAGCCCAACCTCGAGAAGCTGAAGAAGCGCGCGGCCAAGTACAACTGAAGCGCGCGGCACACCGATGAAGCTGCTCAACTTCCTGCGCGGCGAGACCTTCGCGCGCGGCATCCATCCGCCGGAGCACAAGCACACGGCGGCGACGCCGATCCGGCGGCTGCCCTGGGCCGACGAGCTCGTCGTGCCGCTGGCGCAGCACATCGGCAAGCCGGCCGAGGCCATCGTGCGCGTCGGCCAGGAGGTCGTGCGCGGCCAGCCGGTCGCCAAGGCCGACGGCTGGCTGTCGGTGCCACACCATTCGCCGGCCACCGGCGTCGTCAAGGCGATCGAGCTGCGGCCCACGGCGCGCGGGCCGTGGACGCCGTCCATCGTCATCCGCCCGCACGCCGCGGCGACCCAGGAAGACCTCTGGGGCGTCGCGCGTGACATCGACGCGATGACGCCCGACGAGATCCTGCAGGCCGTCTGGGACGCCGGCCTCGTCGGCCTGGGCGGCGCGGCCTTCCCGACCCACGCCAAGCTGAAGGTGCCGCCGCAGGCCAAGGTGCACACGCTGGTCATCAACGGCTGCGAGTGCGAGCCCTACCTGACCTGCGACCATCGCACGATGGTCGAGGAGTCCGCCGCGCTGGTGCGCGGCATCGCGCTGTCGATGCGCGCCACCGGGGCGGTGCGCGCCATCGTCGGCATCGAGGACAACAAGCCCGACGCGGTGGCGGCGGTGAAGGCCGCGATCGCCGCGGCCGGGCTGGAGAACGTCTTCGCCGAGGCGGTGCCGACCAAGTACCCGCAGGGCTCGGAGAAGATGCTGATCATGTCGCTGTTCGGGGTGGAGATCCCTTCCGGGCAGCTGCCGGTGTCGCTGGGCATGGTGATGAACAACGTCGGCACGATGGCCGCGATCGGCAAGCTGCTGCCGGCCGGCCAGGGGCTGACCGAACGTGTGGTCACGATCGCCGGCCCCGGCGTCGTGCGCCCGGGCGACTACCGCGTGCCGCTGGGCACGCCGATCTCCTTCGTGCTCGACTTCGCCGGCGCGCCGCGCGACGCCACCAGCGCCTGCCAGCTGGTGCTCGGCGGCCCGATGATGGGCCAGTCGGTCGCCGCGCTGGACACGCCGGTGACCAAGGGCGTCTCGGGCGTGCTCGTCTTCCGCCGCGAGGACATGGCCGAGCGCGACGACCGCCGCACCTACCCGTGCATCAAGTGCGGCCAGTGCGTCGAGAGCTGCCCGATGGGCCTGAACCCGTCGGCGCTGGGCATGCTGGCGGCCAAACGCGAGTACGACGAGATGGGCGCGCACTACCACCTCGGCGAGTGTTTCGAGTGCGGCTGCTGCACCTACGTCTGCCCGTCCAACATCCCGCTGGTGCAGCAGTTCCGCGTCGCCAAGCAGGTGCTGCGCGAACGCGCCGCCTCGGCTCCCGCCGCGCCCGCGGCCACGCGCAGCTGAGGGCCCCGACACGATGAGCACCACGATCGAGATCCGCAGCGCGCCGCACATCAAGACGCAGCGCAGCGTCGAGCAGATCATGCGCAACGTCGTCGGCTCGCTGCTGCCGGTGTGCGCCTTCTTCGTCTACCAGTACGGGCTGTCGGCGCTGGCTTCGCTGGCCGTCGTCACCGCCGCCTGCCTGGCGACCGAACGTTTCTTCGTCAAGACGGGCACCCAGTCGGGCACGCTGGCCGACTGGTCGGCGGTCATCACCGGCCTGCTGCTGGCGCTGTCGCTGCCGCCGGGCTTCCCGCTGTGGATGGGCGCGGTGGCCGGCATCGTCGCCATCGCGCTGGGCAAGGCGCTGTTCGGCGGCATCGGCTTCAACGTCTTCAACCCGGCGCTGGTCGGGCGCGCCTTCGTGCAGGCGGCGTTCCCGGTGGCCATCGCCACCTACACGCCGTCGTTCCTGGACGGCCGCTTCACGAGCTTCGTGCCGAGCACGCTGGCCTGGCCGCTGATGATGCCGGCCGACACCGCCGCCTGGCTGCAGAGCCTGCACCTGGACGGCATCACCGGCGCCACGCCGCTGGCGAAGTGGAAGTTCGAAGGCGTCGCCGCAGACCCGCTGCACCTGCTGTCCTCGCTGTCCGGGCACATGGCCGTCGGCCCGTCGCCGCTGCTGATCCTGGTCTGCGGCGCCTACCTCGCGGTGCGGCGTTTCCTGGACTGGCGCATCCCGGCGGCCATCCTCGGCAGCGCCGGCCTGACGGCCTTCGCGCTGTACGCCTGGAACCCGGCGCGCTTCCCGGATCCGTTCTTCATGATGTTCTCCGGCGGCCTGATGCTCGGCGCGATCTACATGGCCACCGACATGGCGACCTCGCCGGTGACGCCGCGCGGCATGTGGGTCTACGGCGCCCTGATCGGCGTGCTGACGGTGCTGATCCGCTACTACGGCGGCCTGCCCGAGGGCGTGATGTACGCGATCCTGATCGGCAACGCCGCGTCGCCGCTGATCGAGCGCTTCACGCAGCCGCGCCCGTTCGGCAAGAGCGGGCTGCTGCGCCCGCGCCGCGGCGCGAGCTACGCGCTGCACCCCGAGTACATCTCGCGCGAGGAAGCCGGCGCCACGACGCCGAAGAAGCGCATGCCGATCAACAAGCCCCGCAAATGAACGCGCCCCAGTCCCCGGCGGCCCTGCCGCCGCCCCCGCCGACGCCGACGCTCGCGATGATCGCGACGCTGGGCCTCGTCGCCGCGATCTGCGGCCTGCTGATCGTCACCGCCTACGAAGGCAGCCTGCCGGCGGTGAAGGAGAACCGCCGCATCGCGCTCGAACGTGCGGTGGCCAGCGTGCTGCCCGGCGCGCAGAAGACGGTGTCGTACCTGGCGCTGCCCGACGGCAGCGTCGTCGCCGGCGGCGCCGAGGGCGCCCCGGCCGGCGCGCGCCCGTTCCAGGCCGCCTATGACGCCAGCGGCGCGCTGATGGGCATCGCTGCCGAAGGCGCGGCCAAGGGCTACGCCGACACCGTGCGCATCATGTTCGGCTACAAGCCGGCCTGCCAGTGCGTCGTCGGCTTCGCGCTCGTCAGCAGCCGCGAGACGCCCGGCATCGGCGACAAGATCGTCAAGGACGCCGCGTTCCTGAAGAACTTCGAGGCCCTGGACGCCAGGCTGTCGCCCGACATGAAGGCGCTGGCCAACGCCATCACCACCGTCAAGCACGGCACCAAGACCGAGGCCTGGCAGATCGATGCGATCTCCGGCGCCACCGTCACCTCGCGCGCCGTCGGGCGCGGCATCGACGAGGCGGCGCAGGCCCTGCTGCCGCGCATCGTCCCGAAGCTCGAGCAGATCGGAAGAGCTCCATGAGTCACGACCACGCACAAGGCGCCGGCGCGCCCGCCGGCATCACCGGCGCCTGGGAGCAACTGACCGAAGGCGTCTGGAAGCAGAACCCGGTGTTCGTGATGATGCTGGGCATGTGCCCGGCGCTGGCCGTCACGGTGTCGGCGATCAACGCGCTGTCGATGGGCGTCGCGACGACCTTCGTGCTCGTCGCCTCCTGCGCGCTGGTGTCGCTGCTGCGCCGCCTGGTGCCCAAGGAAGTGCGCATCGCGACCTACATCGTGATCATCGCCACCTTCGTCACGGTGGTCGACTACACGATCCAGGCCGTGAGCCTGAAGCTCTACGAGGCGCTGGGCGCCTTCATCCAACTCATCGTCGTCAACTGCATCATCCTCGGCCGCGCCGAGGCCCACGCGTCGAAGAACCCGCCGCTGCCGGCGATGCTCAACGCGCTGGGCATGGGCGCCGGCTTCACGCTCGGGCTGTTCGCGCTGGGCGCGGTGCGCGAGATCCTCGGCGCCGGCACGCTGTTCGGCGTGGCGCTGTTCGGCTCGCAGTTCCAGCCCTGGGTGGTGATGGTGCTGCCGCCGGGTGGCTTCTTCGTGCTCGGCTCCTGGCTGCTGTTCTTCGCCTGGTGGGAGAAGCGCAAGCGTCGCCTCGCCGCCGCCGGCGCCACCCCGGCCTCGGCCGTGACCGGAGGCTGAGATGGCCCACGACACCGTCTTCCAGGTCTTCATCGGCGCGCTGCTGGCGAACAACTTCGTGCTCGCGATGTTCCTCGGCCTGTGCCCCTTCCTCGGGGTCTCGGGCAAGCTCGGCACCGCGCTGCCGATGGGCGTGGCCACGACCTTCGTGATGGCCGTGGCCTCGCTGTTCGCGTTCACGCTGAACTGGCTGCTGGGCCTGCTCGGGCTCGAGTTCCTGCGCCTGATCTCCTACATCGTCGTCATCGCCTCGGCGGTGCAGCTCGTCGAGATGGTGCTGAAGAAGCACAGCCCGACGCTGTTCCGCGCGCTGGGCATCTACCTGCCGCTGATCACGACCAACTGCGCCGTGCTCGGCGTGGCGCTGATCCAGACCGCACGCGACTACAGCCTGTGGCAGTCGCTGGCCTTCGCCGCCGGCGGCGGCGCCGGCTTCACGCTGGCGCTGGTGCTGATGGCCGGCCTGCGCGAGCGTCTGCAGCTCGTCGAGGTGCCCGAGATCGCGCGCGGCTCGGCGCTGACGCTGATGCTCGCCGGCGTGCTGTCCCTCGCGTTCATGGGCTTCGCCGGCCTCGGAGGCTGAGGATGCTGAACTACCTCGTCGCCTTCGGCGCGATCGCCGGCCTGCTGGCCGGCTGGGTCGTCGTGCAGCGCATCACGCGCGGCTACGCCGAACGCCACCCCGAGACCGGCCCGTACCGCGAGGTCGGCTGCGCCGGCGGCTGCGGCCATTGCGGCCAGCCCTGCGAACAGCCGGCCGAAGCCCCCGTCGCGCCGCCTCGCCCGCTTTGAGAGCCCCCGCCATGATCCTTCCCGACGCCCCCGTGGCCGCATCCCGTCCGCTGAGCGCCACGCTGGTCTCCAGCGCGCGCATCACGCCCGCCGACTCGCCCGAAGACGTGCGCCACCTGGTCTTCGAGACCTTCGACCCGTCGTTCGACATCCGCCTGGGCCAGTGCCTGCGCCTGCGCGTGCCCGGCCGCTTCGGCCAGGCCTGGCACGAGCGCCTGTATTCGCTGGCCGACCTCGACGTCAGCGACCCCGAGCGCACCGAGTTCGCGCTGCTGGTGCGCCGCTGCCACGAGATCGACGACTTCAACGGCGAACGCCATCCCGGCGTGGCGTCCAACCACCTCTGCGACCTGAAGCCCGGCGAGCGCATCGAGTTCTGCGGCCCGGTCGGCCACCCGTTCCCGGTGCCGTCGGACCGCCACTCGCCGATGATCATGATCGGCATGGGCACCGGCATCGCGCCGTTCCGCGGCCTGGTGCGCCGCATCTACGAGACGCTGGGCACCTGGGACGGCCCGGTGCGGCTGTTCTACGGCGCACGTTCGGGCATGGAGATGCTCTACATGAACGAGCAGAACGCCGACATCGCGCAGTACTACGACGAGGCCAGCTTCAAGGCCTTCCAGGCGGTGAGCCCGCGGCCGCACCTGAGCGCGCTGCCGGCGCTGGGCCGCAGCGTCGAGGACAACGCCGACGAGCTGCGCAGCCTGCTCGAGGACGAACGCACCCACGTCTACGTCGCCGGGCCCGAGGCGCTGAAAGCCGGCACCGAGGTGGCGCTGGCGCGCATCGCCGGGGCGCCCGGCCGCTGGGCGCTGCTGCGCCAGACCCTGATCGCCGGCGGCCGCTGGCACGAGGTCCTGTACTGAACGCCGCGCGCGAAGGAAACACGATGCTGATGAAGCGACGCACCCTGATCTCCGCCTCGCTGGGCCTGGGCGCCCTCGGGGTCCTGGCCTGGAGCCGCCGCGACGCCGGCCCGGCGGCCGCTGACGCGCTGGCGCGCCACGAAGGCAGCACCCGCGCCTTCGGCACCACCGTCACGCTGACCGTGCTGCATGCCGACGCGGCCACGGCGCGCACCGCGATCGACGCCGCGCTGGCCGAGGTGAAGGCGGTCGATGCGCTGATGAGTCTGCGCCAGGACGGCAGCCAGCTCGTGCGCCTGAACCGCGACGGCGTGCTCGACTCGCCCGACGCGCGCCTCGTCGCCGTGCTGCAGGCCGGCCAGGAGCTGTCGCGCCTGACCGGCGGCGCCTTCGACGTCACGGTGCAGCCGCTGTGGCGTGCCTTCGAGGCCGCGCACGACGCCGGCGGTCTGCCCGACGCGGCCACGATCGCCGCCGCGCGTGCGCAGGTCGGCTGGCAGCGGCTGCAGGTGTCGCCCGAGCGCGTGACGCTGGCCGGCGCCGGCATGGGCGTCACCGTCAACGGCCTGGCCCAGGGCTACGCCGCCGACCTGGCGCGTGCCGCGCTGCAGCGCCACGGCATCGAGCACGCGCTGCTCGACACCGGCGAGTTCACGACCCTCGGCGCCAAGGAGGGCGGCCGCCCCTGGATGCTCGGCGTGCGCGAGCCGCGCGACGCCGAGGCCGTGGCCGCGCGCCTGGCGATGGACGGCCGCGCGCTGTCGACCTCGGGCGACTACGAGACGGTGTTCAGCGCCGACTTCCGCCACCACCACATCTTCGACCCGGCCGTCGGCGACTCGCCGACCGAGCTGGCCAGCGTCACCGTGCTCGCGCCCACCGGGCTGCAGGCCGACGGCCTGTCGACCGCGTTCATGGTGATGGGCGCCGAACGTTCGCTGGCGCTGGCCGAGACGCTGGAAGGCGTCGATGCACTGCTGATCGCCAAGGACGGCCGGCGCTGGACCAGCGGCGGCTTCCCGACGGCCGCCTGATCCTTCACGGCGCCTGCCGACGACGCCCGGCCCCGGCCGGGCGTTTTCACGTCACCAGTGGCGTACGCGCCCGGTGTCCAGGTGCACGAAACGCTCCTGCTCGTAGTAGCCGACGCCGCCGGCCTGCAGTGACAGCGCGGCGTCGCGCAGCTCCTTCAGCGGCACGCCCTTCAGGCGCACGTCGATCGCGCGGCCGTCCATGTGCAGGCTGCGCCGCGCGACGCCGCCGCCGCGCGTGTGGCGCAGCCGGTCGTTGGTCTCGGGACAGCGGTAGCCCGAGATGACCTCGTAGACCGCGCTCTCGGTGCCGAGCAGGCCGCGCACGCGGTGCAGCAGCTCGAAGAGCTGCGGGTCGATGAGGCCGACGCTGCCGGTGTAGTGGTCGCGCAGGAAACGGTTCAGCGTGCCCAGCGCCGCCGGCACGAACTGGCTGTCCATGGCGTAGACCAGGTCCAGCGACTCGCCGGTGTGGGTGTGGTTCATCGCCAGCGCACGCGGGCCGGGCCCGGCGGCCAGCGCCGGGCGCGTGGTGGCGGCCACCGGCAGCACGCCGACGGCCAGCTTGGCGCCATGGCGCAGGAAACGGCGGCGGTCGTGGTTGCGCATCATCGTCCTCCTCGTCAGTCGGCGCGCACGGCGGGCGCGGCGCGTTCGCGCAGCGCGGCCTGCAGGCGCGGGTCCTGACGGTAGATATCGTCGAAGAAATACACCTGCCCGTCCTTGACGAGCGCGGTGCCGTAGGCGATCAACACCCGCACCGGCGTCGCGAGCCGCAGCGTGCGCGACTCGCCGGCGTCCATCGCCTCGCGGATGCGCGCCTCGGGCCAGTCGGGCTGGTCCCGCAGCACGAACATCGCCAGCGCCAGCGGGTCCTCGATGCGCACGCAGCCGTGGCTGAAGTCGCGCCGGTCGCGTGCGAACAGCGCGGTCGACGGCGTGTGATGCAGGTAGATCTGCTCGGCGTTGGGGAAGACGAACTTGATGTCGCCCAGCGCGTTGCGCGGCCCGGGCCGCTGGCGGATGCGCCAGCGCCCGGCAGCCAGCGCGTCCAGCGCCTCGGCCGAGACCTCGCCGTGCACGCTGCCGTCGCCGGCGACGAACTCGAAACCTTCGCGTGCCAGGTAGTCCGGATCGCGGCGCAGCTTGGGCAGGGTCTCGGCACGCACGATCGACGGCGGCACGTTCCAGTAGGGGCTGAACTCGATGGCGCGCATCTGCGCGTCGATCAGCGGCGTGCGTTTGTCCAGCGCCTGGCCGACGACGACGCGCATGCGCTGCACGACGGTGATCCGCCCGTCCTGCACCTCGTAGGCGCGCAGCACGAACTCCGGGATGTTGACCACGACCATGCGCCGCGACTCGAGCAGCGGCGTCCAGCGCAGCCGCTCCAGCGCCAGCACGAGCTGTTCGGCGCGGGCCGCCGGTTTGACCTCCAGGCGCGAAAAAGTCGCCGCCCCGATGACGCCGTCGGCGCTGACGCCGTGGCGCTGCTGGAAGCGGCGCACACCGCCGACCAGCGGCTCGGCGTAGACCGTGCCGGCATGCGGGCCGGCCGGCAGGTCGCCGAGTGCGACCAGGCGTGCGGCCAGCGCCGGCAGGCCGGGCCAGGCGGCACCCGGCTCCAGCTTGCGCGTGCGGCCGACCTGCGGCAGCGGTGGCAGCGGCGCCGCCCAGGCCGGGTCGTGCTCCAGCGTGCGGTAACGCGCCAGCGCCTGGCGCAGCTCGGCGTACTGCGGCAGCACCGGCTCGGCGCGGCGCACGGCCAGCGCCAGCGAACCGGCGGCCAGGCCGGCGTCGAGCACGGCGCGCGCGTCGAAGGGCGGGCGTTCGGGCAGCGTCAGCGATCGGTACAGCGTGCGCGGGTCGAGCCGGCCCTGGTGCAGGTCGGACAGGTAGCGGCGCATCGCGGCGTCGAGCTCGGCTTCCAGCCGCGTGGCGGCCTCGTGCGAGGGCGTGTGCGCGGCGGCGTCCAGCGCCTGGGCCAGTGCGGCGGCGCGGTAGTCCTCGGCGACGAGGCCGTGCTCGGGTGCGGCGGCCAGCAGCGCGACGGCCTCGTGCGCCCGCGGGCCGGGGCGGGCGTCGGCGTCGAACCACGGCGAGGCCTGCACCGCGGCGCTGGCGAACAGCAGCGCCAGCGCGGCGATGCGGCGTGGGAACGGGGCAGGGCGCATGCGGCCATTGTCCGCCTCGGCACTGTGCCGGGCCAGCGTCGCCATGGTGACGGCGCGCGGCCGGCCGGCGCCGCAGAATGGCCCGCAGACCATCCGAGGAGCCCGCCATGGCCGAAGCCTTCATCGTCGCCGCGCTGCGCACCCCGTGCGGCCGGCGCAACGGCCGTTTGAGCGGCTGGCATCCGGCCGACCTGGCGGCGCAGGTCATCGACGCGCTGGTCGCGCGCTCCGGCGTCGACCCGGCGGCGGTCGACGACGTCATCCTCGGCTGCGTCGGCCAGGTCGGCGAGCAGGCGGCCAACGTCGCACGCAACGCGGTGCTGGCTTCGTCGCTACCCGAGTCGGTGCCGGGCACGACGGTCGACCGCCAGTGCGGCTCGTCGCAGCAGGCGCTGCATTTCGCCGCCCAGGCGGTGATGTCGGGCACGATGGACTGCGTCATCGCCGGCGGCGTCGAGAGCATGTCGCGCGTGCCGATGGGTCTGCCGATGGAGCTGCCGCGCCAGGCCGGCTACGGCCACTACGTCGGCCCGGCGATCGCCGCGCGTTACCCGGGTGCCGAGTTCAGCCAGTTCACCGGCGCCGAGATGCTGGCCACGAAGTACGGCCTGGCGAAACCGGCGCTGGACGCCTGGGCGCTGCAGAGCCACCAGCGCGCCGCGGCCGCCACGCGCGACGGCGCGTTCGCCGCCGAGATCCTGCCGCTGGCCGTGCGCCGCGCCGACGGCAGCGGCGAGGCCGAGCCCTTGGCCGCCGACGAAGGCATCCGCGCCGACGCCAGCGCCGAGAGCATCTCCGGCGTGCGCCTGCTGCGCGAAGGCGGCAGCATCACCGCCGCCAATGCCAGCCAGATCGCCGACGGCGCCAGCGGCGTGCTGGTGGTCAACGAACGCGGCCTGAAGGCGCTGGGCCTGCCGCCGCTGGCGCGCATCCACACGATGACCGTCATCGGCCACGACCCGGTGATCATGCTGGAGGCGCCGATCCCGGCCACCGCGGTGGCGCTGCAGAAGGCCGGGCTGGCGCTGGACGACATCGACTGCTTCGAGGTCAACGAGGCCTTCGCCTCGGTGCCGCTGGCCTGGCTGCAGGCCACCGGCGCCGACCCGGCGCGGCTCAACGTGCACGGCGGCGCGATCGCGCTCGGCCACCCGCTGGGCGCCTCGGGCACCCGGCTGATGGCGACGCTGCTGCACACGCTGCGCCGCCGCGGCGGGCGCTGGGGGCTGCAGACGATGTGCGAAGGCGGCGGCCTGGCCAACGTCACCATCGTGGAGCGTTTGTCGTGAGCGGCCCGCTCGCCGGCCTGCGCGTCATCGAGTTCGCGGGCCTCGGCCCGGCGCCGTTTGCCGCGATGGTGCTGGCCGACCTCGGCGCCGAGGTGCTGCGCATCACGCGCCCGGGTGTCGAGCCCGACCCGCGCGAGGTCACGACGCGCAGCCGCGCGGCGCTGGCGCTGGACCTGCGCGACCCCGACGGCGCCGCCGCCGCGCTGGCGCTGGCCGCCCGCGCCGACCTGCTGATCGAAGGTTTCCGCCCCGGCGTGATGGAGCGCCTGGGCCTGGGGCCGGACGTCGTGCTGGCGCGCCGGCCCTCGCTGGTCTACGGCCGCATGACCGGCTGGGGCCAGGACGGCCCGCTGGCGCAGGCCGCCGGCCACGACATCGACTACATCGCGATCAGCGGCGCGCTGGCCGCGATCGGCGTGCCCGGCCGGCCGCCGGTGCCGCCGGCCAACTACCTGGGCGACTTCGGCGGCGGCGCGATGCTGCTCGTCGTCGGCCTGCTGGCGGCGCTGCACGAGGCCCGCAGCTCCGGCCGCGGCCAGGTTGTCGACGCCGCGATGTGCGACGGCGCCGCGCTGCTGTCGGCCTTCATGGTCGGCTGGAAGGCGCAAGGCCTGTGGTCGCGCCCGCGCGGCGAGAACATGCTCGACGGCGGCGCGCACTTCTACGCCTGCTACGACTGTGCCGACGGCAAGCCGATCGCCGTCGGCGCGATCGAGCCGCAGTTCTACGCCGAGCTGCGCCGCCGCGCCGGGCTGGACGACCCGGTGTTCGACGCCCAGCTGGACGCCGGGCGCTGGCCCGAGCTGAAGGACAAGCTCGCCGCCGTCTTCCGCACCCGCACACGCGCCGAATGGTGTGCGCTGCTCGAAGGCACCGACGCCTGTTTCGCCCCGGTGCTCGACTGGGACGAGGCGCCGCATCACCCGCACAACGCCGCACGCGGCAACTGGCTGGAGGCCGGCGGCGTGATGCAGCCGGCGCCGGCGCCGCGTTTCTCGCGCACCGCGGCACGAACCCCCGAACCCCCGACGGCGACGACGCTCGCCGCCGCGCTGGCCGCCTGGCCGGCGCGCTGACCCCCCGAGAGAGAGCCCCGATGGACTTCGAATACAGCCCCGAGAACCTGGAGATGCAGCGCACGCTGCGCCGCTTCCTCGACGAGGAGGTGCTGCCGCGCAATCGCGACTGGCACCGCATCGCCG
This sequence comes from Rubrivivax benzoatilyticus JA2 = ATCC BAA-35, assembly GCF_000190375.1. Classification (GTDB taxonomy): domain Bacteria; phylum Pseudomonadota; class Gammaproteobacteria; order Burkholderiales; family Burkholderiaceae_C; genus Rubrivivax; species Rubrivivax benzoatilyticus. The sequence continues at coordinate 39,398 of NZ_AEWG01000046.1, forward strand.
ACGAAGGCCGCTACCCGCTGGAGGTCGTCGAGCCGCTGAAGGCCCGGGCGCGCGAGCTCGGCCTGTGGAACCTGTTCCTGCCCGGGCTGAAAGCCGACGAGCCCGGCACCGCGCTCAGCAACCTGGAGTACGCGCCGCTGGCCGAGCTGATGGGCCGCATCGGCTGGGCCTCCGAGGTCTTCAACTGCAACGCGCCGGACACCGGCAACATGGAGCTGCTGCACCTGTTCGCCACGCCCGAGCAGCACGAGCGCTGGCTGAATCCGCTGCTGGCCGGCGAGATCCGCTCGTGTTTCTCGATGACCGAGCCCGACGTCGCCAGCTCCGACGCGACCAACATCGAGACCACGATCCGCCGCGACGGCGATCACTACGTCGTCAACGGCCGCAAGTGGTTCTCGACCGGCGCCGCGCACCCGAACTGCAAGGTCGCCGTCGTGATGGGCGTCACCGACGAGCGCCCCGACGCCGACCGCCACCGCCGGCACTCGATGATCCTCGTGCCGCTGGACACGCCCGGGGTGCAGGTGGTGCGCAACGTCGCCGTGCTGTCTCACGTCGCGCCCGACGGCCACTGCGAGATCGTCTACCGCGACGTGCGCGTGCCGGCGGCCAACCTGCTGGGCGAAGAGGGCAGCGGCTTCGCGCTCGCCCAGGCGCGCCTGGGCCCGGGGCGCGTGCACCACTGCATGCGCACCATCGGCCAGTGCGAGCTGGCGATCGAGATGATGTGCGAGCGTGCGCTGGAGCGCCGCGCCTTCGGCCGCCATCTGGCCGACTTCGCCAACATCCAGGACTGGATCGCGCTGTCGCGGGTCGAGGTCGACCAGGCGCGGCTGCTGGTGCTGCGCGCCGCGGCCAAGATGGACCGCGCCGGCAACCAGGCGGCGCGCATCGACGTCTCGGCGATCAAGCTCGTCGCCGCGCAGCTGCACCAGCGTGTGCTCGACCGCGCGATCCAGGTCTTCGGCGCGATGGGCCTGACACCCGACACGCCGCTGGCGCAGATGTTCAGCTGGGGGCGTGCGATGCGTTTCTTCGACGGCCCCGACGAGGTGCACTGCCGCGTCATCGCGCGCGACGAACTCGCCAAGGCCAAGGCGCGGCGCGGCTCGACGGCGGCCTATTACCTGATTGGCTGATCGTTTCATAAATCGTTTCACGCGGGGCCCATAAAATGATCTAATCCCTTGTCGCCAAAAGACAAGATGGCGACGAGGATCGTTTCATCGTGCTCCCGCTCGTCGACTTCCTGCGGCGCCGCGGCCGGCAAGCGGCCGGCGCGCTCGCCGAACAGCTGGGCATCAGCCGCGCGACGCTGATGCGGGCCGTGCGCGCCGCCGGCGACGAGCTCGTCGTGCGCGGTGCCGCGCGCCGCACCCAGTACGCCGCGCGCCGGGCGCTGCGCGGGCAGGCGGCGCCGCTGCCGGTCTACCGTGTCGACGCCGAGGGCACGCCGCAGCAGATCGCCTGGCTGCACCTGACGGCGCCCGACGGCTCGGCGCTGGAGATGCTGCAGCCGCTGGGCTGGCCACTGGACGAGGCCGCGCGCGACGGCTGGTTCGACGGTCTGCCGTACCCGCTGCAGGACTTGCGGCCGCAAGGTTTTCTCGGCCGCGCCTTCGCCCGCCACCACGCGGCGACGCTGCAAGTGTCCGAGGACCCGGCCGCCTGGAGCGACGACGACACGCTGCACGCGCTGTCGCTGCTGGGCGAGGACACGCCGGGCGACCTGATCGTCGGCGAAACGGCCTGTCGGCGCTGGCTGCAGCGTGTGCGCGCGGCGCGTGCCGGCGAGGCCGAGGCGCCGCTGCGCGAGGCGGAACTGGCGCAGGCCTATCCCGCGCTGGCCGACGCCGCGATGGCCGCCGGCCTGCCGGGTTCCTCGGCCGGCGGCGAGTTCCCCAAGTTCACGGCTTGGCGCAACGGCGCCGACGGCCGGCCGCAAGCCGTGCTCGTCAAGTTCAGCGGCTCGGACGATTCGCCCGGCACACGGCGCTGGTCCGACCTGCTGGTCTGCGAACACCTGGCCGGCGGCGTGCTGGCGGCGCTGGGCCTGCCGGCGGCCGTCTCGCGCATCGTGCAGGCCGGCGGGCGGACCTTCCTGGAAGTCGAACGGTTCGACCGCCACGGCGCGCTGGGCCGCTCGGGGCTGGTGTCCTGGGGGGCGATCAACGGCGAGTGTTTCGGTCTCGCCGGGCGCTCCTGGGCCGAGGCCGGGCGGGCGCTGGCGGCGCGCGGCTGGCTGGCCGCGCAGGAGGCCCAGGCGCTGGCGCGGCTGTGGCAGTTCGGCCGGCTGCTCGCCAACACCGACATGCACGACGGCAACCTGTCGTTCCGGCTCGGGCCGGGCGGTGGCGCGCCGCTGGCCATCGCGCCGGTCTACGACATGCTGCCGATGCTCTACGCACCGGCGCGTGGTGTCGAACTGCCGCCGCGCGAGTACCGGCCCGAGCTGCCGCTGCCGCAGGACGCTGCGGCCTGGCAGGCGGCGGCACCGGTGGCGCTGGACTTCTGGCAGCGCGCCGCGGCCGACGAGCGCATCAGCGCCGGGTTCCGCGGCGTCTGCGCCGAAAACACGCGCCGGCTGGCCGCGCTGCTGGGCTGAATCCGGATGCCGCCGGACGCGGGCCTGGGCTAGTCTGGCCGTTCGACACCAGACCGGAGACCCGATGATCCTCGACGACGACCACCGCGCGGTGCAGGACGCGGTGCGCGCCTACGTGCAGGACCGCATCGCGCCGCACGCGGCCGAGTGGGACCGCGCCCACACCTTCCCGCGCGAGGCGCTGGCCGGGCTGGCCGAACTCGGCTGCTACGGCGTTGCCGTGCCCACGGAGTACGACGGCGCCGGGCTGGACTACCTTGCGCTGTCGCTGATCCTCGAGGAGATCGCCGCTGGCTGCGGCGCCACCAGCACCATCGTCAGCGTCAACAACTGCCCCGTCTGCAGCATCCTGATGGCCTGGGGCGACGAAGCGCAGAAGCAGCAATGGCTGCGCCCGCTGGCGCGCGGGGCGATGCTCGGCGCCTTCTGCCTGACCGAGCCGCAAGTCGGCTCCGAGGCCTCGGGCCTGAAGACCACGGCGCGCCGCGACGGCGACGACTACGTCATCGACGGCGTCAAGCAGTTCATCACCAGCGGCAAGAACGGCGACGTCGCGATCGTCATCGCCGTCACCGACAAGGACGCCGGCAAGAAGGGCTTCAGCGCCTTCCTGGTGCCGACCTCGACGCCGGGTTACGTCGTCGCCCGGCTCGAGGACAAGATGGGCCAGCACGCCAGCGACACGGCGCAGATCGTCTTTGAAGGCTGCCGCGTGCCGGCGGCCCACCGCATCGGCGCCGAAGGCGAGGGCCTGAAGGTCGCGCTGTCGGGGCTGGAAGGCGGGCGCATCGGCATCGCCTCGCAGTGTGTCGGCATGGCGCGTGCGGCGTTCGAGGCAGCCACCGCGTATGCCAAGGAGCGCGTCGCCTTCGGCAAGCCGATCTTCGAGCACCAGGCGGTGCAGTTCCGCCTCGCCGACGCGGCGACGCAGATCGAGGCCGCGCGCCAGCTGGTGCACCATGCGGCGGCACTGAAGGACGCCGGCCAGCCCTGCCTGAAGGAAGCGGCGATGGCCAAGCTCTTCGCCAGCGAGATGGCCGAGCGTGTCTGCAGCACCGCGATCCAGACCTTCGGCGGCTACGGCTACGTCAACGACTTCCCGGTCGAGCGCCTCTACCGCGACGTGCGCGTCTGCCAGATCTACGAAGGCACGAGCGACGTGCAGCGCATCCTGATCGGCCGCGCGCTGGCCTGAAGGCTTCAGCGCGGCACGAGGAAGGTCGACTTCTCGCGCCGCGACAGCGCCGGCTGGCCGTCTTGCGCGGCCGCGCTCAGCACGAAGGCCACCGGCACCGACTGCCCGGCCAGCGGCGCTGCGGTCTCGGCCGGCAGGCGCAGGCGCACGACGACCTGGGCGGCGCCGGCGGCGTCGACCGTGATCGGCGGGGCGTCGACCACCAGCCCGGCCGGGCCTTCGGCCGTGACGGCGAGCTTCTGCGGCTGTTCGCTGCGGTTCGTCACCTGCAGCCGGTAGACGTTCTCGATCGCACCGTCGTCGACCAGGCGCGCCAGCGTGCTGCGGTCCTTCAGCACGTCGAACTGGAACGGGCTGCGCAGCGCCAGGCTGGCGGCGAAGGCCAGCGTCAGCGCCGCGAGCAGCGCGCCGTAGATCAGCACCCGCGGGCGCAGCACGCGGCGCAGCGTCTCGCGCCGGCTCCAGCCGCCGGCCACCGCGTTCTCGGTCGAGTAGCGGATCAGGCCGCGTGCGTAGCCCAGCTTGTCCATCACGCCGTCGCAGGCGTCGATGCAGGCGGCGCAGCCGATGCATTCGTTCTGCAGGCCGTTGCGGATGTCGATGCCGGTCGGGCAGACCTGCACGCACAGCGTGCAGTCGACGCAGGAGCCCAGGCCCAGCGCGCCGGCGTCGGCTTTCTTGGAGCGCGCGCCGCGCGGTTCGCCGCGGCCGCTGTCGTAGGCGATGACCAGCGAGTCGCGGTCGATCATCGCGCTCTGGAAACGTGCGTAGGGGCAGATGTACTTGCACATCTGCTCGCGCAGCAGGCCGGCGTTGCCGTAGGTGAAGGCGCCGTAGAACAGCGCCCAGAAGGCGCTCCAGCCGCCGATGTCGCCCTGCAGCGCAGCCGGCACGAGCTCGCGGATCGGCGTGAACCAGCCGACGAAGCTCAGGCCGGTGACCAGGCTGAACACGGTCCACGCGGCGATCTTGCCGCTGCGGCGCGCGAGCTTGCCGGCGCTCCACGGCGCGCGGTCCAGGCGCATGCGTGCGAGGCGGTCGCCTTCGAACTGGCGCTCGATCCACATGAAGATCGAGGTGTAGACCGTCTGCGGGCAGGCGTAGCCGCACCACAGCCGGCCGGCGACCGCGGTGAAGAAGAACAGCGCCAGCGCCGACAGCACCAGCAGCGCCGCCAGGTAGATCAGGTCCTGCGGCACGAGCACCAGGTCGAAGAGGTAGAAGCGCTGCGCGTCGATGTCGAACAGCACCGCCTGGCGGCCGCCGATCTCCAGCCAGGGCAGGCCGTAGAAGAACAGCTGCGTCAGCCAGACGAAGACCCAGCGCCAGGTGGCGTAGCGGCCGCTGACGGCGCGGGCATGGATCGGCTGGCGCTTCTGGACCAGCGACACGACTTCCGGCGCCCCGGCGGCAGCGGCGACGGGGCGGATCGGGATCACGCCGGCGCGTTCGTGCTTCACCGCGGCCCCGGCTTCCGGCCGACGCCGACGCAGTCCGTTGGCCGGCCGCACAGGCAGGCTTCGGTGACGACCCAGGTCATCGCCGGCTCAGCCGCAGCAGCGGCCGCCCGAGCAGCACGAGCCGGCGGCTTCGGCCGGCACGGCCTTGCGGATCTCGAGCTGCCAGGCCGCGGGGCCGTCTTCCAGGTAGGCGACGCTGAACAGGCCCGGCCAGCGCTCGTGCAGCTGGCGCTGCAGCGGCACCGGGTCGTGGTCGTTGACCAGCAGCAGGCCGTCGCCGGCGGCCAGCTCGGCCAGGCGGCCGAAGACGAGGGCGTGGCGTTCGGCCGGCGCGACACCGCGCAGGTCCAGGACGGAGGGGCTGGGGAAGCTCATGGTCGGGCGTAAGGTGTATGACGCGAGCATGTTAACGCGCATCAAGCGTCAAAGCAATTTGGCAAATGCACCTTTACGTCGCCGGCGCTCGACGGCCGGCTTCAGCCCCGTGGTGCCGTGCCCCAGCGCTGCATCGCCTCGAGTAGCGCGGCACGCGACACCGGCTTGGCGAGGTGGGCGTCGCAGCCGGCCTCGCGGCTGTCGCGCACGTCCTCGTCGTAGGCGTTGGCCGTCAGCGCGACGATCGGCGTGCGCACCAGCCCGCGCTCGGCTTCGCGGCGGCGCCATTCACGCGTCGCCGCCAGGCCGTCCAGGCCGGGCATCTGCATGTCCATGAAGACGAGGTCGTAGCGCCCGGACTCCAGGCGCTGCAGCGCCTGCTGGCCGTCGGCGGCGACGTCGAGCCGGCCGACGTGGCCGGAGAGCATCGCGCTGACGATGTAGACGTTGAGCTCGTTGTCCTCGGCCAGCAGCACGCCGTCCAGCCAGGCCTCCGGCGGCGGCAGCACCGGCGTCGCCGCACCGGGCCCCGGGGGAGTGTGCGCCGCAGACGCGGGGGTGTGCGCGGCCAGCGGCAGCTCCAGCGTGAAGGTCGAGCCGACGCCCGGCCGGCTCTCGAGCCGCAGGTCGCCGCCCATCTGCTGGGCCGTCGCCCGCGTGATCGCCAGCCCGAGGCCGGTGCCGCCGTAGTCGCGCGTGATGCGGTCGTCGGCCTGCACGAAAGGCTCGAAGACCAGTGCCTGCTGCGCCGGCGCGATGCCGATGCCGGTGTCGCGCACCGTGAAGCGCACGCCGCCGGCGGCCGAGCGTGCCGCCTGCAGCGACACCTCGCCGCGTGCCGTGAACTTGATCGCGTTGCCGAGCAGGTTGGTCAGCGCCTGTTCGACGCGGCGCCGGTCGCCGCTCACCCAGGCCGGCAGGTCCTCGTCGACGTCGAGCACGAAACGCAAGCCCTTCGCCGCGGCACGGGGCTGAAGCAGCGCCGCGACCGAGTCCAGCGACGCACGCAGCACGAACGGCTCGACCACCAGCTCCAGCCGGCCGGCCTCGATCTTGCCGAGGTCCAGCAGGTCGTCGATCAGCGCGGCCAGCGTCTGCCCGGCATGGCGGAACACGTCGACGTGGCGGCGCTGCTCGTCCGACAGCGGTGTCGCCGTCATCAGGTCGGCGACACCGAGCACGGCGTTCAGCGGTGTGCGGATCTCGTGGCTGACGGTCGCCAGGAAGGCCGACTTGGTGGCGCTGGAGCGTGCCGCGATCTCGCGCTCCAGCGCCAGCCGGCGCTCGCACTCGGCCTGCTCGCGGCGCTGCAGCACGAGCAGCGCCGCCAGCGCCGCGACCAGGGCCGCCAGTGGTGCCGCCAGCGGCAGGCTGATCGCCGCCAGCGCCATGGCCGCGCTGCCGGCCCCCAGCAGGCCCAGCGCGGCGAGCGCCGAGCCGGCGAGCAGCACGCCGGTGCCGGCGGCCGTCAGCGCGGCGCCGAGTGCCGGCAGCAGCGCCAGCAGCAGCGTCGCCGCCTGCAGCGGCACGCCGGCCGTGCGCACCAGCGGGCCGTCGCGCAGCGCGGCGAAGGTCTGCGCCGCGATCTCGGTCGCGTCGGCCTGGCCGGCCACCGTCATCGTGCGCCCGGCCAGCAGCGCGCTGCTGCCGACGAAGACGACGCGGCCGCGCACCGCATCGGCCAGCGCACGCCCCGGGTCGCCGTCGACGACATCGGTGGCGGCGAGCGTCCACGCGTCGCGGTACGAGATGCGTTCGACCCGGCCCTGGGGGCCGAACAGCGGCTGCACCCGCCCCCGTTCGTCGACCGGCCAGCGCGCGTCGACATGGCCGCCGGCGGCCAGCAGCGCGGCCAGCGCGATCGACGGCTGCCGCTGGCTGCCCGCGGCGTGCCACAGCGGCACGTGGCGCAGCACGCCGTCGTCGTCCAGCGGTGTCGTCACCACGCCCAGCCGCAGTGCCGCCGGGTTGTCGGGCCGCACGCTGGCCGCCGGCAGCAGCAGCTCGCGCCAGTGCTGCGCGGCCGGCTCGCCGTCGGCGGCACGTGCGCCGGCCAGCGCGTCGACGCCGGCCGCAGCCAGCACCACCGGCGCGCCGGGGCGGCCGACGACCTCGGCCAGCTTGCGGTCGTCGAGCGTGCGGCCGTCGGCGCTGCGGCCGGCCGCCGTCGGCCCGGCCACCGGGCGCCCGTCGACGGTGTCACGGCGCTCGGCCAGCAGCAGCTGCAGCACGACGGCCCGGGCGCCGTGGCGGCGCAGGCCGTCGATCAGCAGCGCGTGGGTGTCGCGCGTGTAGGGCCAGGCGCCGGTGCCGCGCAGGGCCTCGATCGAACGGTCGTCGGCATCGACGATCAGCACCCCGGCGGGCGCCCGGGTTGGCGCTGCGGTGCGCTGCGCCCAGTCCTGCAGCGGCTGCGACCACCAGGACTGCAGCGGCGAGACGCCGACTACGACGGCGGCGACCAGGCCTGCCGCGGGAACGATCCAGCGTCGCCGGCCGGGGCTCAGAGCAGCCACAGCAGCGCCGGCAACAGCCACCACCAGTGCCAGGCGGCCGGCACCTCGAACTGCTGCGCCGTGCCCCAGGCGCCGGGGCGGCCGTCGCTGCCGACACCACGCACACGCACGTGGTAGAGGCCCGCGCCCGGCGGCTCGAAACTCCAGGCGGCGCGGTCCGAGCTGCCTTCGAGCACCAGGGCGGCGAAGCCGGCGTCGCGCGCGACCTGGATCTCGTAGTGCACCCCGGGCCGCGGCGACGCCGGCCAGGCCAGCGTCACGCGGTCGTGCCGGGCCTCGGCCTGCGGCGGCACGGCCGGTGGCGCGGGAGGCGGCTCGACGACCTCCAGCGCCAGCGCTTCGCCCCAGGGCCCGGCGTCGCCGCCCGGGCGCACGCTGCGCAGGCGCCAGAAATAGCGGCCCGGCGCCAGATCGACGCTCGTCGCCGTGTCCACCAGCTCGCGCTCGACCTGCGGCGACTCGAACGAGGCCACGGTGTCGACCTGCAGGCGGTACTGCGCGGCCTGAGGGTGGCGTGTCCAGGCGAAGGCCACGCGGCCGGCGTCGACGCGGGCGGCGGGCGCAGGCGCCATCGGCATCGGCGGCTCGGGGCGCGCCTTCAGCTCGAAGCCGGCGCGTGCGTCCAGGCCTTCGAGCCCGTCGGCGCCGATGGCGCGCACACGCAGCTCGTAGCGGCCGTCGGGCAGGTCGTCGGGCCACTCGGCGGCGGCCTCGTCGAAACGGCCGTCCAGCCGCAGCCGGCTGTCGGCGTCGGCGTCCAGCACCTGGGCTCGGTACGCGGTGGCGCCGGCCAGCGGCGGCCAGGCGAACGCCAGCGGCAGCCGCGTCACCGGGCCGGCCGGCAGCGCCAGCACCGGCGCCGTGGGCAGCGGCCGGGCGCGCTGCACGCCGTCGGCGGTGGCGACGAGGCCCCGG
>NZ_AEWG01000045.1 GCF_000190375.1 Rubrivivax benzoatilyticus JA2 = ATCC BAA-35
CGCGAGCGCTGCAGGCGCAGGCGCCGCGGGTGCGGCCACGGGTGCCGCGGCCGGCGCCGCCGGTGCTGCGGCGTCGTCGCCCACCTCGAGCAGCGCGATCAGGCTGCCCTGGCTGACCTTGTCGCCGAGCTGGATCTTCAGCTCGCGCACCGTGCCGGCGCGTTCGGCCGGGATCTCCATCGAGGCCTTGTCCGACTCGACCGTCGCCAGCGACTGGTCCAGCGCGATCGTGTCGCCCGGCTTGACCAGCAGCTCGATGACCTCGACCTCCTTGAAGTCGCCGATGTCGGGGACCTTCAGTTCCACCACCGCCATGGGTTATCTCCGTTCGTCTTTTCGATTCTCAGGCGTTCAGCGGGTTCGGCTTGGCCGGGTCCAGACCGTACTTGGCGATCGCCTCGGCGACCTTGGCCGGCGGCACCGTGCCCTCCTCGGCCAGCGCCTTCAGCGCGGCGACGACGATGTGGTGGCGGTCGACTTCGAAGTGCGAACGCAGCCGGCTGCGGAAGTCGCTGCGGCCGAAGCCGTCGGTGCCCAGCACCTTGTAGACGCGGCCCTTGGGCATGAACGGGCGGATCTGCTCGGCGTAGTTTTTCATGTAGTCGGTCGACGCGACGACCGGCCCGGCATGCGCGCCCAGTTGCTGCGCGACGTAGGGCACACGCGGCTCGGCGGTCGGGTTCAGCAGGTTCCAGCGTTCGCAGTCCTGGCCGTCGCGTGTCAGCTCGTTGAAGCTCGGCGCGCTCCAGACGTTGGCCGACACGCCCCAGTCGGCGGCCAGCAGGTCGCGTGCTGCCTGGGCTTCGCGCAGGATCGTGCCGCTGCCCAGCAGGTTCACCTTGGGCGGGTGCTCGGCGCCGGGCTCCAGCAGGTACAGGCCCTTGATGATCTGCTCCTCGGTGCCGGGTTTCAGGCCGGGCATCGGGTAGTTCTCGTTGAGCAGCGTGACGTAGAAGAAGACGTTCTCCTGCTGCTCGACCATGCGCTTGAGGCCGTGGTGCAGGATGACGCCGACCTCGTGCGCGAAGCTCGGGTCGTAGCTGACGCAGTTCGGGATCGTGCCGGCCAGGATGTGGCTGTGGCCGTCCTCGTGCTGCAGGCCCTCGCCGTTGAGCGTCGTGCGCCCCGAGGTGCCGCCCAGCAGGAAGCCGCGCGCCTGCATGTCGCCGGCGGCCCAGGCCAGGTCGCCGATGCGCTGGAAGCCGAACATCGAGTAGTAGACGAAGAACGGGATCATGATCCGGTTGTTCGTCGAGTACGAGGTCGCCGCGGCGATCCAGCTGGCCATGCCGCCGGCCTCGTTGATGCCTTCCTGCAGGATCTGGCCGGCCTTGTCCTCGCGGTAGTACATGACCTGGTCGCGATCGACCGGCGTGTACTTCTGGCCCTCGGGGTTGTAGATGCCGATCTGGCGGAACAGGCCTTCCATGCCGAAGGTGCGCGCCTCGTCGACGAGGATCGGCACGACACGCGGGCCCAGCGCCGGGTCACGCAGCAGCTGCGTCAGGAAACGCACGTAGGCCTGGGTGGTGCTGATCTCGCGGCCTTCGGCGGTGGGCTCGAGCACGGCCTTGAAGGTCTCCAGCGGCGGCACGACGAAGCTCTCCTCGGCCTTGCGCCGGCGCTGCGGCAGGTAGCCGCCCAGCGCCTTGCGGCGCTCGTGCAGGTAGCGCATCTCCGGCGTGTCGTCGGCCGGCTTGTAGAACGGGATCTTCGGCAGCTCGCTGTCCGGGATCGGCACGTTGAAACGGTCGCGGAAGTAGCGGATGTCGTCGTCGCTGAGCTTCTTGGCCTGGTGCGCGGTGTTCTTGCCTTCGCCGGCCTTGCCCATGCCGTAGCCCTTGACGGTCTTCACGAGCACGACGGTCGGCTGGCCGGTGTGGGCGTTGGCGCGGTGGAAGGCGGCGTAGACCTTGTTGGCGTCGTGGCCGCCGCGGCGCAGCTGCCAGATGTCGCTGTCGCTCATCTTGGACACCATCTCCAGCGTGCGCGGGTCGCGGCCGAAGAAGTGCTTGCGCACGAAGGCGCCGTCGTTGGCCTTGAAGGCCTGGTAGTCGCCGTCCAGCGTGTCCATCATGATGCGGCGCAGCGCCCCATCCTTGTCGCGCGCCAGCAGCGGGTCCCAGTTGCTGCCCCAGATCAGCTTGATGACGTTCCAGCCGGCACCGCGGAACTCGCCTTCGAGCTCCTGGATGATCTTGCCGTTGCCGCGCACCGGGCCGTCCAGGCGCTGCAGGTTGCAGTTGACGACGAAGATCAGGTTGTCGAGCTTCTCGCGCGCCGCCAGGCCGATGGCGCCGGTGCTCTCCGGCTCGTCCATCTCGCCGTCGCCCAGGAACACCCAGACCTTGCGCTTGGAGGTGTCGGCGATGCCGCGCGCGTGCAGGTACTTGAGGAAACGCGCCTGGTAGATCGCCATCAGCGGGCCCAGGCCCATGCTGACGGTCGGGAACTGCCAGAAGTCGGGCATCAGCTTCGGATGCGGGTAGCTCGACAGCCCCTTGCCGCCGACTTCCTGACGGAAGTTCAGCAGCTGCTCCTCGGTCAGGCGTCCTTCCAGGAAGGCGCGGGCGTAGATGCCGGGCGCGCTGTGGCCCTGGATGTAGAGCAGGTCGCCGCCATGACCTTCGCTGTCGCCGTGCCAGAAATGGTTGAAGCCGGCGGCGAACATGTGCGCCACCGAGGCGAACGAGCTGATGTGGCCGCCCAGGTCACCACCGTCCTCCGGGTGCAGGCGGTTGGCCTTGACGACCATCGCCATCGCGTTCCAGCGCATCGCCGCACGCAGCCGGCCCTCGAGCTCGAGATTGCCGGGGCTGCGCTCCTCTTCGTGGGGCGGGATCGTGTTGACGTAGGCGGTGTTGGCCGAGAACGGCATGCCGACACCGGAACGGCGCGCCTCGTCGATCAGCTGATCGAGCAGGTAGTGCGCCCGCTCGGGGCCTTCGTTGGCGATGACCGCCGACAGCGCCTCCAGCCATTCGCGCGTCTCCTGCGCGTCGTGGTCCCCGGGGTCGCCCGGCAGGGCCTCCGGCATTGCGGACATGCTTGTCTCCTTTGTGGTCGATCTCGGACGGCGGGGAGTTTGTCACGTGCCACGCATTCCGAATAGTGCAGGGCTTTATCGCATTGCGAGATATGAGACCCGGAGCACGCCGACTCGGCGTTGCCCCCGGGCGGATTTCGCCGGCACGCTCGGGATAATGGGTCATGGCTCCGAAATCCGCTTCCCCGTCCGGCCGCGCGGCGCCGGCCACCCGCCGCCGCCGCCCGTTCGCCGGCTGGTGGCGCGGACTCTCGCCGGCGCGCCAGGACCGGCTGGCGACGCTCGGGCCGCTGATGTCGGTGCTGCTGTTCCTCGCGGCGATCACCGCGGCCTTCTGGTATCTGCGCAACGAGGAGATCGTGCGCGAGACCGAGTCGATCAAGCGCGACGCCGAGCTGACCCAGCAGCAGATCGGCCTGCGCCTGATCCAGAACCAGGAACTGCTGACGCCGGTGGCGCGCGAGATGGTCGCGCCGGGCCTGTCGCCGGAGCGTTTCATCGAGCAGGCGACGGCGTTCTCCAAGGACAGGCCCGAGGTCATCCAGGTGAGCTGGGTCGGGGCCGACCGCGTTCCGATCGCGATCCACCTCGCCACGCTGTACGCGCCCGACGCGAGCGTGCGCGAAGGCCGCCCCGGCGCGCAGGCGCCGCTGGCCCCGCTGACAGCCCGCAACGGCGCCGCGGCACAGGCCTTCGACAGCGCCCGCACGACCCGGCTGCCGACCTACTCCGGCTCCTTCGTCGACGACATCGGCAACCCGTACTTCCAGCTGCAGATGCCGCTGATCGAGCGCGGCCGCTTCAGCGGCGTGCTGGTCGTCGAGTACTCGGTGGACACGCTGCTGCGCAACTTCGTGCCCGAGGACGTGGCGCGGCGGCACATGGTCTCGGTCGTCGACCAGTACGGCAGCGTGCTGGCCAGCACCGTGACGCGCCTGCCCGACGCCGCCGGCGGCCGCGAGCCGCTGGTCAGCGACGCGCCGCTGACGCCCGCGCTGAACGGCCTGATGCTGCGTGGCCAGGGCTACCCGACGTCCAAGGGCCTGGTCAGCAACACGCTGTTCTGGATGGTCGTCGCGCTGGCCGGGCTGACGGTCTGGATGCTGCTCGGCACCTGGCGCCACATGCGCCACCGCGTGCGCATCCAGGAGGCGCTGACCCAGGAGACCAACTTCCGCCGCGCGATGGAGAACTCCATGCCCACCGGCATGCGCGCGATGGACCTGGACGGCCGCATGACCTACGTGAACGCGGCCTTCTGCCAGATGACGGGCTTCGCCGAGCACGAGCTGATCGGCCGCCTGCCGCCCTTCCCGTACTGGCCGCCCGACCGCGTCGAGGAGAACGGCCGCTTCCTGCAGCTCGAGCTGCAGGGCCGCAGCCCGTCGGGCGGCATCGAGGTCAAGGTGATGCGCAAGGACGGCCTGGTCTTCGACGCGCGCATGTACGTCTCGCCGCTGATCGACCCCAAGGGGCAGCAGACCGGCTGGATGACCTCGATGACCAACATCACCGAGGCCAAGCGCATCCGCGACCAGCTCTCGGCCTCGCACGAACGTTTCACGACCGTGCTGGAGGGCCTGGACGCCTCGGTCTCGGTGCTCTCGGTGCAGCAGGGCGAGCTGCTGTTCACCAACCGCTCGTACCGGCTGTGGTTCGGCGGCGACGCACGCGGCCACGCGCTGCTGACCGGCGGCGCCGCGCCGGCCGAGTTCATGCCCGGCGCCGAGGACGACGTCGACCAGCTCTCCGGTCTGCCGACGCACGAGCTGACCGAGGTCGGCACCAGCCCGCGCGAGGTCTTCGTCGAGTCGCTGCAGAAGTGGTTCGACGTGCGCTCGCGCTACCTGCAGTGGACCGACGGCCGGCTGGCGCAGATGCTGATCGCCACCGACATCACCGCCCGCCGCCGCGCCGAAGAGCAGACCGCGATGCAGGCGGAGAAGGCGCAGGTGACGAGCCGGCTGGTGACGATGGGCGAGATGGCCTCGTCGGTCGCGCACGAGCTGAACCAGCCGCTGACGGCGATCACCAACTACTGCAACGGCATGGTCTCGCGCGTGAAGGCCGGCAGCATCTCGCAGGACGACCTGGTGGCCGCGCTGCAGAAGACCGCGCGCCAGGCCGAACGCGCCGGCCAGATCATCCACCGCATCCGCTCGTTCGTGAAACGCAGCGAGCCGCAGCGCCAGCCGGCGCAGGCCCAGCAGATCGTCGAGGACGCCGTCGACCTGGCCGGCATCGAGCTGCGCCGGCGCCAGGTGGCGATCCACACCTACGTCGCGCAGCGCCTGCCGACGCTGATGTGCGACCCGATCCTCGTCGAGCAGGTGCTGCTGAACCTGCTGAAGAACGCCGCCGAGGCGATCGACAGCGCCGCGCTGCCGCCGGCACGGCGCCACATCGAGCTGTCGGTGGTGCCACGTTACGCCCAGGAGGAAGGCGACGTCATCGAGTTCAGCGTCACCGACATGGGCCCGGGCATCAAGGAGGAAGTGCTGGGCCGGCTGTACGAAGCCTTCTTCTCGACCAAGGCCGAAGGGCTGGGCATCGGGCTGTCCCTCTGTCGCTCGATTATCGAGTCTCACCGAGGGCGGATGAGGGCCCAGAACCTCTACAATGGCCACCACATCGTCGGCTGCCGTTTCGCCTTCACCCTGCCCGTCGACATCGCGGCGCGCCACGAGGCGGCAGGCACGGGAGACGAGGCGGGCAAGGCGGTTTCATCCACCCCCACCGTCACCTCCACATGAGCCTGATCCCCAAGAAGGGCACCGTCTACGTCGTCGACGACGACGAGGCCGTACGCGATTCGCTGCAGTGGTTGCTGGAAGGCAAGGACTACCGCGTCAAGTGCTTCGACTCGGCCGAGTCCTTCCTCGCGCGCTTCGATCCGCGCGAAGTGGCGTGCCTCATCGCCGACATCCGCATGGACGGCATGAGCGGCCTGGAACTGCAAGACCGCCTGCTCGAACGCAAGAGCCCGCTGCCGATCGTCTTCATCACCGGCCACGGCGACGTGCCGATGGCCGTCACGACGATGAAGAAGGGCGCGATGGACTTCATCGAGAAGCCCTTCAAGGAAGAGGAACTCGTGTCGCTGGTCGAGCGCATGCTCGACCAGGCGCGCCAGGCCTTCAGCCAGCACCAGGAGCAGGCCAGCCGCGACGCGCTGCTGGCGCGCCTGACGACGCGCGAGTCGCAGGTGCTCGAGCGCATCGTCGCCGGCCGCCTGAACAAGCAGATCGCCGACGACCTGGGCATCAGCATCAAGACGGTGGAGGCGCATCGCGCCAACATCATGGAAAAGCTCAACGCCAACACCGTCGCCGACCTGCTGAAGATCGCGCTCGGCGCGCACGGCAAGGCCTGAGCCGCACCCGAAACACCCGTCCCCCGAGGCCGCTGCCCCAGCGGCCTTTCTCGTTTGTGGAGCCGCTAGAAGAATGACCGCCCAGCTGATCGACGGCGTCGCGCTGTCCCGAACCCTCCGTGCCGGCGTCGCCGAACGTGCCGCCGCCCTGCCCCGTCGCCCGGGTCTGGCCGTCATCCTGGTCGGCGAAGACCCGGCCAGCGCGGTCTACGTGCGCAACAAGATCAAGGCCTGCGGCGAGAGCGGCCTGCACTCGGTGTTCGAGAAGTACGACGCCGACCTCGCAGAGACCGCGCTGCTGGCACGCATCGCCGCGCTCAACGCCGACCCGGCGATCGACGGCATCCTGGTGCAGATGCCGCTGCCCAAACACATCGACCCGCAGAAGGTCATCGCCGCGATCGCGCCCGAGAAGGACGTCGACGGCTTCTCGGTGCTGTCGGCCGGCGAGCTGGCCAGCGGCCTGCCCGGCCTGCGCCCGTGCACGCCGTTCGGCTGCATGAAGCTGATCGAGAGCACCGGCCAGAGCCTGAAGGGCAAACACGCGGTCGTCATCGGCCGCAGCAACACCGTCGGCAAGCCGATGGCGCTGCTGCTGCTGCAGGCCAACGCCACCGTCACCGTCTGCCACAGCGGCACCGCCGACCTCGCCCACCACGTGCGCCAGGCCGACGTCGTCGTCGCCGCGGTCGGCCGGCGCAACACGGTCACCGCCGACATGGTCAAGCCCGGCGCGATCGTCATCGACGTCGGCATGAACCGCAACGACGAAGGCAAGCTCTGCGGCGACGTCGACTTTGCCGGCGTGCGTGAAGTCGCCGGCTGGATCACCCCGGTGCCCGGCGGCGTCGGCCCGATGACGATCACGATGCTGCTCGTCAACACGCTGCAGGCGGCCGAGACGGCCCAGGGCGCGGCGCGTTGAGCCCGCTGCTCGACTTCTCCGGCCTGCCGCGGTTCGCCGAGATCCGCGCAGAGCACGTCGTGCCGGCGGTCGACGCGCTGCTGGCCGAGGCCGACGCGGCGCTCGAAGCCGCCGTCTCCGACGCCGTGCCGGCCGAGTACGAGGCGTTGTCGCTCGCGCTGGACGTGCCGGTCGAGCGCCTGCGCCGAGCCTGGAGCGCGGTCGGCCATCTGCAGGCCGTCGCCGACACGCCCGAGCTGCGCGCCGCCTATGGCGAGGCGCTGCCCCGGGTCACCGACTTCCTGACCCGCCTGGGCGCCGACGAACGCCTGTACGCCAAGTACAAGGCGGTCGCGGCGCGGCCCGAGGCCGCGACACTGGCCCCGGCGCGCCGCAAGGCGCTGGCCGATGCGCTGCGCGACTTCGTGCTCGGCGGCGCCGAGCTGCGGGGCGCGGCGCGCGAACGTTTCGCCGCCATCCAGTCGCGCCTGGCCGAGCTGTCGCAGAGCTTCGGCGAACACGTGCTCGACGCCACCGACGGCTTCGCGCTCTACGTCGAGACGGCGGCGCTGGCCGGGGTTCCGGCCGACGTCGTCGAGGCCACACGCGCCGCGGCCGCCGCCGAAGGCCGCGACGGCCACAAGCTGACGCTGCACGAGCCGGTGCTGCGCCCGGTGCTGCAGTACGCGCACGACCGCGCCCTGCGCGAGCAGCTGTTCCGCGCCGACGCCACGCGTGCCAGCGAGTTCGGCGCCGCCGAGCTCGACAACGGCCCGCTGATCGCCGAGATCGTCGCGCTGCGCCAGGAAGAAGCCGCGCTGCTCGGCCTGGCCAGCCATGCCGAGGTCTCGCTGGTGCCGAAGATGGCCGAGACGCCGGCGCAGGTGATGGACTTCATCCGCGACCTCGCGCAGCGCGCACGGCCTTTCGCGCAGGCCGACAAGCAGGAACTCGAAGACTTCGCCGCACGCGAGCTCGGCCTGTCGCCGCTGCAGCCCTGGGACCGGCGCTACGCCAGCGAACGCCTGAAGCAGTCGCGCTACGCCTTCTCCAACGCCGAGGTCCGCCAGTACTTCACCGAGCCGCGGGTGCTCGATGGCCTGTTCGATCTGGTGCGCACGCTGTTCGAGGTCGAGATCGTGCCCGCCGAGGCGCCGGTCTGGCACCCGGACGTGCGCTTCTGCGAGCTGCGCCGCGACCGCCGCACGATCGCCGGCGTCTACCTGGACCTCCACGCCCGGCCCGGCAAGCAGTCCGGTGCCTGGATGGACGACGCCCGCGGCCGCTGGCGGCGGCCCGACGGCGGCGGCCTGCAGTGGCCGCTGGCGCACCTGGTCTGCAACTTCGCGCCGCCGGTCGGCGACAAGCCGGCGCTGCTGTCGCACGACGACGTCGTCACGCTGTTCCACGAGTTCGGCCACGGCCTGCACCACATGCTGACCCAGGTCGACGAGCTGGCGGTGGCCGGCATCAGCGGCGTCGAGTGGGACGCCGTCGAGCTGCCCAGCCAGTTCATGGAGAACTTCGCCTGGGAGTGGGAGGTGCTGTCGCGGCTGTCGGCGCACGCCGACACCGGCGCGCCGCTGCCGCGCGAGCTCTTCGAGCGCATGGTCGCGGCGAAGAACTTCCAGAGCGGGCTGATGATGCTGCGCCACGCCGAGTTCGGCCTGTTCGACATGCGGCTGCACGCCGAGCCGGGCGCCGAACGGCGCGTGATGGCGCTGGCCGAGGAGGTGCGCGCCGAGATCGGCGGCTGGGCGATGCCCGACTGGCATCGCTTTCCGCACAGCTTCACGCACCTGTTCGACGGCGGCTACTCGGCGGGCTACTACAGCTACGCCTGGGCCGAGGTGCTGTCGGCCGACGCCTTCAGCGCCTTCGAGGAAGCCGGCGTCTTCGACCCGGCGACCGGGCGCCGTTTCCGCGAATGCGTGCTCGAGGCCGGCGGCAGCCGCCCGGCGCTGGAGAGCTTCGTCGCCTTCCGCGGGCGTGAACCCCGTCTCGATGCGCTGTTGCGCCACCAGGGCATGACGCTCCCCGGCGCCGCCGTCCTGCGCTAGATTGCCGCCATGCTCCGCACGCGCCAACTCGCCGCCGCCATCACGCTCGCCGCGACCTGCCTGCCGGCTTGGTCGCTGTACAAGGTGATCGGGCCCGACGGCAGCGTGACCTACACCGACCGGCCGCCGGTCGCGTCCAACGCGCGCATCACCAGCATCGGCCGCCACGGCGAGTCGACGCCGCTGGGCGATGCCTCGCTGCCGCTGGAGCTGCGCCAGGCCAGCGCGCGTTACCCGGTCGTGCTCTACGCCGCGGCCGAATGCCCGCCCTGCGACAGCGCACGCACGCTGCTGCAGCAGCGCGGCGTGCCCTATCGCGAGCGCGCCGTGGCCAGCGACGACGACACGCTGGCGCTCGAACGCCTGACCGGCGCGCGCACCGTGCCGGCGCTGACGGTCGGCCAGCAGGTGCTGCGCGGCCTGTCGCCCGCCGACTGGAACGCCTACCTCGACGCGGCCGGTTATCCGCGCGAGTCCAAGCTGCCCAGGAGCTGGCAGCCACCCGCGGTGACGCCGCTGGCCGAGGGCCGGG
>NZ_AEWG01000044.1 GCF_000190375.1 Rubrivivax benzoatilyticus JA2 = ATCC BAA-35
CGGCCGGGCTGGCTGTCGACGCCGACCTCGCCACCCATCAGCGTCGCCAGCTCGCGGCAGATCGACAGCCCCAGCCCGGTGCCGCCGAAGCGCCGCGTCGTCGACTCGTCGGCCTGCGTGAACGGGCGGAACAGCCGGGCCTGCGTCGCCGGGTCGATGCCGGGGCCGGTGTCGTGCACCTCCAGCCGCACGCGGCCGGCCGGCACGCGGCGCACCACGACACGCACGCCGCCCGCGGCGGTGAACTTCAGCGCGTTGCCGAGGAAGTTGGTGACGATCTGGCGCACCCGCAGCGGGTCGCCGACGACGGTGCCGTCCAGCCCCGGGCCGATGTCGAAGTCCAGCGTCAGGCTGCGCGCCGCGGCCATCGTCGCGTAGACGCGCTGCGCGCCGTGCAGCAGCTCGACCAGGTCGAAGGGCTCGCTGGCCAGCTCCATGCGCCCGGCCTCGATCTTGGAGACGTCCAGGATGTCCGAGACGATCGCCGCCAGCGACTGCGCGCTCTCGGCGATGTGGTCCAGGTACTGCTGGCGCACCTGCTCGTCGAGCTGGGCGTCGCGGGCCAGCTTGGCGAGGTTGATCATGCCGTTGAGCGGGTTGCGCAGCTCGTGGTTGGTGTTGGCCAGGAAGGCGCTCTTGGCGCGGCTGGCGGCCTCGGCGGCGTCGCGTGCGGCGGCCAGGCGGCGCTCGAACTCGCGCCGCTCGGTGACGTCCTCGACGATCCAGACCGCACCGCCGCGCGCCGGGTCGACCGGGTCGACGGCCTTGACCACGAGCCGGGCCAGGAAGGTGCTGCCGTCGCGGCGTTGGGCATGGCCCTCGATCTCCACCGGCTCGCCGCGGGCCAGCGCCGGCAGCGTGCCGCGGGCGATCTCGACGATCTCGTCGCTGCCCGGCCAGACCGCCGCCGCGGGGCGCTCGACGAGGCCGCCCGGCGGCCAGCCGAACATCTGCTCGAAACGCCGGTTGGCCATCATGAAGCGGCCGCCGCGTGTCACCGCGATGCCGATCGAGGCGTTGTCCAGGATCGCCTCGCGCTCGCGCCGGCTGCGTTCGGTCTCGGTGACGTCGCGTGCGTTGACGACGAGGTAGTCGTGGCCCTCGACGCTGAAGCGTGTGCCCGAGACCAGCACCGACAGCACGCGGCCGTCGCGGGCGCGGAAGTCCGCCGGCAGGTCGGTGGCGGTGCCGCTGCGCTGCATCTGCTCGGCGAACTGGCGGCGCTGCTCGTCGTGCAGCCACAGGCCGAGCTCGATCGCGGTGCGGCCGACGACGTCGGCGGCGGCGAAACCGGTGGCGCGCACGAAGGTGTCGTTGGCCATCGTGAAGCGCCCGGTGCCCAGGTCGGTCAGCGTGATCAGCTCGGGGCTGCTGGCGAACAGGTGCGCCAGCACCGCCTCGGAGCGGCGCAGCGTCTGCTCTGCGGCCAGGCGCTCGGTGTCGTCGGCGTAGATCGACAGCGTCGCCGGGCCGCCCTCGGCCTCGATGCGCACCGAGATCGCGCGCACCGACAGGCGCTCGCCGCCGCGCGGCTGCAGGCGGAAGTCGGCGATCGTCAGCGCGGTGCCGACCGGTGCGCCCTCCAGTTCGTCGAAGCGGCGGCGCTCGCGCTCGCGCGATTCGCCGGCTTCGTAGGCGCCCAGCAGCTCGTGGCCGACCAGCGTCTCCAGCATGTCGCAGCCCAGCAGCACCAGCGCCGCCGGGTTGGCGTCGAGCACACGCCCGCGGCGGTGCAGCACCAGCGGCGTCGGGATGCGCGCGAACAGCTCCTCGCAGCGGGTCTCGGCGGCCGCCAGCGCGCGCCGCGCGTCCATCTCGGCCGAGACGTCGCGCGCGACGCCCCAGAAGCCGGCGAAGCCGCCACGTTCGTCACGCCGCGGCTCGCCGCTGACCAGCAGCGACAGCGGCCGGCCGTCGGCACCCAGCCAGTGCACCAGCCGGTCGCGGAACGGGGCGCGGGCGTCGAGGTCGGCGCGCAGCAGGTCCAGGGTCTCGTCGTCGCACTGGAACTGCGGCAGCTCCCAGGGCAGGCGGCCCCGGGCCTCGGTGCCGGCCAGCGGGCTCGTGTCGCCGCGCTGGCGATAGGCGGCGACGAGGCGGTGCTCGGCGTCGAGCTCCCAGCAGACGTCGGAGGCCAGCTCGAGCAGCGTGCGCGCGCGGCGTTCGCCGGCGGCGGCGGCCTCGGCCAGCTGCAGCGCGCTGCCGCCCATCCGGCTGCCGGTGGCGGCGAGCAGCGCACCCAGGCCCAGCGCCAGGGCCAGCGGCACACGCAGTGCGGCGTCCAGCGGCAGCGGTGCGGCCAGTGCGGCCAGCGCCGCGGCCGCGCAGGCCAGGGCCGTGGCCCCGAGTGCACGGCGGCCGGCCTGCGTGCGCCGGCGCAGGCGCTCGGTGGTCGCGTCGCCGGCCGGACTGCGCTGCGACGCCGGCAGTGCGTGGTCTTCGGGCGGGCGCGTGACCAAGGTGAGCCCTGGCTACGAGCCGCGTTCGCGCTGCAGCAGCTCGCGGGTGGCCTCGGCGACACGCCGGGCCGCGGCGGCGAAGTCCTCGCCCGCGCTCGCGTACAGCACGGCACGCGACGAGTTGACGATGATCGGCCCGTCGGGGCGCCAGCCGGCACGCACCGTGGCCGCCGCGTCGCCGCCCTGGGCGCCGACGCCGGGGATCAGCAGCGGCACCGTCGGCGCGATCGCGCGCACGCGGGCGATCTCCTCCGGGAAGGTGGCACCGACGACCAGGCCCAGGCGGCGGTCACGGTTCCACGGGCCGGCGGCCAGACGCGCGACACGCTCGTACAGGCGTTCGCCGCCGTCGAGCAGCTGGTTCTGCAGGTCGCTGCCGCCGGGGTTGGAGGTGCGGCACAGCAGGATCAGGCCGCGGCCGTCCCAGCGCAGATAGGGCTCGATCGAGTCGAAGCCCATGTACGGCGACAGCGTCACCGCGTCGGCGTCGTAGCGCTCGAAGGCCTCGCGTGCGTACTGCTCGGCCGTCGAGCCGATGTCGCCGCGCTTGGCGTCCAGGATCACCGGCACGCCGGGCGCGACGCGCCGGATGTGGGCCACCAGGCGTTCGAGCTGGTCCTCGGCGCGGTGTGCGGCGAAGTAGGCGATCTGCGGCTTGAAGGCGCAGACGAGGTCGTGCGTGGCGTCGACGATCGCGGCGCAGAAGTCGTGGATGCGCGTCGCGTCGCCCTTCCAGGCGCCGGGGAAGCGCGCCGGCTCGGGGTCGAGCCCGACGCACAGCATCGACGCCTGGCGCGCCGTCGCGTCGGCCAGCCGGTCGATGAAAGACGTCATGCTTTATGAGCCAGCTGCACCGCCCGGCCGATGTAGTTGCCCGGCGTCATCGCCTTGAGCCGCTCGCGTTCGCCGGCGGGCAGCGCGTCCAGGCTGTCGATGAAGGCGTGGAAGGTCTCGCGCGTGACGGCGCGGCCGCGCGTCAGCTCCTTGAGCTGCTCGTAGGGGTTGGGCAGGCCGTGGCGGCGCATCACCGTCTGCACGGCTTCGGCCAGCACTTCCCAGGCGCCGTCCAGGTCGGCGGCGAGCGCGGCTTCGTTGAGCTCCAGCTTGTCCAGGCCGCGCAGCAGGCTGTCGTGGCCGAGCACCGCGTAGCCCAGCGCCACGCCCATGTTGCGCAGCACCGTGCTGTCGGTCAGGTCGCGCTGCCAGCGGCTGATCGGCAGCTTCTGCGACAGATGCGTCAGCAGCGCGTTGGCCAGCCCGTAGTTGCCTTCGGCGTTCTCGAAGTCGATCGGGTTGACCTTGTGCGGCATCGTGCTCGAGCCGATCTCGCCCGCCTTGGTCTTCTGCTTGAAGTAGCCCAGCGAGATGTAGCCCCAGACGTCGCGCGCGAAGTCGATCAGGATGGTGTCGCAGCGGGTCACGGCGTCGAACAGCTCGGCCATGTAGTCGTGCGGCTCGATCTGGATCGTGAACGGGTTGAACACCAGGCCCAGGCGGTCCTCGACGACCTGGCGGCTGAAGGCCTCCCAGTCGAACTCGGGCCAGGCGGCGATGTGGGCGTTGTAGTTGCCCACCGCGCCGTTCATCTTGGCCCGCAGCGGCACCGAGGCGATGACGTCGCGGGCGCGCGTCAGCCGCGCGACGACGTTGGCGATCTCCTTGCCGACGGTCGTCGGGCTGGCGGTCTGGCCGTGGGTGCGGCTGAGCATCGGCACCGCGGCGAAGCCGTGCGCCATCTTGCGCAGGCGCTCGATCAGCGCATCCAGCGCCGGCAGCAGCACGGTGTCACGCGCGGCCTTCAGCATCAGCGCGTGGCTGGTGTTGTTGATGTCCTCGCTGGTGCAGCCGAAGTGCACGAACTCGCCGGCCGTCTTCAGCTCGGGCTCATGCTCGATGCGCGCCTTGATCCAGTACTCGACCGCCTTGACGTCGTGATTCGTCGTGCGCTCGATGTCCTTGATCGCCTGGGCGTCGGCCTCGCTGAAACGCAGCGCCAGGCTGCGCAGCAGGCCGCGTGCGGCTTCGGACAGCGGCTTGAACTCGGCGAAACCGGCGTCCGACAGCGCGATGAACCACTCGACCTCGACCTGCACACGCCGGTGCATCAGGCCGAACTCGCTGAGCAGCGGGCGCAGCGCGGCGAGTTTGGCGGCGTAACGGCCGTCGAGAGGGGAGAGGGCGGTCAGGGCGGTCAGGGTCATCGCGGGCGCGCCGGGCAGGCGGAAATGGCGGCGGCCGTCGCGAAGACGGCCGAACGTCCCCCATCAAGGGGTATTGCAGATTCTAGGCCGTGTCCTGTGACACCTTGCCGGCGTTTTCCGCGCCGGGCCGCGCATCAGGCGTCTACCAGGTCAGCTCGAAGCGGCACTCGGTGTCGCCGCAGGCCTCGCAGGCCACCTCGCGGGCCTGCGCATTGCGGTGCACGAGCACCGTGAAGAGGCGCTCGAAGGTGCCGGTGTAGAAGTCGCAGGCGGGCTCGTCGGCCTGCCAGCCGCGGCACAGCGGGTTGTCGCGGATCGTCAGCACGCAGGGGCGGCCGACGACGTAGCTGAAGCGGCCGCTGCCGGCGAAGGTCCAGGAGTTGCGGCTGATCGCGGTGAGCAGCACGCGCGCGGCCAGCGGGGCCGGCATCAGCTTGAGCAGCACCTGCACCGGCTTGGGGATGCGCCGGGCGAGCAGGTAGTCGGCGGTGCGCACGCCGGCGGCGTGCGCGATCTCGCGCGCGGCCGCCGGGCCCAGCGACTCGCGCAGCACGCCGTGCAGGCGGCGCACCTCCGCCTCGTCGACCATCGACTCCGGCGGGGCGGTCAGGTAGTTCACCAGGCCGGCACGGTCGAACAGCCGCCGCGTCAGGTCGGTGCCGACCCGCGAGGGCAGCACCTCCGCGACGCGGATGATGGCGTTCGGACCGATGCGCCCGGCGACGTTCACGACGCGCGCGCCTCCGTGGCGGCCTGCTGCTCTTCGGTCAGCTGCTCGGTGCCGCCGCCGCAGGCCATGGCCTTCGCCGCGATCTCGAAGTTCTCGTCGCCCTTGCGGCGCTTCATCTCGATCTTCGGGCCGTGCATCGTGACCCAGCCGTCGTCGACGCGCGACAGCGCGTCCGCGGTCTGGGCGTCGATGCGGCGCTCCTTGTCGAAGCTGAAGTTGACCACCTTCTTGGACTGCGGGCCCCAGTAGCCGACGCGGCCCAGGTCGTAGAACTTGCGTTCGAAACCGCTCTTCAGGAACGCCTTCAGGCAGCCCATCAGGTACTTGCGGCGCAGCTTGTCCTTCGTGAACGGGTACTGCAGGAACGCCTTGTTCATGAAGAACCGGCGGTAGTTGTTCATCACCCGGTCGAGCAGCTCGCCGCGGTCCATCGCGTCGGGCTTCATGATCGGGGTCACGAAGTTGTACTTCTCGAAGTCGAAGACCTCGACCTTGTCGCCCAGCTCCTGGAACAGGTCGGAGAACGGCCACGGCGTGTACATCGCCCAGTTGGCCATGTCCGGGTTCCAGTCGCGCGCCATCCGGTACGTCTCTTCCAGCGTCTCGGCGGTCTCGTTCTCGAGGCCGACGATGAACTGGGCTTCGGTGACGATGCCGTTGTCCTTCAGGAGCTGGATCGCGCGCTTGTTCTGCTCGATCGTGGTCTCCTTGTTGAACATGTCGAGCTTGAGCTGCGCGGCGGCCTCGGTGCCCAGCGAGACGTGGATCAGGCCGGCCTTGCGGAACAGCGGCAGCAGCT
The DNA here is from genome assembly GCF_000190375.1 of Rubrivivax benzoatilyticus JA2 = ATCC BAA-35. GTDB lineage: Bacteria > Pseudomonadota > Gammaproteobacteria > Burkholderiales > Burkholderiaceae_C > Rubrivivax > Rubrivivax benzoatilyticus. Next base: position 6,190 of record NZ_AEWG01000044.1, read on the forward strand.
TCTCGTCGCGCAGGATGTCGGTGACGCGGGTGTTGATGCCCCACAGCACGCCGAGGTCGCGCTTGATCAGCTCTTCGCAGAACTCGATGAACTTCTTGCGGTGGATCGTCGGTTCCTCGTCGGCGAGGATGAAGAAGCCGACGTCGTGCTGCTTGACCAGGACCTCGATCTCGTCGACCACCTTCTTCGGGTCACGGATGCGGTAGTCGCGCCAGAACTTCCACTGGCTGCAGAACGAGCAGGTGAACGGGCAGCCGCGCGCGAAGTTCGGGATCGCGACGCGCTTGTTCATCGGGATGTAGATGTACTTGTCCCACTCGAGGATGCCCCAGTCCGGCGTGATGCGGTCCAGGTCCTCGATCGGCGGCTCGGCCGGCGTGGCGACCACCTTGCCGTCCGGCGTCGCGAAGGCGATGCCGTTGACGCAGTTGCGGTCGGCCATGAAGCGGCCCTGGTCGACGGCGGTGACCAGGTTCAGCATGACCTGCTCGCCTTCGCCGCGCACGATGGCGTCGATCCACGGCGCTTCCTTGAGCACCTGCGGATACATGAACGTGCCGTGGATGCCGCCGAGCACCGTGACGATGTCGGGGTTCACTTCCTTGACGATCTGCAGCGTGCGCTCGGCCTTGTAGATCGCCGGGGTGATCGCGGTGCAGCCGACGATGTCGGGCTTGAGCGTCGTGATCTTCTCGCGGACCTGGTCTTCGCTCAGGTCGTTGGTCATCGCGTCGACGAAGATGACGTCCGTGTAGCCGCCCGCCTTGAGGTAGCCAGCCAGGTACGCCACCCACGCGGGAGGCCAGTTGCCGGCGATCTCGGCACCGCCGGAGTGATAGTTGGGGTGGATGAACAGCACACGCATGGAAACGGCTCCTCGCGATTCGGACTCGCACGGTAGGCGGGCACCCTGATTTCAGTTTTGCCCTAAGTCAATGACGCGCGACAGTCGCACTGACAACCCAGCCTGACACTCTTGGCGGCCGTCAAGTGCGTCAAGGCATGGCCCTTGCTAAAGTGGGCCGGTTGTCGTCGTCACATACCGATACAGCCCCAGGAGCCCTGATGAAGATCACCCGCCGCATCACCCTGCTCGCCGCCGCTTCGCTGGCGGCCGCCGTCGCCGTCCCGGCCTTCGCGCAAACCAAGCTGAAGGTCGCCGCCATCTACACCGTGCCGGTCGAGCAGCAGTGGGTGAGCCGCATCGACAAGGCGCTGAAGGCCGCCGCGGCGCGTGGCGAGGTCGAGTACGTGTTCAGCGAGAACGTCGCCAACGCCGACTACGAGCGTGTGATGCGCCAGTACGCCGAAGCCGGCAACGTGCTGATCGTCGGCGAGTCCTTCGCCGTCGAGACCGCCGCGCGCAAGGTCGCCAAGGACTACCCGAAGGTCGCCTTCCTGATGGGCAGCTCGGGCAAGCCGCAGGCGCCGAACTTCGGCGTCTTCGACAACTACATCCAGGAGCCGGCCTACCTCACCGGCATGATCGCCGCCGGCATGAGCAAGAGCGGCAAGATCGGCATGGTCGGCGGCTACCCGATCCCCGAGGTCAACCGCCTGATGAACGCCTTCATCGCCGGCGCCAAGGAAGTGAACCCGAAGGTCGAGTTCTCGATCAGCTTCATCAACAGCTGGTTCGACCCGCCGAAGGCCAAGGAAGCCGCCTTCGCGATGATCGACAAGGGCGCCGACGTGATGTACGCCGAGCGTTTCGGCGTCAGCGACGCCGCCAAGGAGCGCAAGGTGCTGGCGATCGGCAACGTCATCAACACCCAGGCCCAGTACCCCGACACGGTGGTCGCCTCGGCGCTGTGGAACATGGAGCCGACGATCGACGCCGCGCTCAAGGCGGTGAAGGCCGGCGCCTTCAAGGCCGAGGACTACGGCCGCTACTCGACGATGAAGTTCAAGGGCTCCGAGCTGTCGCCGCTGGGCACGTTCGCGAAGAAGGTCCCGGCCGACCTCGTCGCCAAGGTCCAGGCCAAGGAGAAGGCCATCCTCGACGGCAGCTTCGTCGTCAAGGTCGACGACAGCCAGCCCAAGGCCGGCAAGTGACGCGGCCCGGGGGAACCGCCTGGTTCCCCCGGCGCGTTCGCGCTTAGCATGCCGCCCGGGCGCACGACGCCCGCCCGCGGGCTCACGCCCCCTCTCGCCAACAAGACGAAGAAGCGCCTTCCATGACCCGTGCCCTGCTCTGTGCCGCCGTTCTCGCCGTCGCCGCGCCGTTCGCGTCGGCCGCCACCGCCCCGACCTACGACATCGAGGACTTCTCGACCGCCGCGCTGATCGACAAGCCGACCGTGATGGCGGCCTGGAAGGAGGCGCTGCCCACCGAGCGCCTGGTCAAGCTCTACCCGAAAGCCAAGTGGGGTTTCCTCAGCCAGGTCGAGGGCGGCGTCGTCGACGGCAAGCTGTGTGTCGTCACCGCGCGCGTGACGCTGCTGCCCAAGACCTCGCCGACGCGGCGTTTCGTCTGGGAGCCGGCCAAGAGCTCGACGGTCTTCGACGGCCGCCCGGTCGCCTCGGCCGCCGAGTGCAGCGCGCTGGCGCAGGACCGGCTGAAGGACGCGCTGCGTTCGCTGGTCTCCAGCCTGGTCAAGAGCTGAGCCTGGACGCAGGACGCCGGAAGGCGTTCTGCGCCTGCCGAAGGCCCTCGCGCGACTGCACGCACGAGGGCTGAGGTCCGGAGCGCCGCGGCCTCAGGCCAGCAGCGCCCACAGCGCCGCGAACATGGTCGCGGTGACCAGCGTCGTGAAGTAGAACGTCGCCAGGACGCTGGCGCGCAGCGCCTGCGTCCACCAGCGGCCGCCGTAGACGCGGCGCAGCGCCAGCCAGGTGTAGACCGGCACGGCCAGCCACGCCACGAGCTGCAGGCCGCCCAGCGGCAGCAGCGTCACGCCCAGCATCAGGAACCAGAACGCGTGCAGGTGCAGCGCGAAGACGAGGTGCTCGGTGTAGCGCAGCCGCCGGTTGCGGTAGGCGATCGCCAGCCCGGCCGCGAAACACGGCAGCAGCACGAACATCATCGGGCCGACGGCGTCGGTCAGCCGGGCCTTGAGCCCGCTCGTGTCGTTGGCCAGCGCCGCCGGCCCGATGCCCAGGCGCTGCTCCAGCCGCTTGCAGACCGCCGCCGGCACGTTGCGGCACTCGAAGCCCTCGCCGCCCGGCTTGATGCCGACCTGCATGCTGGCGCCGCCGACGCTGAGCTCGATCTTCGGCGTCTCGCCCTTGTCGACCTGCAGCGCCGGTTGTGGCGTGCTGGGGTCGAGCAGCGTGGACACACGCACCGCCAGCAGCACCAGCACGCTGATCGTCAGGTACAGCCGCAGCGGCAGCACGTAGTGCTTGCGCCGGCCGCGCAGGTACTGGCGCGTCAGCTCGCCTGGGCGGCGCAGCAGCAGCGCCAGCGTGCGCCACATCGCGCCTTCGGTCGACAGGTAGGCGCCGCCGAACTGCTGCACGAACTCGCCGACGGTCGGCGCACGCACCCGCGTCTCCTGGCCGCAGTGCGGGCAGAACTTGGGTGTCGGCTCGGGCAGCGGCTGCTCGCAGTTGGGGCAGGAGTCCAGGATGTGTGGTTCAGGTGGCGGGCGGCCGTGATGGTAGCGGCCGCCCCGGCGCCCGCCCGGGCTGGCGCGCTTCGTGCGTGACAATCCGCCGATGTCTGCGAGTCCCCCGGTCCTGCGCCTGAAGGGCGTCACCAAACGCTTCGGCCCCCTGGTCGCCAACGACGGCATCTCGCTGGATCTGGACCGCGGCGAGGTGCTCGCGCTGCTCGGCGAGAACGGCGCCGGCAAGAGCACGCTGGTGTCCATCCTCTTCGGCCATTACGTCGCCGACGAAGGCTCGATCGAAGTCGACGGCCGCACGCTGCCGCCGGGCCAGCCCAAGGCGGCGCTGGCCGCCGGCATCGGCATGGTGCACCAGCACTTCACGCTGGCCGACAACCTCAGCGTGCTCGACAACGTGATGCTCGGCACCGAGCCGCTGTGGCAGCCGTTCACGCGCCGCGGCGACTGGCGCCGCCGCCTGCTCGACGCGGCGCAGCGTTTCGGCCTGCAGGTCGACCCCGACGCGCGCATCGCCGACCTGTCGGTGGGCGAGCGCCAGCGCGTCGAGATCCTGAAGGCCCTGGTGCGCGGCGCACGCATCCTGATCCTCGACGAGCCGACCGCGGTGCTGACGCCCCAGGAGAGCGAGTCGCTGTTCGCGACGCTGGCGCAGATGGTCGCCGACGGGCTGTCGATCATCTTCATCAGCCACAAGCTCGACGAGGTGCTGCGCGTCAGCGACCGCATCGCCGTGCTGCGCGGCGGCAAGCTGATCGCCGTGCTGCCGGCCGAAGGCGCGAGCAAGTCCGACCTCGCCGAGGCGATGGTCGGCCGCAGCGTCGCCCCGGCGGTGAAGACACGCCACGAGCCCGGCCCCGTCGTCTGCGAGCTGCCCGGCACGACGCTCTCGATCCGCGCCGGCGAGGTCTTCGCGGTCGCCGGTGTCGCCGGCAACGGCCAGCAGGCGCTGGCCGAGGCGCTGTGCGGCGAACACGCGCCGCCCGGTGGCGCCGTGCGGCTGGACGGCCGCGAACTGCCGGCCGCGCCGCGGCGTTTCGTCGAAGCCGGCGTCGCGCGCATCCCCGAGGACCGCCACGCCGTCGGCGTCGTCGGCGACCTGCCGATCTGGGAGAACGCGGTGCTCGAGCGCCACGCCAGCCCGGCTTTCGCGCGCTGGGGCGTCGTGCGCCGCGGCGCCGCCCGCGCCTTCGCGCGCCAGGTCGTCGAACGTTTCGACGTGCGCGGCGGCGGCCTGGACACGACGACGCGCTCGCTGTCCGGCGGCAACATGCAGAAGCTGATCCTCGGCCGCGCGCTGCTGGGCAGCGGCACGACGCCGCGGCTGGTCGTCGCCAACCAGCCGACCTGGGGCCTGGACGTCGGCGCCGTCGCCTACGTGCACCAGCAGCTGCTCGACGCCTGCGCCGCCGGCGCCGCGGTGCTGCTGATCAGCGAGGACCTGGACGAGATCTTCGCGCTCGCCGACCGCGTCGCCGTGATCTGCCACGGCGTGCTCGGCGCGCCGCGCGCGGCCGCCGACTGGACGCTGGCCGACATCGGCCTGGCGATGGCCGGTGCCGGCCGGGAGGTGGCACATGCGGCTTGAACGACGCACCGAAGTGCCGCGTGCGCTGCTCGTCGCCGCGCCGCTGGCCGCCGTGGCCTTCACGCTGCTCGTCACCTCGCTCCTCGTGGCCTGGGCCGGCGCGCCGGTCGGCCGGGCCTACGCGCTGCTGCTCGAAGGCGGCTTCGGCTCGCGCTTCGCGATCACCGAGACGCTGACCCGCGCCACGCCGCTGATCTTCACCGGCCTGGCCGCCGCGGTCGCGTTCCGCGCCCGGCTGTTCAACATCGGCGCCGAAGGCCAGCTCTACGCCGGCGCGCTGGCGGCGGTGGCCGTCGGCGGGCTGCACGACGGCGTCGGCTACGAGATCGCGCCGGCGCTGCTGTTCGTGCTGATGTTCGCCGCCGCGGCGCTGGCCGGCGCGCTGCTGCTGCTGGGCCCGGCGCTGCTGAAGAGCCGCTTCGGCGTCGACGAGGTCGTGACGACGCTGCTGCTGAACTTCATCGTGCTGCTCTTCGTCTCGGCGATGCTCGACGGCGCGATGAAGGACCCGATGGCGATGGGCTGGCCGCAGAGCGTGGCGCTGCAGGACGCGCTGCAGCTGGACAAGCTGGTCGAACGCAGCCGCGTGCACACCGGCCTCGTCGCCGCGGTCGTGCTGGCCGTCGCGTTGTGGGCGTTGCTGAAGTACACGACGCTGGGCTTCGAGATCCGCGCCGTCGGCGCCAACCCGCGTGCCGCGCGTTTCGCCGGCATGCCGGTGGGCTGGACGACGGTGAAGGTGGCGCTGCTGTCGGGCGCGCTGGCCGGGCTGGCCGGCGCCGTCGAGGTCGCCGGGCGCACCGGCTACGTCACGCTGGACATGAGCCCGGGCTACGGCTACAGCGGCATCGTCATCGCGATGCTGGCGATGCTGAACCCGCTGGCCGTCGTCGCCGCCGCGGTCTTCGTCGCCGGCATGCTGGTCGGCGCCGACAGCATGAGCCGCGCCGTCGCCGTGCCGACCTACATCGCCGACGTCATCGTCGCCGTGTCGCTGATCACGGTGCTGGTGGCGACGATGCTCACCCAATACAGGATCCGTCGGGCATGAGCGATACGCTTGATTTGCTGATGGCCGCGCCCTTCTGGGTGGCGGTGCTGCGCATCGCGACGCCGCTGGTGCTGGGCACGCTGGGCGTGCTGATGTGCGAACGCGCCGGGGTGCTGAACCTCGGCATCGAAGGGATCATGGTCGCCGGCGCCTTCGCCGGCTGGCTGGCGGTCTACCAGGGCGCGGGGCTGTGGACCGGCGTCGCCGTCGCCGCGGCGGTCGGCGCCGTCTTCGGCTTGCTGCACGGCGGGCTGACGGTCGTGCTCGGGCTGTCGCAGCACGTCGCCGGGCTGGGCATCACGCTGCTGGCGACCAGCCTGGCGAGCTTCGCCTACCGCGTCGGCTTCCCCAAGGTCGAGACGCCGCCGACGATCCAGCCGTTCGAGCCGATGTCCTGGCTGCCGATCCCCGTGCTCAACGAGCAGACGCCCCCGGTGCTGCTGGCGTTGCTGCTGGTGCCGGCGATCGCCTGGTTCCTCTACCGCACGCCGCTGGGGCTGGCGGTGCGCATGGTCGGCGAGAACCCGGCCGCCGCCGAAGGCCAGGGCCTGAACGTCGTGCGCCTGCGCCTCGGCGCGGTGGCCGCCGGCTCGGCGCTGATGGGCGTGGCCGGCGCCTTCCTGACGCTGTCGGCCTTCAACGCCTTCTACTTCAACATGGTCAACGGCCGCGGCTGGGTCTGCGTGGCGCTGGTCGTGTTCGCGTCCTGGCGGCCGGGCAAGGCGCTGGCCGGCGCGCTGCTGTTCGCCTTCTTCGACGCGCTGCAGCTGCGATTGCAGCAGGCCGGCGGCGGCGTCTTCGGCGTCGAGCTGCCGTACCAGGTCTACCTGATGCTGCCGTACGCGATGGCGATCGTCGCACTGGTCGTGATGGCGCGGCGCGCGGCGTACCCGCAGGCCTTGATGAAGCCCTATCGCCAGGGCGAACGTTAGACGCCGTCCAGCGCGGCGAAGAACGCGGCCAGCTTGCGGTCGTCGAGCTGGCCGTCGCAGCGCACGCCGCTGCACAGGTCCAGGCCGTAGGGCTGCACCGTTTCCACGGCCTGGCGCACGTTGGCCGGGTTCAGGCCTCCGGCCAGGTACAGCGGCAGCGGGCCGATCGTGTCGCGGATGCGGCGGCTGATCGCCCAGTCGTGGCGACGCCCGGTGCCGCCCAGCTCCTTGACCGCCAGCGCCGGGTTGCCCGAGTCGAGCAGGATCGCGTCGACGTACGGCTCCACCGCCACCGCTTCGTCGATCGACGCTTCGCCGGTGACGTGGATGACCTGCACGATCTCGACGCCCGGGCACAGCCTGCGCAGCGCCTGCAGCTCCTCGACCGCCACCGCGTCGACGAGCTGCAGCGTCGTCGTGCCGGCCGCGGCGTGCTGCGCGGCGATCGAGGCCGCGTCGGTGCGGCAGGTCAGCAAAAAGGTGCGTGTCGGCGGTGGCACCGCGGCGGCGATCTCGGCGATCGTCGTGTCGTCGATCACGCCGGGCCCGCTGGGCATCGCCGACACCAGGCCCAGCGCCGAGGCGCCGGCCGCGACCGCGCGGCGCGCTTCGTGGACGCTGGCGATGCAGCAGATCTTGACCACGGGCTTCAAACGTCGTCTCCGTCGATCCGCTGGTGCAGCCAGGGCGGTGGTGGTGGCGCCGTGTCGGCCAGCGTGACGGCCGCCTGCACCGCGGCCACGGCACGCGCGGCGCTGTCTTCGTCGGCGGCATGCACACGCGCCAGCGGCTCGCCGGCGCGGCGTGTCTCGCCCAGCGCGACCATCGCGTCCAGGCCGACACGCGGGTCGATCACGTCGCCGCCACGGCGCCGGCCGCCGCCCAGCTCGACGATCGCATAACCCAGCGCACGCGCGTCGATCGCGGAGACGACGCCGTCGCGCGGCGCCGGCACCTCGGCGATGACCGGCGCGGTGGCCAGGCGCGCGTCCTTCAGCACGTCGGCCGGCCCGCCGAGCCCGGCGACCATCGCCGCAAAACGTTCGGCCGCCGCGCCGCTGGCCAGCGCCTGGCGCGCCGCGGCCAGCGCCGCCGCTTCGTCGGCCTGCAGCCCGCCCAGCACCAGCAGCCGCGCCGCCAGGCCCAGCGTGACGTCGACCAGGCGCGCGTCGCCCGGCTCGCCACGCAGCAGCGCCAGGCATTCGGCGACCTCCAGCGCGTTGCCGGCGCTGCGGCCCAGCACCTGGTTCATGTCGGTGACCAGCGCCGCGGCGGCCAGCCCGGCGCCGCGTGCCGTGTCGACGAGGCTCGTGGCCAGCGCCTGCGCCGCCGCCGCGTCGCGCATGAAGGCGCCGCTGCCGAGCTTGACGTCGAGCACCAGCGCGTCCAGCCCGGCCGCGAGCTTCTTGCTGAGGATGCTGGCGGTGATCAGCGGCAGCGACTCGACGGTGGCCGTGACGTCGCGGATCGCGTAGAGCCGGCGGTCGGCCGGCGCCAGGCGCTCGGACGCGCCGACGATGGCGCAGCCGGCCGCGCGCAGCACCGCGTGCAGGCGCTCGGGCGACGGGTTCACGCCGTAGCCCGGCAGCGCCTCCAGCTTGTCCAGCGTGCCGCCGGTGTGGCCCAGGCCGCGGCCGCTGATCATCGGCACCAGGCCGCCGCAGGCGGCGACGATGGGCGCCAGCAGCAGGCTGGTCTTGTCGCCCAGGCCGCCGGTGCTGTGCTTGTCCAGCACCGGGCGGCCGAAACCGGCCCAGCGCAGGCGTTCGCCCGAATCGGTCATCGCCTGCGTCAGCGCCACGGTCTCGGCGCGGTCCATGCCGCGCAGCAGCACGGCCATCGCCAGCGCCGCGACCTGGGCGTCGCTCCAGCGCGCATCGCCTTCGGGTGCTGTCAGCCCGGCGACGAAGGCGCGGATCTCGGTGTCGGACAGCGCGTGGCCGTCGCGCTTGTTGGCGATCACTTCGGCTGCCAGCATCGTTCTGCCTCGTTCAGTGGCGGCGCACGGCGCGTGCATCCTGCGGCGGCTGCAGGCCGGGGTGGCGGCCCAGGTAGTCGGCCAGCGCGTCGGCGTCGCCGATGCCGACGACACGCTCGCGGCCGTCGCGCAGTGTCGGGAAGCGGTCGCCGCCGTCGGCGAGGTAGCTGTTGACCGTCAGGCGCACGGGCTGCCCGGGCGTGACCGGCTGGCCGTCCAGCGTCAGCGAGCCCGGCAGCAGCCGCGCCCCGGCCGGGCGCGTGGCGTCCCACTCGTAGCGCAGGCCGCGCGAGGCCTGCAGCACCCGCGGGCGTTCGCCAGCGAACTGCTGCTCCAGCAGCGCCGCGAGTTGCGCGCCGCTGATCGTCATCGTCACCAGCCGGTTGCCGAAGGGCTGGGCCTCGAACACGTCCTCGTAGCGCACGCGGCCGTCGGCGGGCTTCAGGATCGGGCTGCGCAGCCCGCCGGGGTTGGTCAGCGCCAGCTGGGCGCCGGCGGCGCGGGTGGCCTCCAGCTGCGCGTCGGCGACCACGCGGCCCAGCACCGACTCGCCCGAGGCGTCGGGCTCGCGTGTCAGCGACGCGGCGATCGTGCCGACCACACGCTTGGCCAGCGGCGCGGCCAGGCGCTCGTAGGCGGCGATCAGCGCCGCCTGGCCGGCGTCGGGCGCGAAGCGGCGCGTGTCGACGACGACGTTGTGCGCCTGCGAGCGCAGCACGTCGCCGCTGGCGCGGTCGAGTTCCAGGTCGATGGCCGTGACCAGCGTGCCGTAGCGGTCGCCGCTGGTGACCAGCCGCCCGTCGACGCGGCAGACGTAGGCGCGGTGCGTGTGGCCGCTGACGACGACGTCCACCGCCGGGTGCAGCCGCGGCACGATGCGCGTGACGGCGCCGCGCAGGTTGTCGCAGCCGTCGCGCCCGCCGTCGGCGTCGCCGCCCTCGTGCAGCAGCACGACGATGGCCTGCACGCCCTGACGCTGCAGCTCGGGCACCAGCGCATTGACGGTCTCGGCCTCGTCGCGGAACTCCAGCCCGGCCACGCCGGCGGGCGCCACGATCTGCGGCGTGCCCTTCAGCGTGAGGCCGACGAAGGCCACCGGCACGCCGTCGAAACGGCGGATGGCGTAGGGCGGCAGCAGGGTCTGGCCGGTGGCGCGCACGACGGTGCTGGCCGCCAGGTACTGGAAGCCGGCGCCGGCGAAGGGCTTCGGCCCGCGGCAGCCGTCCACCGGATGGCAGCCGCCGCGCTGCAGGCGCAGCAGTTCGTCGGCGCCGTCGTCGAACTCGTGGTTGCCGACGGCGGCGAAGGCCAGGCCCATCGCCGACAGCGACTCGACCGTCGGCTCGTCGTGGAACAGCGCCGACAGCAGCGGCGACGCGCCGACCAGGTCGCCGGCGGCGACGAACACATGGTTCGGGTGGCCAGCCGTCAGTTCGCGCACCGCGCTGGCCATGGCCGCGGCGCCGCCGGCGGGGATGCTGGTGCCGCGCGACGCGTCGGCTTCGTGATAGCCGCCGGGTGGTGGCAGCAGGTGGCCGTGGAAGTCGTTGATGGCCAGCAGGCGCACGGCCACCGTGCCGGCCGCCGCCACAGGGGGCGTGGGCAGCGGCGGCGTTGCGGCGCAGCCGGTGACGGCGGCGGCGGCCAGCGCGGCGAGCGCTGCGCGCCAGGCGGCCATCAGTAGCTGCCGGCCGCACCCGGCCGCGCGGTGCCGCCGATCACGGCCTGCAGGTCGTCGAGCAGGCTGCTGGCGCCGATGCGAAAGCGCGCTGGCGTCGGCTGGCCGAGCGCCGCACGCGCCAGGTAGACGTAGTTCTGCGCCTGTTCGGCGGTGCGGATGCCGCCCGAGACCTTGAGGCCCACTTGGCGGTAGCCGCCGCTGCTGATGGCGGTGAGCAGCAGGCGCGCGGCGTCGATGGTGGCGCCGTTGGGCGTGCGGCCGGTGCTGGTCTTCAGGAAGTCGGCGCCGGCGTCGAGCGCGATGCGGGCGGCGTTGCGGATCAGGAGCGGGTCGCGCAGCTCGCCGGTCTCGAGGATGACCTTCAGCGTGCGGCCGCGCGTTTCGCGCCGCACCTGGGCGAGCAGCGTGCGCGCCTGGTCCAGCGCCTGCCAGGGCATCACGACGTCGACCTCGTCGCCGCCGGCGGCCACGATCTCGGCCGCTTCGCGCACGGCGCGTTCGACATCGGTGCTGCCGTCCGGAAAGTTGGCCACCGCCGCCACCTTGACCGCCGGCGGCAGCGCCGTACGCGCCTGCGCCACGAACCGCGGCCAGACGCACACCGCCGCCACCCGCCCCTGCGGCCCCTCTGCGCGCCGGCACAGGCGCTCCACGTCAGCCGCCGTGTCGGCGTCGTTCAGGCTCGTCAGGTCCAGACAGGCGAGCGCGGTGCGGGAGGTGGCGATCAGGTCTTTCATTTCGGGTGGGTGGGCGGGGATGGGTGTCGGGGTGGAGTTTGACACCGGGGTGTGGCGCGGTGGTTGATGGCGCCGGAGGTTGTCGTCGGCTTGCCTTTTGTTTGGTTGCGCGTGGCGTTGCGTCGGTGCATATCGCATGCGAGCGCCGCGCCGTGCCACGGCAGCCGGGTGGCCAGTTGCCGTCGGTCACTACTCGAAGGCGGGCTGATGGCATGGCGGCGTTGGCTGGCAACAGAGAATCCACAGTGCAGCGGTTGTCGCAGGCGGAGCGCCACCTTACATTGCTCCACTACGCCTGCAGAGCGGCAGGTTTTGTTCAACAGTAGGGGTGCCTGCCGCGCCACGCCGGCGTGTGCTGTGCAGATTGACTAGGTGGCAAACGCTATTCGTTAGGCGGCACAAGTCGAAACTTGGTAACGCCACATGATTCTCGCGGACGTACAAACAAGGAAGAGTCGTGGAGCGATGCGGCTACGCCGTGCCAATACTTGGTTTATTTTCGTATGCGACGGCTATTGGGGCGAGCCTGTCCCTGGGTTCCGCTTGGCCATTTATTCATCCGGCAGATTTGGCGGCGCACAATACCAATCAGGATGGCATTTATCTTCTTGCTTATATTCTAGACGGCATCCTCGATGTGGTTGTCGTTGAGATGGCTGTTGAAGGCTGGTTTTGTGTGCTGAGCGCCATGGCATCAATCTATTGAATCTAAAGATTCGGTGTCTGCTATTGGTGCGCTACGTAGATAAGGGTCCGAGAGTCACCAGGATAATAAATCTTGGTCAATCGAGCATGTGGTTGGAAAACGATTCTTCAGTAGCTTGCTAAGACTTAAATCAACCAGGCGTCCGGTAAGGGCGGTTGCCGATGGAATCCATCCTTCGCGCCTCGGTCAACGATCGCCTCGAAGGTTCGAATTCAAAAATCAATAGCTCCACAATGATGCGACTAAAAGATATCTATCTAGGCAGCATTGATGCCAAGAATGAGTTGTTGGCAAACTCGCCAGATGAACGCGCTCGGTTCGCGGCTTCCTTCGTCGTTCCGCCAAATCTCACGATCGACGAGTTTATCAATCGCGAGAAATACTACGTGCTTGGTCTGAAGGGCACTGGAAAAACGGCGCTATTGCGATATATATCTATTCGCCTCGAAGAGGTTGACAAGGCGTACTCATCATTCGTGCTCTTCAAGTCTGAGATCGATGAAGACATGCGCGCAGACTTTGGCAAGACAGCGCGGCTACTGTTCGCAACGGCGAACCCGGAGTCTTTCGAGGGTACGGACTTTGAGGCGATCTGGCGATGGTTCATCTATCGCAAGATTGTTGAAGCGGTCACCTCCAATAGGTCATCCCCGTTTCAAGACAACTCTAGGTGGGAGGAGTTCAGGGCTCTAGTTCTCTCCGAAGCAATGAAGAGCAAGCCGACCGGTCTCATGCGACTTGTGCCGAGGCTTAAGAAAGGACAGATCGAACTCAGCAAGGACCCGAAGCTGTCGCTGGATCTCGAATGGGACTCCAAGGGAACTGCGCGAATGAAATTTGTGGACCTCGTCCGCAAGGCGGATGCCGTTTTTGCGGACCTCCAGCCATCAGATTCACGCCTCAATCTCTTCTTCGACGAGCTTGAGCTCAGCTACTCTGCGGATAGTCAATACGATAGAGACGTCCGCATGCTGCGCGATCTTATCGTCTCTATTGAGAAGATAAATGGCGTCGGAAAGGCGAAGGGATTCGCGCTCTGCTTGTACGCAGCGATTCGCTCGGAAGTCCTGAGTGCAGTGGCGTCGCTTGGGAAGGAAATTAACAAGCCATTGTCTGACTTTGGGACAGAGATTCTCTGGAACAGGCCAGGACATGATGCATCGCGCCAGCCACTTATTTACATAATTGAGCAAAGGCTCGCCAGTGCTCGAGGTGAGCACAACATGAAGCCGATTAAGAGTGCGGAGCTCTGGTCCGCATACTTCCCTGCGCAACTAGAAAAGATGGCGCCGCAACGATACATCTTGCATCAAACATGGTACCGTCCACGCGACGTCGTTCGCCTGCTTCGTTCCGCGCAGGAGCAGTTCCCGAACGAGGTGGGATTTACCTCGCATGTCTTCGAGAACATTCGAAAGAAGTACTCTACTGCGTGTTGGGTCGAAGTTACAGAAGAGATGAAGACAAGATATTCTTCTCTTGGTATTGATGGGATAAAGAAGCTGCTGTATGGGATTCGGCCTCCAGTAAGTGCAAGGTTTCTCGAGGATCGCTTGGCAAAGCTCCGCCGAGAACATGCTGAAGTAGAGCATTTGGCCAAGAAGGCATCAGCTCAAGCACTGATCGCAGATCTCTTTCGGATCGGAGTACTTGGCAATACGGCGAACGGGAACATGCGTTGGTCCTTCCGCGGTGACGATGAAGTATTGCCGGAACAGAGCTTGGTTATTCATAACGCGCTTCGCTCGTACCTCTCTATCCAGTGACGTCTCTCTACAGGGACGCCCCACCTAATCAACAATCGATGGCTCCGGTGAGTGGTCTTCCGGCCGAGGCGTCCACTGCGAGGCTGAGTCGGCATAAAAAACAGACTGCGCATCTAAAGGTGGCCTTGTTGAACTTGCTTTTCAAGGCCGATACGAGCCGCTCGGTAGGGCTCTATTCGCTCGTCGTCGGTGCCTGTGGCGCTAGTGGACCGAGATCCGGCGCGCGCTGAAGCTGTCTGGCGAACTTAGAGACGCTTCGTGACCGAGACCAAGCCACCGCTGAAGCTGGTCGACTTCGACGCCGCCCGCTACCTCGACAACGACGACGCGATCGCCGAGTACCTATCGGCAGCGCTCGAGGCGAACGACCCCGACTTCCTGCTGCTGGCGCTGGGCGACGTCGTGCGGGCCAAGGGCATGACGCAGGTCGCACGCGACGCCGGCCTGAGCCGTGAGAGCCTGTACAAGGCGCTGGCGCCGGGCGCCAAGCCGCGTTTCGAGACCGTCGCGAAGCTCGTGCGTGCGCTGGGGCTGGAGTTCAAGGCATTGCCTCGCTGAGCGAACAGCACGAAAGCAAAGCGAACCGTTCGACGGGAGCACCCCGAATGGCCACGAACCTTGCCATCGACCCCGAACTGCTCGAGCGCGCCTTCCGCCTCAGCGGCGAGCCGACCCCGGATGCGGCGGTAAATCTCGCTCTGAAGGAGTTCATTGCCCGGCGAGAGCAAGCGCGGGTGACAGACCTCTTCGGCCAGCTTGAACGGGACCCCGGCTACGACCACAAGGCCGAACGCAGCCGAAAGCAGTGAGCCAGGCTTTGATCCGGGACTTCCTCTGTACGCGCAGGTCCCGCGCACCGGCCCCTTATCGCGCCGCCCCTCCGCGCCGCCAGCCGGTCGTCGGGGCGTGTCCCGGAGAGAAGTATTAGGAGGAGGGCGGGCGCAGCCCGCCCGGGGGACATGAACGCAGGGACACGCCCCGGCGGCCGGCCCCCACCGGCGCAAGCGGACGTGCACCACCACGACGCACCCGAGGCGAGCAATCGGTCACACCCCGCCGACCCCAGCACCAAAGCACACCCCCTGCTGGTCATGGGATGGACGCCGCCCAAGATTTACCATCTCGCCCTCCCAGATCCCCCGAAAGACGGCCCCCCATGGCGTCCCTGCGTTTCGGCCGGCTGGCAGTCATCACGCTGCTGGCGGCCTGCGGTGTTGCGAGTGCCCAGACCCCGGGTGACACGCTCAGCCGCATCAAGTCCACCAAGACCATCACCCTGGGCGTGCGCGAAGCGGCGCGGCCCTTCTCGTTCCTCGACGAGAACAAGCGCCCGGTCGGCTACTCGGTCGACCTGTGCCTGGCCGCCGTCGACGAGCTGAAGCGCGAGCTGAAGCTGCCCGAGCTGCAGGTCCAGTACAAGGTGGTCAGCGGCGCCGAGCGCATCCCCAAGCTGCTGGCGCGCGAGATCGACCTGGAGTGCGGCTCCACCACCAACACCAAGGCGCGGCAGGAGCAGGTGGCGTTCAGCTACACGATGTTCGTCGCCCAGATGCGCGTGCTGACGCCCAAGGACACGCCGGTCACGACGCTGAAGGACCTGGACGGCCTGCCGCTGGCGCTGAGCAAGGGCACGACGTCCGAGAAGCTCTTCACCCGCCTGGCCGAGACCGAGGTCAACCTCAAGCTGCAGGTCTTCCCCAGCAACACCGAGGCGTATGCCGCGCTGAAGGCCGGCAAGGTGCGCGCCTTCGCGCAGGACGACGCGCTGCTGCAAGGCCTGGCCTCGGCCGACGGCGCGGCCGACAAGTTCCAGCTCAGCACGCTGGCGCTGTCGGTCGAGCCCTATGGCGTCATGGCGCGCAAGGACGACAAGGCGCTGCTCGCCGCCGTCGACCGCACGCTGGGCCGCCTGTACGCCAGCGGCGAAGCCGACACGCTCTATCGCAAGTGGTTCGTCGGCGACAAGCTGGCCATCCGCATGAGCCGGATGACACGCGACAGCATCCTGCGCCCCAACAAGGAAGCCGGGGTCGCGATGGTGCTGGGCTACCAGCTCTAGAGAGGCGCGCCTTCTAGGCCGCGGCCAGCGCCGGCAGCAGCGCCGCCAGCAGCCGCGCCGCGTCGTCGGCGCCGCCGCGTGCCACGGCCATCGTGTGCTCGTGGCTCAGCGTCTCGGCCGACAGGCCGGCGGCCATGTTGGTGAACATCGACAGCCCCAGCACGCGCAGCCCGGTGTGGCGCGCCAGGATGGTCTCGGGCACGGTGCTCATGCCCACCGCCTGCGCGCCCATCGCCGCCAGCATGCGGATCTCCGCCGGCGTCTCGAACTGCGGCCCCAGCACCCAGGCGTAGACGCCTTCGGGCAGCGCGATGCCCTCGGCCGCCGCCACCTGGCGCGCCCGCTCGCGCAGCGCCGGGTCGTAGGCGCGGCCCATGTCGACGAAACGGTCGTTGCCCGGCTCGCCGTGCAGCGGCGTGCGCTGCACGACGTTCAGGTGGTCGGCGATCAGCATCAGCGAGCCCGGCGGCATCGCCGCGTCCAGGCTGCCGGCGGCGTTGCTCAGCACCAGCGTGCGGCAGCCGGCGGCGGCCAGCGTGCGGATGGCGCCTTTCATGCCGGCCGCGTCGCCGTCTTCGTAGGCGTGTTTGCGCCCGCGCAGCAGCCACACCGGCGTGCCACCCACGCGCCCGGCGCGCAGCACGCCGGCGTGCCCGGCGACGCCCAGCCGCGGGAAGGCGGGCAGCTCGGCATACGGCACGTCGACCGGGTCGTCGACCAGCGCGGCGATGCCGTCCCAGCCGCTGCCCAGCACGACGGCGACGGCGGGCGCCGGGCCCAGCGCGGCCAGGCACTGCACGCTGGCGGCAATGCTCTCGTTCATGGCGTGTTCTCCTGCAGATGGTCGGGCCCGAAGGCCGCGGGCAGCAGCGCGCCCAGCGTGTGGCGCGCGGTGATGCCGTGTTCGTCGGCGCTCCAGACGGGGCAGTCGTCGGTGGCGAACTCGCGCAGCTTCTGGCGGCAGCCGCCGCAGGGCGTCAGCGGCCGCAGCCCGGCACCGACGACGACGACGGCGCGCACGCGCCGGCCGCCGGCGGCCACCATCGCCGCCAGCGCCGAGGTCTCGGCGCACCAGCCCTGCGGGTAGGCGGCGTTCTCGACGTTGGCGCCGGCGTGCACGCGGCCCTGGGCGTCCAGCAGCGCGGCGCCGACGGCGAAGCGCGAGTAGGGCGCGTAGGCGTTCAGGCGCACCGCGCGCGCGGCGTCCACCAGCCGCTGCATCGTCTCGTCGTCGGGGGCGTCCATCAGCGCTCCTTCACGTAAGGCCGGCCCAGCGCCGCCGGCGCGCGCGAGCGGCCGATGAAGCCGGCCAGCAGCACCACCGTCAGCAGATAGGGCAGCGCCTGGATGGCCTGCACCGGCACCGTGCCGACAAGCGGCAGCTCGGCGCCCTGCAACCGGATCGACACCGCGTCGAGGAAACCGAACAGCAGGCAGGCCGCCAGCGCGCCGGCCGGGTGCCACTTGCCGAAGATCATCGCCGCCAGCGCCATGTAGCCGCGCCCGGCGGTCATGTTCGGGATGAACGACGGGTTCTGCGCCAGCACCAGCGAGCAGCCGGCCAGCGCCGACAGCAGGCCGTTGAGCGCCAGCGCCTGGTAGCGCAGCCGCGCGACGCCGACACCGGCGGCGTCGACCATCGCCGGGTTCTCGCCGACGGCGCGCAGCCGCAGCCCGAAGCGTGTGCGCCACAGCAGCCACCAGACGGCGGCCACCAGCGCCAGCGCGCCGTAGACCAGCGCCGTGTGGCCGAACAGCGCCAGCGCCAGCCCCGGGCCGACGCCCGGAAGCCGCGCCACCTGCTCGCCCAGCGCGGTGAACCACGGCCCCAGGCGCACCGTGTCGGACAGCGGCGGCGTCTGCCCGCCCTGCTGGAACCAGGCCAGCCCGAGCACGACGGTGGCGCCGGCGGCGGTCATCGTGATCGCCATGCCGAACACGACCTGGTCGCCGCCGTGCGTGACGCAGGCGTAGCCCTGCAGCATCGACAAGGCCAGGCCGACCGCCAGCGCCACGGCCAGCGCCGCCGGCAGCGACTGCGTCACCGCGCCGGTGGCCGCGGCGGCGAAGGCGGTCGCGAGCATCTTGCCTTCCAGCCCGAGGTCGATGACGCCGGCGCGTTCGGACAGCAGCCCGGCCAGCGCGCACAGGATCAGCGGCACCGACACGCGCAGCGTGCTCGCCACCAGCGAGCCGATCGCCAAGTCATCCACGCGCCGGCCTCCCGAACAGCCGCGCCAGCGCCGGCGCGCCGATGCGCGACATCGCCCCGGCGAACAGCACCACCAGCCCCTGCAGCAGCACGACCATGTCGCGCGAGAAGCCGGGCAGCTCGAAAGCCAGCTCGGCGCCGCCCTGGTACAGCGCGCCGAACAGCAGCGACGCGAGCACGATGCCCAGCGGGTGGTTGCGCCCGATCAGGCTGACGGCGATGCCGACGAAACCGGCGCCGGCGACGAAGTCGGGGATCAGCCGGCCGTGCACGCCGGCGATCTCGTTGACGCCCACCAGCCCGGCCAGCGCACCCGAGGTCGCCATCGTCAGCAGCACCGTGCGCCTGGGCGCGATGCCGGCATAACGCGCCGCCTCGGGGGCGAAGCCGACGGCACGGATGGCGTAGCCGGCGCGTGTCTTCCACAGCAGCGCCCAGACGCCGACGGCGGCGGCTGCGGCCAGCAGCAGCGACAGGTTCAGCGGCGTCTTCGGCCACTCGACGCCGATCCAGCCCAGCGCCTCGTGCAGCCCCGGCAGATGCGCCGAGTCGGCGAAGGCGGCGCTTTCGGGCGTCATGTTGCCGGGCTCCTTCAGCGGCCCGACGAGCAGCCAGCCCAGCAGCGCCGCGGCGACGAAGTTGAACATGATGGTCGTGATGACGACGTGGCTGCCGCGCCAGGCCTGCAGCGCGCCTGGCACCGCCGCCCAGGCGCAGCCGCCGGCCGCCGCGGCGGCCACCATCAGCGGCAGCATCACCCAGGCCGGCAGCACGCTGGAGGCGGCCAGCGCCACCAGCCCGGCGCACAGCCCGCCCAGCATCGCCTGGCCTTCGCTGCCGATGTTGAACAGCCCGGCGTGATAGGCCACGGCCACCGACAGCCCGGTGAAGACGAAGGTCGTCGCGTAATACAGCGTGTAGCCCCAGCCGATGCGGCTGCCGAACGCGCCCTGCGCCAGCAGCTTCATCACCTGCAGCGGATCGAAGCCCACCAGCGCCATCACGCCGCCGGCCACCAGCAGCGCCGCCGCCAGGTTCACCAACGGCAGCACGGCGATGTCGACCCAGCGGGGGAGGTCGGGGGTGCGGGTCATGGGGCTTCGTGCTCCTCGTGGGAGGCGTTCTCCGATAGATGCGCGGGGGCCGGCCGCCGTGCGTTCATGCATCGGCGCGTCCGCAGGCCGTCGGGGCGTGCCGCTGCGTTCATGTCCCCCGGGCGGGCTGGCGCCCGCCCTCCTCCTAATACTTCACTCCGCGACACGCCCCGACGACCTGCTCGTACACCGAGACAGGCGCACAGACAGGTGGCATGCCACCGCTCGTTGTGGGCACGGCAGGGGGCCGCCGTCGGGGGCGACTTTCGCGGGTGAGCAGCGGAGGATTCGGGGTCGGCGCGCGCAGCGCGCATCGTGATCTGACTCGCGGCCGACTGTCTGAGCGGAGCGAACGAAGTGAGCGCAGCGAGTTGGGCCGCGCGACCCCGAATCCGAGCAGCGCAACGAAGCCGGCGCGCAGCGCCGGTCCGCGAGCCGGAGCCCCCGGCGGCGGCCCCCTGCCGTGCCTCGCGCCGATGCAGGCACGCCGGCCGTCGCGCATTCATGCATCGGCGCGTCCGCAGGTCGCCGATGCCGAAGGACACGGCAAGCCCGACCGCCACCTCAGGCGCGAGAGCCGGCCGCCGGGGCGTGCCCCTGCGTTCATGTCCCCCGGGCGGGCAAGCCCGCCCTCCTCCTAATACTTCACTCCGGGGCACGCCCCGACGTCCGGCTCCACCACTGCTGGTGGTGCACAGACAGGTGGTGCGCCAGCGCTCGCTGTGGGCACGGCAGGGGGCCGTCGCTGGGGGCGACTTTCGCGGGTGAGCAGCGGAGGATTCGGGGTCGGCGCGCGCAGCGCGCATCGTGATCTGACCCGCGGCCGACTGTTTGAGCGGAGCGAACGAAGTGAGCGCAGCGAGTTGGGCCGCGCGACCCCGAATCCGAGCAGCGCAACGAAGCCGGCGCGCAGCGCCGGTCCGCGAGCCGGAGCCCCCGGCGGCGGCCCCCTGGCGTGCCTCGCGCCAATGCAGGCGAACGATCCCGGCTACTGCGCCCTGCCGGACTCCGCGCCGATCCATGCACGCTGTCAGCACGCAGCTCCCCCCATCAACCTCCCCAACACCGCCTCACTGCACTCCGAAACCGGCAGCTCCCCGACAACGCGCCCGCCGGCCATCACCAGCACCCGATCCGCCAACGCCAGGATCTCGTCGAGTTCCGAGGACACCACCAGCACCGCCGCCCCGCCGTCGCGCAGCGCACGCAGGCGGCCGTGGATGAACTCGATGGCGCCGATGTCGACGCCACGCGTCGGCTGGCCGACCAGCAGCACCTTCGGCCCGCCCCAGGTCTCGCGCGCCAGGATCAGCTTCTGCTGGTTGCCGCCGCTGAAGCTGGACGAACGCAGCGCCGGGTCGCGCGGGCGCACGTCGTAGCGCTCCATCATCGTCGCGCAGTCGGCGCGCATGCGCCCGCCGTCCAGCCAGCCGGCGCGTGCGTAGCCGGCCTCGTGGCCCAGCGCCGCCGACTCCCACATCGGGAAGGGCATCACCAGCCCGCGTGCGTGGCGGTCTTCGGGAACGTGGGCGAGTTTCAGCGTGCGCGCCGTCGCCGGGTCCAGCCAGTGCGGCGGCGTGAAATGCCGGCCGCCGAGCGCGAGTTCGCCTTCCTGCGGCGCCAGCAGCCCGGCCAGCGCGTCCAGCAGCTCGCCCTGGCCGTTGCCGGCGACACCGGCCACGCCGACGATCTCGCCGGCACGCAGCGCCAGCGACACGCCGTCCAGCCGCGGCACGCCCAGCGCGTCGCGCCAGCGCAGGCCGTGCGCGGCCAGCAGCTCTTCGCCCGGCGCCGCGCCAGCGTCGACACCGCGGCCCAGCTGCACGCGGCGGCCGACCATCGCCTCGGCCAGCCCGTCCAGCGTCATGCCGGCGATCGGGCCGTCGAGCACCACGCGGCCGGCGCGCATCACCGTCACCGCGTCGCACAGCGCCAGGATCTCCTTGAGCTTGTGCGTGATCAGCAGGATCGTCGTGCCGCGTTCGCGCAGCCGGCGCAGCGTGACGAAGAGCTGCTCGGTCTCCTGCGGCGTCAGCACCGCGGTCGGTTCGTCCAGGATCAGCAGGCGCGCGCCGCGCACCAGGGCCTTCAGGATCTCCAGCCGCTGGCGCTCGCCGACCGGCAGCTCGGCCACCGTCGCGTCCAGGCGTACCTGCAGGCCGGTCTCGGCCATCAGCGCGTCCAGCCGCGTGCGCAGCGCGGCGCGCGCGCGGCCCAGCTGCCAGCCGTCTTCGGCGCCGAGCAGCACGTTGTCCAGCGCGCTCAGGCTGTCCACCAGCATGAAGTGCTGGTGCACCATGCCGATGCCCAGCGCGATCGCGTCGCGCGCGCTGGCGATCGTCACCTCGCGGCCGTCGACCTCGATCGTTCCCTCGTCGGCCGGGTGGAAGCCGTAGAGGATGGCCATCAGCGTGCTCTTTCCCGCGCCGTTCTCGCCGACGATGCCGTGCACGCGGCCTGGCGCCACCGTCAGGTCGACACCGTCGTTGGCCTGCACCGCGCCGAAACGTTTGCGGATGCCGCGCAGGCGCACCGCGGCGCCGCGCCCCTCGGGCCCCGTCGTCGGCATCAGCGGCAGGCGTTGTTGGCCATGTAGTCGACGACCTTCAGCTTGCCGGCGACGATGTCGGCACGCGCCTGCTCGACCTTCGCCTTAATCGCCGGCGTCACCAGCTTCGCGTTGTATTCGTCGATCGCGACCTCGACGCCGCCTTCCTTCAGGCCGAGCGCGGTGACGCCGGGCTGCACGCCCTGGAAGGCCTTGTAGACCGCGACGTCGACACGCTTGACCATCGAGGTCAGCATCGTGCCGGGGTGCAGGTGGTTCTGGTTGCTGTCGACGCCGATCGCCAGCTTGCCGCCGTCGCGTGCGGCCTGCAGGATGCCGACGCCGGTGGCGCCCGCGGCGGCGAAGACGACGTCGGCGCCCTGGGCGAACTGCGCGCGTGCCAGTTCGGCGCCGCGGGCCGGGTCGCTCCAGGCGGCCGGCGTCGTGCCGGTCATCGCGGCCAGCACCTTGGTCTTGGCGTCGGCGTGTTTCACGCCCTGCTCGTAGCCGCACTGGAACTTGCGGATCAGCGGCACGTCCATGCCGCCGACGAAACCGACGGTGCCGGTCCTGCTGGCCGTGGCCGCCATCACGCCGACGAGGAAGCTGCCTTCGTGCTCCTTGAACAGGATGCTCTGCACGTTGGGCAGCGTGACGACGGCGTCGACGATGACGAAACGCTGCTTGGGGAAGTCGCGCGCCACCTTCTCGACGGCGCTGCTCTGCGCGAAGCCGATGCCGACGATGGGGTCGGCACCGCGTTCGGCCATGCGCCGCAGCGCCTGTTCACGCTGCGCCGGGTTGGTGACGGTGAACTCGAGGAAGGGCTGGCCGGTCTCGCGTTTCCAGCGCTCGGCGCCTTCGGCGGCCGACTGGTTGAACGAGCGGTCGAACTTGCCGCCGGTGTCGTAGACCACGGCCGGCGCGGCCCAGGCGGCGTGCACGGCGGCGACGCAGGCCGCGAGCGCGGCGAGGGTACGGAGCGGCATGGCGCGACGGCGGTGGGGATGGGGCGGTCAGGATACAAGACGTCCTGTAGCAAAAGCCTTGCCTCGACCGTGCCCGACCGGCACGGTGCTTGCTGACTCCGCCGCGATGCACGACCCCGACACCCCGCTGGCCCACGCGCTGCCCAAGGTGCTGCTGCACGAGCATCTGGACGGCGGCTTGCGTGTCTCGACGCTGCACGAGCTGCTGCAGCAGCGCGGCCTGCCGTCGCCGGCGCCCGACGTCGCCGCGCTCGACGCCTGGTTCGACGCCAACGCGCACGCCGGCAGCCTGCCCAAGTACCTCGAAGGTTTCGCCTTGACGGTCGCGGCGATGGCCACGCCCGAGGCGCTGGCGCGTGTCGCCTACGAAGCCGCCGAGGACGCACGCGCCGACGGCGCGCTGCTGGCCGAGTTCCGCGTCGCGCCGCTGCTGTTCGAGGCCCACGGCGTCGATGGCGACGCGGCGGTCGAAGCCATCGTCGACGGCCTGAAGCGCAGCCCGCTGCCCTCGGGCCTGATCGTCTGCGCGATGCGCCAGCTGCCCGAGGTGCAGACCTTCCGCGCGCTGGAGCTGGCGCTGCGCTGGGCCGACCGCGGCGTCGTCGGCTTCGACCTCGCCGGCCCCGAACACGGCCACCCGGCGGGCGACCACGCCGACGCGCTGGCCGCGGCGCGTGCCGCCGGCCTGCCGCTGACGCTGCACGCCGGCGAGGCCGACGGCGCCGAACGGGTGCTCGAAGCGCTGCAGCATGGCGCACGGCGCGTCGGCCACGGCGTGCGCCTGGTCGAGGTGCTGTCCGACCCGGCGCGTGTCGAGATGCTCGACCGCGTGCGCGACGCCGGGCTGCACCTGGAGGTCTGCCCGACGAGCAACGTGCACACCGGCGCCGCGGCCTCGGTGGCGGCGCACCCGATCACCGCGCTGTGGCGCGCCGGCGTGAGCCTGAGCTATCACACCGACAACCGGCTGATGTCCTGCCTCAGCCACTCGTCGGAAGCCGCGGCGCTGCTGCGCGAGACGCCGCTGGCCGTGGCCGACCTGCTGGCGATGGCGGTGCAGGCGGCGCGCCACTCCTTCCTCGGCGAGCGCGAACGCACGGCCGCCGAGGCCGTGGTGCGTGCGCACGCCGCGGCGTTGGGCGTGTCGCTGCCGGCCTGACTTACTTGCAGGCGTTGGCCGCGGTGTAGTCGATGACCTTCAGCCGGCCGGAGACGATGTCGGCGCGCGCCTGCTCGACCTTGGCCTTCATCGCCGGGGTGATGAGCCTGGCGTTGTGTTCGTCGAGCGCGTAGTCGACGCCGCCTTCCTTCAGCCCCAGCACCGTCACGCCCGGCTGCACGCCCTTGAAGGCTTGGTAGACCGCGAGGTCCACGCGCTTGACCATCGAGGTCAGCATCGTGCCGGGGTGCAGGTGGTTCTGGTTGCTGTCGACGCCGATGGCGTAGATGCCGGCGTCCTTGGCCGCCTGCATGATGCCGAAGCCGGTGGTGCCGGCGGCGCTGAAGACGACGTCCACGCCCTGGGCGATCTGGGCCTTGGTCAGTTCGGCGCCGCGCGGCGGGTCGGTCCAGGCGGCGTTGGTCGTGCCGGTCATCGCCGACAGCACCTGCACCTTGGGGTTGGCGTACTTCGCGCCCTGCTCGTAGCCGCAGAGGAACTTGCGCACCAGCGGGATGTCCTGGCCGCCGACGAAGCCGACCTTGCCCGACTTGCTGGCCATCGCCGCCAGCATGCCGACGAGGAAGCTGCCCTCGTGCTCGCGGTAGACGAAGCTCTGCACGTTGGGCAGCTTGACGACCATGTCGACGATCGCGAAGCGCTGCTTCGGGAAGTCGCGGGCCACCTTCTCGATCGCCGAGGCCTGCGGGAAGCCGACGCCGACCACCGGGTCGGCGCCGCGTTCGGCAAAACGCCGCGCGGCCTGCTCGCGCTGCGCGGCGTTGGCGATCTCGAACTCGAGGTACGGCTTGCCGGTCTCCTTCTTCCACTGTTCCGCGCCCCGCCAGGCCGCCTCGCCGAAGGACTTGTCGTTCTTGCCGCCGAGTTCGTAGATCACCGCCGGCTGCGCAGCGGCGGTGGCGGCCGCCGCGAGCGTCGCGGTGGCCAGGAGGAAGCGTTTCATCGTCGTCAGAAGCTGGCCTTGAACTGCACCCCGTAGGTCCGCGGGTCGTTGATGAAGCCGGTGAGGTTGTTGAAGTCGATGCCGCCGACGACCCGGACCTGGTCCGTCAGGTTGCGCACGAAAGCCGCCGCATCGTACTTCCCGTTGCCCCAGGTGTAGCCGACGCGCAGCCCGCCTTCGAGCAGCGACTTGCTGGTGAACTCGGTGGACTCGTAGAGGAAGAAGTTGACCGCGCTGCGGTAGGCCCAGTCGGTCAGCACGTAGACGTCGCCGGCGGCCAGCGGCTGGGTGTACTTCAGCGTGAAGCTGACGGTGCGCCTGGGGGCCTGCGGCAGCGGGTTGCCGTCGATCAGCGCGTAGGTCGTGGTGCCGATGACGGTCTTCGGGTCGTTCACCGTGCACTGCGCGCAGGTGGCGACGAGCAGGTCCTTGTCGTGGATCTTCGTCAGGTTGTAGCCCACGCCCAGCGTGGCCAGCAGGTTCTCGCTGAGGTAGGCCTGCAGGTCGAGCTCGAAGCCCTGGCCGGTGGCCTTGTCGGCGTTGAGCAGGATGTTCGAGTTGGCCGCGCCGCCCACCGCGGTGAGCTGCTGGTCCTTCACGGTGTAGCGGAAGACGTTGAAGGCCAGGCGCGCACGGCGCTCGAACAGGTCGGCCTTCACGCCGGCCTCGAACGAGGTGTTGGTCTCGGGCGTGGCGATCGACTGGCCGTTGTAGGCGCCGGCGCCCTGCACGCTGCTGGCGCGGAAGCCGGTGGCGGCACGCGCGTACAGGTTGACGTCCCTGGACAGCGCGTAGGTCGCGCTCAGGTCCCAGCTGAGCTTCTTGTCCTCGGTGTTCGCGGCGATCTTGTCCAGGCTGCCCAGCCCGCCCGAGTACTCGAGCACGTCGAAGTCCTTCTTGTCGCGCGTGTAGCGCAACCCGGCACGCAGCGACAGTGCCGGCGTCGCCTGCCAGGTGGCGGCGCCGAACACCGCCCAGGCGTCGTTCTTCTGGCGCGAACGTTCGTACGAGTTCTGCGGGTTGCCGGCGCTGAGCGAGTCGTAGCCGAAGTTCTCGAAGTCGAAGTTCTCGCGGAACAGGAACACGCCGGCCTGCCAGCCCAGCGCCGCGTCGCCGGTCGACTCGGCGCGGAACTCCTGCGTCCACTGCGAGTGTTTCGGGATGCCGTCGGCGGTCTCCGACGGGAAGTAGATGACGCCGGGGCCGCCGGGCGTGCCGCCGTCGATGTCGCCGCGGCTGTAGGTCTCGACGCTCTCGTAGCCGGTCACCGAGTACAGCGCCACCGGGCCCAGGTCCCAGCGCAGCCGGGCGCTGCCGCCGTGGTTCTGCAGCTCGGAGTGGTTGACGCCGTCGATGAAGATCTTGCCGGGGTCGAAGCCGGCGACGAGGTCGTTGCTGCCGGCCTGGATGATGTTGGCGCGGAACAGCCGCGCCGAGCCGTCGAAGTCGCGTGCGTGCAGGTTGAACAGCGCGCTGAAGTCCTTCGTCGGCTGCGTCTTCCACTGCAGGCGCACGGCGCTGTCGCGGTAGCCCTCCAGGTCCTGCGTCGGGCCGTCGGGGTTGGTGTTCTCGACCCAGTCGCTGCGCGTCTGGTTCAGCACCGAGACACGCAGCGCCGAGCTGTCGGAGGTCGGCACGTTCAGCGCGCCTTCGAGGTTGGTGGTGTTCCAGCGGCCGTAGGACAGGCTGCCGTAGCCCTCGAAGCGCTGCGTCGGCGCCACCGAGTCGAACTTGACGACGCCGGCCGGCGTGTTGCGCCCGAACAGCGTGCCCTGCGGGCCGCGCAGCACCTCGATGCGCTCCAGGTCGAAGGCCGGGAAGCCCTTCAGGATCGCGTTCTCCTGCACGACGTCGTCGTAGACCAGCGACACCGGCTGCGAGGCGTTCAGGCGGAAGTCGGTGTTGCCGTAGCCGCGCAGGTAGAAGCGCGGGAAGGCGCGGCCGAACGAGGACTCGATGTTCAGGCTGGGCACACGCGCCGACAGCATGCGGATGTCCTGGCCGCTGGTGTTCAGCACCTCCAGCGTCTCGCCCTGCAGCACGCTGACCGAGTTCGGCACTTCCTGGATGTTCTCCAGCCGGCGTTCGGCGGTGATCGAGATCGTCTGCAGCTTGCCGGCTTCGGCGTCGTCGGCGGACTGTGCGGATGCACCGAGGTGAAGCGCGGCGATCGCGGCGGCTGCGACGGCGTGGTGCGCCGGCAGGCGCGGGGTTCGGGCCATGGGATCCTCCTGGTGTGATTCGGGCTCGCGGCGCGCCGGCGCAAACGGCGTGCCACCGAACACCGTGCTGGCGCGGCACACCCTCAAGCAGGCGGGGAAGCCCGCAACCGTCCGGCGGGCGCGGTGTCGGCCGTCGTCCGCCCGTCCGGGCGGAACGTGATGCGCGCCGGCGACCGCATCTTCGGCCCCGGTCGCCGCCGTATGCTCGGTGGCGTCCACCGCCTTGCCGACCTCCCCATGCTCGTTCGCAACATCACCCTGCCCGACGGCCGCAGCGGCCTCGACCTGCTCGTCCAGGACGGCCGCATCGCCGCCGTCGGCCCCGCGCTCACCGCGCCCGAAGGCACGCCGGTCGTCGACGGCGGCGGCTGGCTCGTCAGCCCGCCTTTCGTCGACGCCCACTTCCACATGGACGCGACGCTCAGCTACGGGCTGCCGCGTGTCAACGCCAGCGGCACGCTGCTCGAAGGCATCGCGCTGTGGGGCGAACTCAAGCCGCTGCTGACGCAGGAGGCGCTGGTCGAACGGGCGCTGCAGTACTGCGACTGGGCGGTGGCGCGCGGGCTGCTGGCGATCCGCAGCCACGTCGACGTCTGCGACCCGCGGCTGCTGGCCGTCGAGGCGCTGCTGGAGGTGAAGAGACGCGTCGCGCCCTACCTCGACCTGCAGCTCGTCGCCTTCCCGCAGGACGGCGTGCTGCGTTCGCCGGGCGCGCTGGCCAACCTGGAGCGGGCGCTGGACCTGGGTGTCGACGTCGTCGGCGGCATTCCGCACTTCGAGCGCACGATGGCGGACGGTGCCGCCAGCGTGAAGCTGCTGTGCGAGATCGCCGCGCGCCGCGGACTGCGTGTGGACATGCACTGCGACGAGAGCGACGACCCGCTGTCGCGCCACGTCGAGACGCTGGCCAACGAGACCCAGCGCCTGGGGCTGCAGGGCCGCGTCACCGGCTCGCACCTGACGTCGATGCACTCGATGGACAACTACTACGTCAGCAAGCTGCTGCCGCTGATGGCCGAGGCCGGGCTGCACGCGGTGGCCAACCCGCTGATCAACATCACGCTGCAGGGCCGCCACGACACGTATCCGAAGCGCCGCGGCATGACGCGCGTGCCCGAGCTGCTGGCCGCGGGCGTCAACGTCGGCTTCGGCCACGACTGCGTGCTGGACCCGTGGTATTCGCTCGGCTCGGGCGACATGCTCGAAGTGGCGGCGATGGGGCTGCACGTCGCGCAGATGACCTCGCAGGCCGGCATGCGCCAGTGTTTCGACGCGGTGACGGTGAACAACGCGCGCATCCTCGGGCTGGAGGGCTACGGGCTGGAGCCCGGCTGCCGCGCCGACTTCGTGCTGCTGCAGGCGCGCTCGCCGGCCGAGGCGATCCGTTTGCGCGCCCAGCGCCTGCTGGTGGTGCGCGGCGGCCGCGTGCTGTCGCGCGCGGCACCGGCGACCGCCGAGCTGGCGCTGCCCGGCCGGCCGGCGAGCGTCGACTTCACGCTACAGCGGTCCTAGGGGCGGGGTGCCCCGGGGGGTTCAGGGGGGCTTGGCTAGAATCGATCGGCCCTGGCAAGCCCAAAGCTGTAACTCTCCTCCCCCCATGAAACTCATCGGTTCGCTCACCAGCCCCTACGTCCGCAAGGTGCGCGTCGCCATGGCCGAGAAGAAGCTGGACTTCCAGCTCGTGCTGGAAGACGTCTGGGGCACCGACACGATCCTCAAGTCCAACCCGCTGGGCAAGGTGCCCTGCCTGGTGATGGAAGGCGGCGAGGCGGTGTTCGACTCGCGTGTCATCGTCGAGTACCTGGAGGCGCTGTCGCCGGTCGGCAAGCTGATCCCGCCGTCGGGCCGCGAACGGGTCGAGGTGCGCACCTGGGAGGCGCTGGCCGACGGCGTGCTGGACGCGCTGATCCTCGCCCGCCTCGAAGCCACCTGGAACGGCCGCACCGAAGGCCAGCGTTCGCAGGCCTGGATCGACCGCCAGATGGCCAAGGTGCAGGCCAGCCTGAAGGCGATGAGCCAGGGCCTGGGCGAGCGCCCCTGGTGCGCCGGCACCCACTACACGCTGGCCGACGTCGCCGTCGGCTGCGCGCTGGGCTACCTCGACTTCCGCTTCCCCGAGGTCGACTGGCGCGGCCCCTACCCGAACCTGGCCAAGCTGGCCGAGAAGCTGGCGGCACGCCCCAGCTTCATCGACACCGCGCCGCCCAGGGGCTGACGCGCGGCGCCGGCAGCGATGTGCCGGTGGCTATACTCCTTCCTCCAGCGCCGATTTGATCCTGATTGCGGGCGCTTCAACAAATGCCGCTAAAGAGGACACCGAGACCCGGTGCCCGCTGACGGCGGCGCCGGGTTTTTGCTTATGGCTTCGGTCGGACGCGTCACTCCCCAGACGATGCACTTCGACGAACCGCTGCCGCTGCGCAGCGGGGCGTCGCTCCCCTCCTACTCGCTGGTCTACGAGACCTACGGCACGCTCAACGCCGAGCGCAGCAACGCGGTGCTGGTGTGCCACGCGCTCAACGCCAGCCACCACGTCGCCGGTGTCGACGAGCGTGGCGCCACCGGCTGGTGGGACAACCTCGTCGGCCCCGGCAAGCCGCTGGACACCGAGCGTTTCTTCGTCATCGGCGTCAACAACCCGGGCTCGTGTTTCGGCTCGACCGGGCCGACGCACGTCAACCCGGCCACCGGCAAGGCCTGGGGCGCGGACTTCCCGGTCGTCACCGTCGAGGACTGGGTCGACGCGCAGGTGCGGCTGGTCGATCGCCTGGGCATCCCCAAGCTGGCGGCAGTGCTGGGCGGCAGCCTGGGCGGCATGCAGGCGCTGTCCTGGGCGATGCGCCACCCCGAGCGCCTGGAGCACTGCATCGCGGTGGCCACCGCGCCCAACCTGTCGGCGCAGAACATCGCTTTCAACGAGGTCGCGCGGCGGGCCATCGTCACCGACCCCGACTTCCACGGCGGCCACTTCTACGAACACGGCGTCGTGCCCCAGCGCGGCCTGCGCGTGGCGCGCATGATCGGCCACATCACCTACCTGTCCGACGACGCGATGGAAGCCAAGTTCGGCCGCGAACTGCGCGCCGCCGAGCTGGGCTACAGCACGCAGGAGATCGAGTTCCAGATCGAGAGCTACCTGCGCCACCAGGGCGACAAGTTCAGCGCCTATTTCGACGCCAACACCTACCTGCTGATCACGCGCGCACTCGACTACTTCGACCCGGCGCGCGAACACGGTGGCCGGCTCGCGGCGGCCTTCGCGCCGGCACGCGACAAACGGTTCCTCGTCGTCAGCTTCACGACCGACTGGCGCTTCTCGCCGGCGCGTTCGCGCGAGATCGTCAAGGCGCTGGTCGACAACCGCATCGCCGTCAGCTACGCCGAGATCGACGCCCCGCACGGCCACGACGCCTTCCTGCTGGAGGACCCGCGTTACCACCAGGTGATGCGCGCCTACTTCGAGGGTGTCGCCGCGCGCGTCGGCGCCGTGAAGACGGAGGCCGCCCATGTCTGAACGCCGCGACCTGCAGATCATCGGCGACCTCGTGCCGCACAGTGCCCGCGTGCTCGACCTGGGCTGCGGCAACGGCGAGCTGCTGGCCTGGCTGCAGCGCCACAAGGGCTGCACCGGCTACGGCATCGAGATCGACGACGCCAACGTGCTCGCCTGCGTGCAGCGCGGCGTCAACGTCGTGCAGCTCAACCTGGAAGAAGGGCTGGCGCTGTTCGACGACCAGAGCTTCGACGTCGTGCTGCAGATCGAGACCCTGCAGCACCTGCGCAATGCCGAGCGCATGCTGCACGAGACGGTGCGCGTCGGCCGCATCGGCATCGTCAGCTTCCCGAACTTCGCCCACTGGCCCAACCGCGTGCGTGTCGTCGGCGGCCGCATGCCGGTGACGCGGGCCCTGCCCTACGAGTGGTACGACACGCCCAACATCCGCGTCGGCACCTATGCCGACTTCGAGGTGCTGGCGCGCAAGAACGGGCTGCAGATCAGCGACGCCTTCGGGCTGCAGGACGGGCGCGTCGTGCGCACGCTGCCGAACCTGCGCGCCAGCGTCGCGGTGTTCAAGTTCCAGCGCGGGTGAGCCGACGCCGGGTGGGGTCAGCGCCGGGTGGGGTCAGGTCCCGCGGGACCTGACCCCGATGCATCCCCGATGCATCCTGCCAGCTGCGGGCCGCGTCCGTCCGCGTCCGTCCGGGGTCAGGTCCCACGGGACCTGACCCCGATGCACCTCACGGGACCTGACCCCGATGCACCTCACGGGACCTGACCCCGATGCACCTGACCCCGATGCACCCGATGCACCTGACCCCGATGCACCAGTTCGAGCGCGGTGAGCGGGGGCCGGGTCGGCACGCGCTCCCGGCGCGGCCGGCCGCGCCTAGACTCGGGCACCTTTGGCACGAGGAGCTGGCCGTGATCGGATACGTCACCCTGGGCACCAACGACCTGCCGCGCGCCGCGGCGTATTACGACACGCTGCTCGCCGAGATTGGCGCCAAGCGCATGATGGATTTCGGCCGCGGCTACGCCTGGGGGCGATCGATGGCGCAGCCGATGCTGGGCGTGATGAAACCCTTCGACGGCCAGGCCGCCAGCGTCGGCAACGGCGTGATGGTCGCGTTCCAGGTCGACAGCCGCGAGGCCGTCGACCGCGTCTACCGCAAGGCGCTCGAACTCGGCAGTGCCGACGAAGGGGCCGCCGGGCCGCGCGGCGAAGGTTTCTACGCCGGCTACTTCCGCGATCTCGATGGCCACAAGCTCAACGTCTTCTGCATGGGCTGAGCCCGCCGCCGGCGGCCCGCTGGCCGGGCTCAAGGTGCTCGAACTCGGCCAGCTGATCGCCGGGCCGTTTGCCGCCAAGACCCTGGCCGACTTCGGCGCCGAGGTCATCAAGATCGAGCCCCCCGACGGCGGCGACCCGCTGCGCCGCTGGCGGCTGCTGAAGGACGGCACCTCGGTCTGGTGGCAGCTGCAGTCGCGCAACAAACGCTCGGTGGCGCTGGACCTGAAGGACCCCCGAGGCCCAGGCCGTGGTGCGCGAGCTGGCGCTCGAAGCCGACGTGCTGATCGAGAACTTCCGCCCCGGCGCGCTGGAAGGTTTCGGCCTCGCGCCCGAGGCGCTGATGGAGGCCAACCCGCGGCTCATCGTGCTGCGTGTCAGCGGCTACGGCCAGACCGGGCCGTACCGCGACAAACCCGGCTTCGGCGTCGTTGCCGAGGCGATGGGCGGCCTGCGTCACCTGAGCGGCGAACCCGGGCGCGTGCCGGTGCGGGTCGGCGTGTCGATCGGCGACACGCTGGCGGCGCTGCACGGCGTCATCGGCGTGCTGATGGCGCTGCACGAGCGCGGCCAGAGCGGCCGCGGCCAGATCATCGACGTCGCGCTCTACGAGGCGGTTTTCAACTGCATGGAGAGCCTGCTGCCCGAGTACAGCGCCTTCGGCGCCGTGCGCGGCCCGGCCGGCAGCGCCTTGCCGGGCATCGCGCCGAGCAACGCCTACGCCTGCCGCGACGGCCAGGTGCTGGTGGCCGGCAACGGCGACAGCATCTTCCGCCGGCTGATGACGGCCATCGGCCGCGAGGACCTGGCCGCCGACCCGGCACTGGCCGACAACACCGGCCGCGTCGTGCGTGTGCAGGAGATCGACGCCGCGATCGGCGCCTGGACCGCCGGGCGCACGGTCGACGAGGTGCTGGCCGCGCTGGACGCCGCCGCGGTGCCGGTCGGCCGCATCTACACCGCCGCCGACATCGCGCACGACCCGCACTACGCGGCGCGCGAGATGCTGCTGCCGGTGACGATGGCCGACGGCAGCACG
The DNA here is from genome assembly GCF_000190375.1 of Rubrivivax benzoatilyticus JA2 = ATCC BAA-35. Taxonomy (GTDB): domain Bacteria; phylum Pseudomonadota; class Gammaproteobacteria; order Burkholderiales; family Burkholderiaceae_C; genus Rubrivivax; species Rubrivivax benzoatilyticus. Next base: position 39,274 of record NZ_AEWG01000044.1, read on the forward strand.
CTGACCGTGCCCGGCATCGTGCCCAAGCTGTCGCGCACGCCGGGCAGCCACCGCCGCAACGCGCCGGCGCTGGGCCAGGACACCGACGAGGTGCTGGCGGCGCTGCGTGCGAAGCGCGAAGCCGAAGGCTAGACGCGCGGCACCGGGGTAGGGGTCAGGTCTCAACAGACCTGACCCCGTTCTTCCGTTCTTCAGGACACCGACGAGGTGCTGGCTGCGCTGCGTGCGAAGCGCGAAGCCGAAGGCTAGACGCGCGGCACCGGGGGTAGGGGTCAGGTCTTAACAGACCTGACCCCGTTCGTCCGTTCGTCCGTTCGTCCCGCCGCCAACGGCACGCCTGGAGGGGCTCGGGTGGTAGGGGTCAGGTCTCAACAGACCTGACCCCGTTCTTCCCCTGGCCGCATTGCGTCCTAGACCCGCGGGACCGGGGCCAGCGGGTCGAAGCCCGCCGGCTGCTTGCTCTGCCAGGCCTGGATGGCCTGTGCCATCTCGCCGATGTCGAAGATCGCGCTCTGCAGCAGCGCCATCTGCTCCAGCGCGTCGGCCGTCGGGTGGTCGATGGCGTAGTTCAGCGCCAGCTTGCTGCCGGCGATGGCCAGCGGCGACTTGGCGGCGATCTCGGCGGCCAGCGTCATGGCGTGGTCCAGCGTCGCCGCGGCGTCGGGCAGCACGGCGTTGACCAGGCCGACGGCCAGCGCGCGTTCGGCGCCGACACGTTCGCCGGTGTAGGCCATCTGGCGCGCCACGCCCGGCGGCACGATCTTCGGCAGGCGCTGCAGCACGCCCAGGTCGGCGGCCATGCCGATCTGGATCTCCTGCACGGTGAAGAAGGCGTCGGCCGAGCAGACGCGCAGGTCGCAGGCTGCGGCCAGGTCGAGCGCGCCGCCGATGCAGCCGCCCTGCACTGCGGCGATGACCGGGAAACGCGCCGACTCCAGCACGTCGAAGCAGCGCATCAGCTGGCGCAGCGAGTCCTGGAAGGCCAGCCGCCGGCGTGCGTTGCCGGTGTCCAGCAGCGACAGGTCGCTGGCGAAGACGTCCAGCGCCATGCCGGCGCTGAAGTGCTTGCCGGTCGACGAGATCACCAGCACGCGCGTGCGGCCCTCGGCGTTGAGCGACTCGACGACCTCGCGCAGCGCCGGGAAGAAGGCCGGCGTCATCGTGTTCAGCCGCTCGGGGCGGGCGAGCTGCAGGTGGGCGACGCCGGTGTCGGCGAGCTCGAGGCGGAAGAAGTCGGTCGTCATCGGGCCAGGATAGCGGCGGCCCCCGGCGCTGCGAAGCCCGGCTTCCCCTCGGGGCGCGGGGGCGCAGGCCTACACTGGTGGGATTGCCCGATTCACGCAGGAGCCGCCCATGAACGCACCCGACCGCCACCTGCCGCTGGCCGACTTCGTCGACCGCGCCTGGGACGAGCGCATCGTGCCCGCCCTCACCGACTACATCGCCGTGCCGGCCAAGAGCCCGATGTTCGACGCCGACTGGCAGGCCCACGGCCACATCGAACGCGTCGTGCAGGACGCCGTGGCCTGGGTCGAATCGCGCCGCGTGCCGGGTCTGGCGATCGAGATCGTGCGCATCCCCGGGCGCACGCCGGTGATCTTCTTCGAGGTCGCCGCCACCGGCGCGGCGACCGACACGGTGCTGTTCTACGGCCACCTGGACAAGCAGCCCGAGTTCAGCGGCTGGCGCAACGACCTGGGCCCCTGGACGCCGAAGTACGTCGACGGCCTGCTCTACGGCCGCGGCGGCGCCGACGACGGCTACGCGATCTACGCCGCGGTCACCGCGATCGAGGCGCTGAAGGCCCAGGGCACGGCGCACCCGCGCTGCGTCGGCGTCATCGAGACCTGCGAGGAAAGCGGCTCGCACGACCTGCCGGCCTATCTGGACGCCTTGAAGCCCCGCCTCGGCGAGGTCGGCCTCGTCGTCTGCCTGGACAGCGGCGCCGGCAACTACGACCAGCTGTGGCTGACGACCAGCCTGCGCGGCATGGTCAGCGGCGTGCTGAAGGTCGAGATCCTGACCGAAGGCATCCACTCCGGCGACGCCAGCGGCCTGGTGCCGTCGAGCTTCCGCATCCTGCGCCAGGTGCTCGACCGGCTGGAAGACGCCAGGACCGGCCAGCTGCTGCCCGAGTTCTTCCACTGCGAGGTGCCGGCCTCGCGCGTCGCCCAGGCCCAGGCCACCGCGGCCATCCTCGGCGACGACGTCTGGAAGCGCATGCCCTGGGTCTGCGGCGCCGACGGCAACCTGGCGCTGCCGACGACCACCGACCCGGTCGAAGGCCTGCTCAACCGCACCTGGCGGCCGACGCTCAGCGTCACCGGCGTCGACGGCTTCCCCGAGCTGAAGAGCGCCGGCAACGTGCTGCGCCCGTACACCGCGTTCAAGCTCAGCCTGCGCCTGCCGCCGCTGGTCGACGGCCACGAGGCCAGCATCCGGCTGAAGGCGCTGCTGGAAGACAACGCGCCGTACAACGCGCGTGTGACCTTCGTGCCCGACGGCCGCGCCGGCGCGCTGGGCGCCAGCGGCTGGAACGCGCCCGAGCTGCCGGTGTGGCTGGAAGACGCGCTGAACGCGGCGTCGAACGCGCACTTCGGCGCCCCGGTCGGCTACATCGGCCAGGGCGGCACGATCCCGCTGATGAGCATGCTGCAGGCCGGTTTCCCGAAGGCGCAGATGATGGTCTGCGGCGTGCTGGGCCCGAAGAGCAACGCCCACGGGCCCAACGAGTTCCTGCACGTGCCCTACGCCAAGCGCCTGACGGCCGCGGTGGCGCAGGTGGTCGCTGCCTTCCGCTGAACCCAGGGCCGGGAGCCGCGATGGACCAGCTGCGCGCGATGAAGGTCTTCGTGCGCGTCGTCGACGAAGGCGGCTTCGCGCGTGCGGCGCGGGCGCTGGACATGGCGCCGCCGGTCGTCACGCGGGTCGTCGCCGAACTCGAGGCGCATCTGGGCGCGCGGCTGCTGAACCGCACGACACGCCGCGTCGCGTTGACCGAGGTCGGCGAGAGCTACCTGGAGCGCGCGCGCCGCATCCTGGCCGACGTCGACGAGGCCGACGCGCTGGCCGGCGAATCGACGCGCGAGCTGAGCGGGCCGCTGCGCCTGCTGTGCCCGTCGGCGCTGGCGGCGCACCAGTTGGTGCGCCACCTGGCGCGCTTCTCGGCCCAGCATCCCAGGCTGTCGATCGATCTGGTGTCGCCCTGCCGTGTCGAGACCGTCGACGAGGACTACGACGTCACGCTGCTGACGCTGCGCGGGCCGATCGACGGCGACTTCGTCGCGCGCCGGCTGGCGCGTTCGGAGGTGCTGCTCTGCGCCGCGCCGGGCTACCTGGCGCGCCACGGCCGGCCGCGCCACCCGCGCGACCTGGCGCGCCACGAGCTGCTGTTCCAGCCGGGTGTGCAGCCGCGCGGGCTGGTGTTCTTCCGCGGCGACGCCGGCGAGGCCGCCGAGACGGTGGTGCCCGAGCAGGCCGGCGCGCTGCACTGCGACGACCTGCAGACCCAGCTCGCCGCCGCCCAGGCCGGGCTGGGCGTCGCCGCGCTGCCGACGCTGATGCTCGACGAGGCGCTGGCTGCCGGCCGTGTCGAGCGTGTGCTGCCGTCGTGGCGCCTGGCGGGGCTGTCGATCTGGGCCGCGATGCCCAGCCGCAAGCACGTGCCGGCGCGCACACGCGCGCTGATCGAGTTCCTGGTGCAGGCCTTCGGCGGCGACGACCGCGATCCCTGGCTGGCCGCCTGCGGCGGCCCGCTGGCGCTGGTGGCCTAGGCGCCTGCGCGGCTTCTGCCGCGCAGGCGCCTGGGCGATGGCTCCCCAAGTCCCCTCCTGTATGGACCGGGGACACAGGTGACAGGTGTGCGAGGACATAGGTGACACTTTTTCCTGCCTAGCCAGCGGAGAACGAAGTTGCCGTGGAGCGCAGTCACCGTGAAGGATCAGACACAGGAGTTCGTCGGTCTGGCCCGCCAAGCGGATGCGAACGTCAGTGAGCTGTGTCGCCGGTTCGGGATCAGCCGCAAGACGGGCTACAAGTGGCTCAGCCGCGAGGACTTGGAGGACCGATCCCGTCGCCCATGCCATTCGCCATCTCGCACAGCGCAGGAACTGCAGGACCAGGTGTTGGCCGTTCGAAGCGAGCACCCGGCGTGGGGTGGCCGCAAGATCGCCCATGTCCTGGCTCGTGACGCAGGTGTGCGCATCGCAGCGAGCACGGTCAACTCGGTGCTCAAGCGCCACGGCTTGATCAGCCC
>NZ_AEWG01000043.1 GCF_000190375.1 Rubrivivax benzoatilyticus JA2 = ATCC BAA-35
ATGGCCTGCGGCCGCGGCGCGGCGGCCAGCACGTCGGCGAGCAGGCGCTCGCCGGCCAGGTTCAGCGACACCGGCCGCAGCGTCGCCGCCGGGCGGGCGCCGCCGGGCGCCAGCGGCCGCGGGTTCAGCGACAGCGCCGGCGTGCCGGCGTCGGCCTCGGGCGGCCAGACCGCGTCGACGGCGGCCAGCAACGCGTCGACGTCGCAACCGGCGTCGGGTTGTTCGGGGAAGACCGTGAGACGGGTCGCGACGACGGCGTGCTGGCGGTCGATGACCGGGCTGAAGCCCAGGGCCACCGGGCCCAGGATCGGGAGGTCGTGCATCAGGCGCTGAGGTACTGGAACAGCGATTGCCGCTGCACCAGGGAATACGTCTTCAGTGCCGCATCGTAGCCGGTTTGCCTGTTCTGGAAGTCGGAGATCGCCTGCACCATGTCAAGGTCCTCGGCGTTGGAACGCTCGGTCTTGGCGGCGAGCTTGCTCTCGGCGATGCGGCTCTCGACCATGTCGGTGCGGTTCAGCGCCTCGCCGGCGGCGGCGCGCGAGGTGAGCACGTTGTTCATCACCGCGTCGATGTCGGCCAGCCCTTCCTTGACCGCGGTCGAGACCTCGGCTTCGCTGAGCGAGCCGTCCGAGAGCTTGCCGATCACGGTGTCCAGCGCGGTGAAGACCGAGACCGTGCCGGTGCCCGACGGGTCGCGTGCACCCAGCCAGGCCTGCCGGCCGTCGACCGACAGCGGCAGGGCCTCGTCCGAGGCGGCGCTGATCTCGCCCTCGGCGCCGCGGAAGATGACGCCGCCCGGCGTGTCGACGAACGGCGGCGAGTCGGCGCCCTGCCCGGCGAAGACGTAGCCGCCGGCACCGTCGCCGCGGTTGGCCACGCCCAGCAGCTGCGCGCGGATGCCGCGCAGCGCGTCGGCCAGCGTCTCGCGGTTGCTGGCCCCGTAGCTGCCGTTGCCGCCCTGGACGACGAGTTCGCGCGCCTGCTGCAGCAGGTCGCCGGCATTGCCCAGCGCCGACTCGGCCTGCAGCATGACGTTGCGGCTGGCCTCCAGCGCACGCTGGTTGGCCTCGCTGCGCACCATCGCGGCGAGCGCGCGCTCGGCGCGTGCGGCGGCCACCGGGTCGTCGCTGGCGGTGACGACGCGTTTGCCGCTGGTGAGGCGGTCCTGCGCGTCGGACAGCCCTTCCTGGCGCTTCTGCAGGTTCTTGATCGAGGTCTCGAAGGCGTTGGCAGCGGTGATTCGCATGGCGTTTCAGCCTCTTGGAAGGCGGCCTCAGCGGGCCGCGGTCTGGAGCAGCGTCTCGAAGACGCTCTGGGCCACCTGCAGCACCTTGGCCGCGGCCTGGTAGCTCTGCTGGTACTGGATGAGGCGCGCGGCCTCCTCGTCGAGGTTGACGCCGGAGACCTCGCTGCGCGCGAGCTCGGCCTGGTTGGCCACCGAGGTCGAGATCGTCGAGGCGGCCTTGGTCGTCTGCACGCGCACCGCGATGTCGGCGAGCGCGGCGGCGTAGGCGTCGGTGGCGACCATGCCGCCGCTGTAGACGCCGCCGCTCTCGCTGCGGCCGACGATGGCCTGATCGCGCAGGCCGGCCAGCGCCAGCGCGTTGCCGTTGTTGGCGCCGACGTAGGCCGGCGCGATCGTGTTGACGGCGATCGTGTCGCCGGCCCTGGGCACGCCGGCCAGGCGCAGCCGGGCGCCGTTGATCGAGTCGGGTTCGGGCGGGACGATGCCCTCCTCGTTCCAGTCCAGCGGGCCGGTCGTCGTCGACGTGCCACCGCCGTCGGTGACGGTCCAGCTGTACTGCAGCTGGCCGGAGGGCGTCGTCGAGAAGCTGATCGCCGCGCTGGCCGTCATGTCCGGCGTGCGCACCATCGTCAGCGAGGCCACCGACGCGGTGCCGGTGTTGGCGGAGCCCACCGAGGAGACCAGCGGCGAGGCGGCGGCGATCTGGCGCGGATCCTGCAGCAGCGCGTTCATGCCGCTGGCGGCGCGCGCCACCGGCTGCAGCAGGAAGCGGTCGCTGGCCGCCGGCGTGCCGCTGACCGTGACCTCCAGGCCCTCGACCTCGAAGCGGCCGCTGGCGTCGGCGGTGCGCTGGAAGGTCTCCTGCGGGTTCGACAGGCGCGTGATGACGTAGCCGTTGGCCGTCGCCGGGTCCGGGCGCACCAGGTAGTCCGACGCCTTCAGCACGGTGCCGTCGGGCGCGGAGATGCTGAGCGTGGCGGCGAAGTTGCCGCTGGCGTCGCGCGAGTTGTTGATGTCCGAGCGGGCCGACGGCGCGCCGACCTGGAACAGCGGCTTGCCGGTGTTGCCGTTGAGGTCCAGCCCCAGGCTCTGCTGGCCGTTGACCGCCGAGGCCACGCCGGCGGCGAGCTGGCCGACGAGGTTGCGCGCGTCGACCAGGTCCTCGTTCTGGAAGCGCAGCAGCGCGGTCATCGAGCCGCCGCCCAGCGAGTTCTCGTCGAGCATGCGCAGCTTGTCGCCGTCGACCAGCGCCAGCGCCGAGCGCGAGGTGTCCAGCGGGTCGGTGGTGACGCGCATGTCCACCGAGGTCGCGCCCAGCACCAGGTTCTGGCCGCCGGCGACGAAGACGCCGACGGTGCCGTCGTCGGCCATCACGGTGCTGACCTGGATCTTGGAGGACAGCTCGCTGACGATGCGGTCGCGCTCGTCGAGCAGGTCGTTCGGCGGCTGGCCCAGGCCGCGCGCGGCGGCGATCTGGTCGTTGATCTTGGCCAGGCTCTTGGTCAGGCCGTTGACCGCCGAGACGGTGGTCTTCAGGTCGGCGGTGACGCCGGCCTGCAGCGTGTCGATCTGGCCGGCGGCGGCATTGAAGCGCGTCGCCAGGTCCTGCGCACGCGCCAGCACGACCTGGCGCGTGGCCGTGTCGCCGGGCCGCGAGGCGAGGTCGACCATGGCGTTGAGGAAGTTGCCGACGCTGTAGCCCAGGCCGCTCTCGCCGGTCGGGAACACGTCCTCCAGCAGCTGCAGCCGCTGCGACAGCGTCTCGTCCATCGCCGCCAGCGACTTGGCCGAGGCCGCCGCCCGGGTGAGGAACTGGTCGTGCGCGCGCGTGACGCTGGCCACGTCGACGCCCTTGCCGAAGAAGCCGGCCCCGGTGTACTGGCCCTTGGCCGTCGCCAGCTCGGCCTGCTGGCGCGAGTAGCCGGGCACGTTGGCGTTGGAGATGTTGTGCCCGGTGACCTGCATCGAGGCATAGCTTGCCGTCATGGCACGCATGCCCAGCGACATCAGCGATGAAGCGGCCATCCCTTACCCCAGGCTGCGCTGCACGCGCAGCGTCGTGTTGATGACGCGGGTGAGCTTGTCCGCGTACGCCGGGTCGGTGGCGTAGCCGGCCTTCTGCAGGCCGCGCGCGAACGTGCTCGCGTCGGTGGCGCCGGCCACCGTGTCGCGGTAGCGCGGGCTCTCGGAGATCAGCTTCGCGTAGTCGGCGAAGGACTCCTCGTAGCTGGCGTAGGCGCGGAACTTCTGCACCATCTTCTGCGCCTTGCCGTCGACGTACTCGGTGGTCGTCACCTCGGCGACCGGGCCCTTCCAGCTGGCGCCGGCCTTGATGCCGAAGAGGTTGAACGACGGCGAGCCGTCGGCGTGGCGGATCTCCTTGCGGCCCCAGCCGGTCTCGTGCGCGGCCTGGGCGATCATGAACTCCGACGGGATGCCGGTCTTCTGCTCGGCGCGCTCGGCGGCGCCGGCGTGCTGCTGCACGAAGCCGGCAGCGCCGGTCTGCGGGATGCGCGTGGCCTGCGGCCGCGCCGACAGCGGCGCCGGCGTGTTGTTGGCCGAGCCGGTGACCGGGATCGGCCCCGGCGCCATGCCCATCTGGCGCTCGAGCTGGCGCGCGATGACGTCGGCCAGCCCGCCCGGCAGCCCCGAGAGCTGGCCGGCGTACTGCTCGTCGAGCATCTCGGTGCCCATCTTGCGGCCCGGGTCGTCGGACAGGCCGGTGGCCATCGTCGACTGGCGCATGCTCTTCAGCAGCTCGTTCATGAACAGGCGCTCGAACTGCTTGGCGGCCTCGCGCACCGCGGCCTTGGGGTCGTGCTGGGCCTTGGCCTGCAGCGAGGCCAGCGAGCGCGAGTCGACCGACAGCGAGGACGGGCCGGCAGCCATCAGATCACCTCGATCTCGGCGTTGAGCGCGCCGGCGCTCTTCATCGCCTGCAGGATGGCCAGCAGGTCCATCGGCGTGGCGCCCAGCGAGTTCAGCGCCTTGACGACGTCGGCCAGCTTGGTGCCCGCGGGTAGCTGCACCAGCGAGCCGCCCTGCTGGGTGATGGCGATGTCGGACTTGGCCGACTCGACCGTCTGGCCCTGGCCGAAGGGGTTGGGCTGGCTGACCTGCGGCGTGGTGCTGATCGTCACCGACAGGTTGCCGTGGGCCACGGCGCAGGCGCCCAGCGTCACGGCGTCGTTCATCACCACCGAGCCGGTGCGCGCGTTGAGCACCACGCGCGCGGCGGGCTTGGCGATCTCGACCGTCAGGTTCTCGATGTCGGCGAGGAAGGCGATGCGCTCGCCCGGCGCCTGCGGCGCGCGCACGCGCACGCTGCGCCCGTCGAGCGCGACGGCGGTGCCCTGGCCCTTGGCGCGGTTGATCGCGTCGGCCACCGCACGCGCGGTGGCGAAGTCGTCGGCCTGCAGCCCGAGCTGCACGCCGTCGCCTTCGAGCAGCGGCGTCGGCACGGTGCGCTCGACGGTCGCGCCCATCGGGATGCGGCCGGCGCTCAGGTGGTTGATCTGGACCTTGGAGCCGTTGGCCGAGGCGCCGGCGCCGCCGACGATCAGGTTGCCCTGGGCCAGCGCGTAGACGTTGCCGTCGGCGCCCTTGAGCGGCGTGGCGATCAGCGTGCCGCCGCGCAGGCTCTTGGCGTTGCCGATCGACGAGACGTTGATGTCGATCTGCTGGCCCGGCTGGGCGAAGGCCGGCAGCTGCGCGGTGACCATCACCGCGGCGACGTTCTTCAGCTGCATGCTGCTGCCGGCGGGCACGGTGACGCCCATCTGCTGCAGCATCGCCGTCACGCTCTGCGTCGTGAACGGGGTCTGGGTGGTCTGGTCGCCGGTGCCGTCGAGGCCGACGACGAGGCCGTAGCCGACGAGCGCGTTGGCGCGCACGCCCTGCACCGCGGCGACTTCCTTGAGCCGCACCGCGGCGGCGGCCGGCGCGGCGGCGAGCACCGTCAGCGCGGCGGCGACGAGCAGGACGAGGCTTCGCATCGTGTCGCTCCTCACAGCGGCCACAGCACGCTGAAGAACACCCGGCTGAGCCAGCCGACGGCGTTGGTGTCGGCCTGGGCGCCGCGGCCGCGCTGCTCCAGCCGCACGTTGGCGATGCGCGTGCTCTGCACGACGTTGCCCGGCTCGATCGCGCGCGGGTCGACCTGGCCCGAGAAGCGCAGCACGTCGACGTTGGCGTTGACGCCGATCTGCTTCTCGCCGGCCACCAGCAGGTGGCCGTTGGGCAGCACGCCGCGCACGGTGACGGTGATCGTGCCCTGGAAGTCGTTGCTGTTCTGGGTGCTGCCCTTGCCGGCGAAGCTGTTCTCGGAGTTGGCGCTGACGGCGGCGCGGCGCAGCGCCGTGGCGGCGTTGATGCCGGGCAGCGCGGTGATGCCGCCGCTCAGGTCGGTGGTCTTGTCCAGCGAGCTCGTCGACTTGGCGGTGGCGCTGATCTTCTCGACGATGCGCACCTGCAGCGTGTCGCCGGCCTGGCGCGCGCGGTGGTCCTCGAACAGCGGCCGGTACTGCGAGGTCTGGAAGATCGCGCCGGTGCTCGGCGCCTCGGCCGCGACCACCGGCGGCGGCGTGTCGGCGCCGGTGGGCTGCTCGAACTGCACCGTCGGGTACATCGTCTCGCAGCCGGCGAGCGCCAGCGCCGCGGCGGCCAGGCAGGTCCTCACGAGCGTGTTCACAGCTGCCCCAGCTTCTGCAGCATCTGGTCGGAGGTCTGGATGGCCTTCGAGTTCAGCTCGTAGGCGCGCTGCGTCGCGATCATGTTGACGAGCTCCTCGACGACGTTGACGTTGCTGGTCTCGACGAAACCCTGCTGCAGCGCGCCGAGCTCGTTGGTGCCCGGCGTGCCGGTGTTGGGCGTGCCCGAGGCCGCGGTCTCGGCGTAGAGGTTGCCGCCCAGCGACTCCAGGCCGGCCGGATTGATGAAGTTCGCCAGCTGCAGCTGGCCGACGGTGGTCGGCGTGGCGTTGCCGGCGGTCGTCACCTGCACCGTGCCGTCGTCGGCCACGGTGACGGTCTTGGCGTCGGCCGGGATCGTGATGCCGGGCTGCACCGGGTAGCCCTGGTTGGTGACCAGCTGGCCGGCGTTGTCGACCTGGAAGCCGCCGTCACGCGTGTAGCCGGTGGTGCCGTCGGGCATCTGGATCTGGAAGAAGCCGTTGCCCTTGATCGCGATGTCGTAGCTGTTGCCCGTCTGCTGCAGGTTGCCCTGGCTGAAGTTGCGCGTCGTGCCGGCGGCGCGCACGCCCAGGCCGACCTGCAGGCCGGTCGGCAGCGTGCTCTGCTCGCTGCTGGCGGCCCCGGCCTGGCGCAGGTTCTGGTAGATCAGGTCCTCGAACTGGACGCCGCCGCGCTTGAAGCCGTTGGTGCCGACGTTGGCGAGGTTGTTGGAGATGACGTCCAGCTTGGTCTGCTGGCCCTCCATGCCGGTCTTGGCGATCCATAGCGAACGAAGCATGTCGGTTCCTCGGGGGGCGGACGGGTACGAGCGAATCTTGAGGGCGGACAAGCCCGGTCGAAACGCCGAAAACAGCCGCGTTGTGCCCGCATCTCCGCGCCGCCAACGAAAACGCCGCGCTCGGGGCGCGGCGTGTCGGGGGGCCGGGCCGGGGGCCCGGACTCAGGTCGCCAGCAGCTTGGTGGCGCCCTGCTCCTTCTGCTCGGCGGTCTGCAGCATCTTGATCTGCTGCTCGAACTGGCGCGCCGCGGAGATCATCTGCACCATGGTCTCGACCGGGCTGACGTTGCTGCCCTCGAGGGCGCCGTCCTGCAGCCGGGCGGCCGGATCGGCCGGCAGGTCGCCGTCGGCGGCGCGGAACAGGCCGTCGGTGCCGCGCGTCAGCGGCGCCTCGGGCGTGACCAGCTTGAGCCGGCCGATGGCCTGCGGCTTGCCGCCGTTGGCCGCCGCCGAGACGGTGCCGTCGGCGCCGATCGTCAGCGTCGCGTTGGCCGGCACCGTGATCGGGCCGCCGTCGCCGAGCACCGGCAGGCCCGACGGCGTGACCAGCACGCCCTCGGCGCTGACCTCCATCGAGCCGGCGCGCGTGTAGGCCTCGGTGCCGTCGAGCGACTGCACCGCCAGCCAGGACTTGCCGCGCATCGCGACGTCGAGGTTGCGGCCGGTGACCTGCAGCGGGCCGGACTGGTCGTCGTGGCCGACGGTGGACTCCAGCGCGTAGACCCGGGTGCTGGCGCCGTCGCCGCGCACCGGCACGGCACGGAAGGCCTGCAGCTCGGCGCGAAAGCCGGTCGTCGACGCGTTGGCCAGGTTGTTGGCGAGCACGTCCTGGCGCTCCATCGTCGCCTTCGCGCCGCCCATCGACAGGTAGATCAGACGGTCCACGGTTCAGCCTCCGCCGCGCGCGCGTTCAGCGCATGTTGACCAGCGTCTGCATGACCTGGTCCTGGGTCTTGATGGTCTGCGCGTTGGCCTGGTAGATGCGCTGCGCGGTGATCATGTTGACCAGCTCGCCGGTGAGGTCGATGTTCGACTCCTCCAGCGCGCCGGCCTGGATGACGCCCATGTTGCCCTCGCTGGGCACGCCGACGACCGCGTCGCCCGAGGCGTAGGTGCTGGCCCAGACGTTGCCGCCCAGCGGCTGCAGGCCCTGCGGGTTGCGGAAGTTGGCGAGCTCGAGCTGGCCGGCGGGCTTGCTCTGGCCGTTGCTGTAGCGCGCCAGCACGATGCCGTCGGCCTCGATCGCGATCGAGGTGAGCTGGCCGGCGGCGTAGCCGTTCTGCGTCAGGTTGGTGACGCCGAAGGTCTGGTCGTACTGGGTCGCGCTGGCCACGTTGACCGACATGTTCAGCGGCACCACGATGCGCGAGGTCTCGCGGCCGGTGACCGGGTCGGTGATGATCAGGTCGTTGGTGATGCTCAGCGCCAGCGCGTCGGCCGGGTCCGGCGAGGCCAGGCGGCCGGTGGTGTTGTCGAACTCCAGCGTCTGCCACTTCACCGGGTTGCCGGCGGCGTCGACGTTCACCGGCTGGCCGTTGGCGGTGACGTAGACGTTCCACTTGTCGTTCGACTCCTTCTGGAAGTAGTACGACAGCGCGACGTCCTGGCCCTTGGAGTCGTAGGCGACGACCGAGGTCGCGTTGTTGTAGGTCGACTTGTCGGTGAAGTCGATCTGCGGCGTCGCGGTGGCCGCCGGCGCCGTGACCACCGAGTCGGCCTTGAGGTTGAACTCCAGCTCGATCTTGCTCGTCGCGCTCGGCGCGATGCCGGCCGTCGGCAGCTTCAGCGGCTGCGCCAGGCCGGGCTGGATGGTGCCGGTGCCGTCGGCCGGGTAGCCCATCAGCTTGAGCTTCTCGTTGTTGACGATGTAGCCCTCGCGGTCGACCTTGAACTGGCCGTTGCGCGTGTACACGGTCGGGCTGACGCCGTCGGTCACCTGGAAGAACCCGGCGCCGTTGATCGCCATGTCCATCGCGTTGCCGGTGGTCGAGATGTTGCCCTGCGTGAACTGCTGCGACACCGCGCCCAGCGTCACGCCGATGCCGACGTTGTTGACCCCGGCGCCGTTGAGCGCGGTGGCGTACATGTCGGAGAACTCGGCGCGCGAGACCTTGGCGCCGTAGGTGTTGGCGTTGGCGATGTTGTTGCCGATGACGTCCAGGCTCTTGCTGGTCGCGTTGAGCCCGGAGAGACCTTGCTGGAAGCTCATCGTGTCGTCCTGTTCAGTTGTAGGCCTTGACGGCGGTGTAGTCGATGGCGCCGCTGTGGGCGAGTTCGAGCTGGAGCTTGCCGCCGGAGTTGCTGACCGCGGCCACCGTGTCGCGCATCAGCGGCGTCGTCTGCACGGTCGTCGTGCCGAGCTTGGCGGTGACGCGGAAGGTGTAGCCGCTGGGGTCCTCGACCTTGCTCGCGTCCCAGCTGAAGCTGTGCGTGCCGGCCTTGGCCGCACCGAGGTTGAGCGTGTCGGCGACGCGGCCCGAGGCGTCGAGGATCTCGACCTTGACCGAGTCCGCGGCGCCCGACAGGTCGATGCCGCCGACGCCCACGCCCTGGCGCACGTCCAGGTGCTTGCCCTCGACGGTGACGTCGCGGCCGATCAGCGAGGCGCCCTGCATGGCCTGCATCTGCAGGAACTGCGAGTTCAGGCCGGTGACCGTCTCGTTGAGCTTCTCGATGCCGGTCACGGTGTTGATCTGCGCCATCTGGCTCGTGACCTGCGCGTTGTCCATCGGATTCAGCGGGTCCTGGTTCTGCATCTGCGCGACCAGCAGCTTCAGGAAGCGGTCGGCGCTGGCCGACGCGGTGCCCGCGTTCTTGCTCTCGGTCGGGGTGTTGATCGCGGCGTAGGGATCGATGGTGGTCATCGCGTCTTCCGTTCAGGCTCAGGACTGGCCCATCTGCAGCGTCTTCTGCAGCAGGGTCTTCGCGGTGTTCATCACCTCGACGTTGTTCTGGTAGGAGCGCGACGCGGAGATCATGTCGACCATCTCCTGCACCGCGTTGACGTTGCTGAAAGTGACGTAGCCCTCGGCGTCGGCAGCGGGGTGCTTGGGGTCGTGCACGCGCCGGCCGGGGCTCGCGTCCTCGCGGATCGTCGAGACGCGCACGCCGGCGGCGCTGGCCGGGTCGGCGCCGGCGTCCATCAGCGCGGTCTGGAACACCACCTGGCGCGCCTTGTAGGCCTGGCCGTCGGGGCCGGCCACGGTGTCGGCGTTGGCGAGGTTGCTGGCGACGACGTTGAGCCGCTGGCTCTGCGCGCTGACCGCGCTGCCCGAGACGTCGAAGATGCGGAACATGCTCATGATTCGGTTCCTCAGCCCTGGTTGTGGCTCTTCATCGCGTCGGTCAGCGTCCTGACGCTGCCGTTGAGGAAGCGCAGCGAGGCCTCGAACTTCAGCGTGTTGTCGACGAAGGCCGCGCGCTCGCGGTCCATGTCGACGGTGTTGCTGTCGAGGTTGGTCTGGGACGGCGCGCCGTAGCGCAGGTCGGTCGCCGGGCGCTGGCGGCCGAAGCCTTCGGCCAGCAGGCCGCGGGCCACCGGCGAGCCGAGCTCGTTGCCGCCGCCGGCCGGTGCCGCGCCGCTGGCCGGCGGGCGCGGCAGCGAGGCGGTGGCCTCGCGCAACGCCTGCGAGAAGTCGAAGTCGCGCGCCACGTAGCCGGGCGTGTCGGCGTTGGCGATGTTGCTGGCGATCACGCGCTGGCGCTCCGAGCGCAGCGCGAGCGCCTGGGCCTGGAAGTCCAGCTGTCCGGTCAGGCGGTTGATCATGGGCTCGCGCTCCTTCGGGATGGTCCGCGCCGATTCTCGGCAGCCGGGGCCGCGGCTTGGGGCCGATAAGCGGGCACATCCCGGCGCTTTTCGCCGCCGTGCCCGCGCTGCCGACGTCTAGAGTGCGTCGCGTGGAAAAGGACTGCCCCCCGCTCGCGAGGCACGGCCGGCGCCCTGCTGCTGGCCGCCG
>NZ_AEWG01000042.1 GCF_000190375.1 Rubrivivax benzoatilyticus JA2 = ATCC BAA-35
CGGCTGGTGGCGCTGGTGCCCTACGGTGCCGACGACGCCGCGCGCCCGCTGCCGGCGGGCGTCGACACGCTGCTGGCCGCGCCGGTGACGACGGCGACGCTGCTCGCGCTGCTGGAGTCGCTGTTCGGCCGCGATGCGCCGGCCCCCGGCGAGCCGCTGCCGCGGCCGCCGGCGCCGCGCCGCCTCGAAGGCCTGCGCGTGCTGCTCGCCGAGGACAACCCGGTGAACCAGGAGCTGACGCTGGAGCTGCTGCGCCAGGCCGGCGCCAGCACGGCACTGGCCGGCGACGGCCTGGAGGCCCTGGCCTGGCTGGCGCGCGAACGTTTCGACGCCGTGCTGATGGACGTGCAGATGCCGGTGCTCGACGGCCTGGAGGCCACGCGCCGGCTGCGCCGACTGCCCGGGCTGGAGGCGCTGCCGGTGATCGCGATGACCGCGCACGCGATGGCCAGCGACCGCGAGGCCTGCCTGGCCGCCGGCATGAACGACCACCTGGCCAAACCCTTCGAGCCCGACGTGCTGATCGAGCGGCTGCGGCACTGGACCGGCATCGACGCCGCGCCCGCCGTCGCGCCGGCCGCTGCGCCAGCGGCGGCAGGGGCGCACGCCGTGCTGCCGCCCACGCTGCCGGGCCTGGACAGGGCCACCGGCCTGCGTTTTGCCGCCGGCCAGCCCGCGCTGTACCGGCGCGTGCTGGAACTCTTCGCGCAGTCGCGCGCCGGCATGCCGGCGACGATCGTCGAACAGTGTCGCGGCGGCGATCTGGCCGCCGCGGCTTCGGCGCTGCACATGCTGAAGTCGGAGTCGGCGACGATCGGTGCCACCGCGCTGCGCGAGGCCACCCGCACGCTGGAAGCCGCGGTGCGCTCGGGCGAACGCGCCGCGATCGACGCCGCGCTACCGGTCTTCGACGCCGAGCTGCGGCAGGTGCTGGACGGCCTGGCGGCGGCCTTCGGCACGCCGGCGGCCGAAACCCAGGCGTCGCGTTTGTCGTGATCCCGCCAACGCCGGCAACGCCGGCGCAGATCGCCAAGTCCTTGTCGGCGAAGGAGAAAACGCGCGGCGCACGACTGGCACCGATCGTGCAACACGGCATGGGCCGCCCACAGGAGCCCGCCGCATGTCCGCATCGCTCAACGCCAGGATCGCCCAGGTCTTCGACGAGCCCGGCTGCGACGTCAACCAGGCCAAGGGCGAGAAGGCGCGCAAGAAGGGCTGCACCAAGCAGCTGACGCCCGGTGCCGCCGCCGGCGGCTGCGCCTTCGACGGCGCCAAGATCGCGCTGCAGCCGATCGCCGACGTCGCCCACCTCGTGCACGGCCCGATCGCCTGCGAAGGCAACAGCTGGGACAACCGCCACAGCGCGAGTTCCGGCCCGAAGATCTACCGCACCGGCTTCACCACCGACATCGACGAGTTCGACGTCGTCTACGGCGGCGAGAAGCGGCTGTTCAAGGCCATCCGCGAGATCGCCGAGACCGTGCGCCCGCCGGCGATCTTCGTCTACCAGACCTGCGTGCCGGCGATGATCGGCGACGACATCGAGGCCGTCTGCAAACGCGCCAGCGAACGTTTCGGCCTGCCGGTCGTGCCGGTCGACGTGCCGGGTTTCGCCGGCCCGAAGAACCTGGGCAACAAGCTCGGCGCCGAGGCGCTGCTCGACTACGTGATCGGCACCGTCGAGCCCGACGTCAGCACGCCCTACGACATCAACATCATCGGCGAGTACAACCTGTCGGGCGAGCTCTGGCAGGTCAAGCCGCTGCTGGACGCGCTGGGCGTGCGCGTGCTGGCCTGCATCACCGGCGACGGCCGCTACCGCGAGATCGCGTCGGCGCACCGGGCCAAGGCCAACATGATGGTCTGCTCGAAGTCGATGATCAACGTCGCCACGCGCATGCAGCAGCGCTGGGGCATCCCGTACTTCGAAGGCTCGTTCTACGGCATCGCCGACATGAGCCGGACGCTGCGCGACATCGCCCGGCTGCTGGTGCAGACCGGCGCGCCGGCCGACATCGTCGACCGCGCCGAGGCCCTGATCGCCGCCGAGGAGCCGCGCGCCTACGAGCGCCTGCGCGCCTACCGCGAGCGCCTGGCCGGCAAGCGTGTGCTGCTGATCACCGGCGGCGTCAAGAGCTGGTCGGTGGTCTCGGCGCTGCAGGAAGCCGGGCTGGAGATCGTCGGCACCAGCGTCAAGAAGAGCACCAAGGAAGACAAGCAGCGCATCCAGGAGATCATGGGCGACGACGCCCACATGATCGAGGACCTCGCGCCGCGCGAGATGTACCGCATGCTGCGCGAGGCGCGCGCCGACATCATGCTGTCCGGCGGCCGCAGCCAGTTCGTCGCGCTGAAGGCGCGCATGCCCTGGATGGACATCAACCAGGAGCGCCACCACGCCTTCGCCGGCTACGAGGGCATCGTGACCATGGTCGCCGAGATCGACAAGGCGATCTTCAACCCGGTCTGGCAGCAGGTGCGGGCGCCCGCGCCCTGGGAAGCCCCGGCCGTGGCGCTGGCGGCCTGAACGGGAGCAGACGATGGCCCTCGTCACCGAAAGCAAGAAGTCCTGCAGCGTCAACCCGCTGAAGATGAGCGCACCGCTGGGCGCCAGCTTCGCCTTCATGGGGCTGGAGTCCTGCATGCCGCTGATGCACGGCTCGCAGGGCTGCACCTCCTTCGGCCTGGTGCTGCTGGTGCGCCACTTCAAGGAGGCGATCCCGCTGCAGACGACGGCGATGAACGAGGCGACGACCATCATGGGCGGCGACGACAACCTCGTGAAGGCGCTGCTCAACATCCGCCAGCGCGCCCAGCCGAAGATCATCGGCATCTGCTCGACCGGGCTCACCGAGACCAAGGGCGACGACGTCGACGGCACGATCCGCCTCGCGCGCCAGCAGCACCCCGAGCTGGCCGACACGGCCGTCGTCTACGCCTCGACACCCGACTACGTCGGCGCCTTCCAGGACGGCTGGGCGGCCGCCGTCACGGCGCTGGTCTCGACGCTGCCGCGCGTCGGCGAGCCGCGCCGCGACGGCGTCGTCGCGCTGCTGCCCGGCTTCCACCTGACGCCGGCCGACCTGGAGGAGCTGCGCGAGACGATCGAGGCCTTCGGCCTGCAGGCCGTCGTCGTGCCCGACATCTCGGGCTCGCTCGACGGCCACATCCCCGACACCTGGCAGGGCACGACGATCGGCGGCACGCCGCGCGCCGAGATCGAGGCCCTGGGCGGCGTCATCGAGGTGCTGGCCGTCGGCGAGCAGATGCGCCCGGCCGCCGAGGCGCTGCAATCGCGCTGCGGCGTGCCCTACACGCTGTTCGACCGCCTGACCGGCCTGGCCGCCAGCGACGCCTTCGTGCGCCGCCTGGCCGAGCTGTCGGGCCGCGAGGTGCCGGCCAAGCTGCGCCGCCAGCGCAGCCAGCTGGTCGACGCGATGCTCGACGCCCACTTCCACACCGGCAACGCGAAGATCGCGCTCGCCGCCGAGCCCGACCTGCTGTGGGCCGCCGGCAGCTTTCTCGCCGAGATGGGCGCCGAACTCGCGACCTGCGTGACGACGACGCGCTCACCGCTGCTCGAACGCCTGCCGACCAGCGAAGTGCTGATCGGCGACCTGGAGGACTTCGAACGTTCGGCCGAAGCCACCGGCGCCGAGCTGCTGATGACGCATTCGCACGGCCGCCAGGCCGCCGAGCGCCTGGGGCGGCCGCTGTTCCGCCTGGGCATCCCGATGTTCGACCGCATCGGCAACGCCCACGTGCGCATGGTCGGCTACCGCGGCACACGCGACTTCGTCAACGCCGTCGGCAACGCGCTGATCGAGTGCATCGCTCACCACGGCCCTGACGACTGGCCGCTGCCGGCCGCCAGCCTGGCCGCCGTCGAAGCCGTGCCGCCGGCCGTGGCCCACGTCAGCGCCGTCATCCCGCGCCGCCGCCCGGCGGCCACCGATCCCGTCACTTCCCGGAGCGAACCATGAAAGTCGCCTTCGCCACACAGGACCAGCAGCGCGTGGACGCGCACTTCGGCTGGGCCCCGCATCTGGCGGTCTACGACGTCACCCCCGAGGGCTATGCCTTCGTGCAGGACTTCGCCTTCGGCGACGGCCTGGACGAGGACGGCGACGAGGACAAGCTGACACCGAAGCTGGCCGCGATCGGCGACTGCGCCATCGTCTACGTCGCCGCGATCGGCGGCTCGGCGGCGGCGCGTGTCGTCGCCAGCCGCATCCACCCGGTCAAGGTGACGCAGCCCGAACCGATCCTGGACATCCTCGACAAGCTGCAGAACGTGCTGCGCGGCACGCCGCCTCCGTGGCTGCGCAAGGCGCTGATGAAGGGCCAGGAACGCTCCTTCGACTTCGAGGACGATGCCGAGGTGAAGCGATGAGCGCCGCCGTCGAGAGCCCGGCGGCCGACGAGGCCGCGCTGCAGGACGGCTTCGTGCGCGAGCTGATCAAGCAGATCCGCGCCCAGGACACGCACGGCACCTGGGACGGCAAGAGCGACACGACGCTGCTCGAGCCCTTCATCCTGAGCGCCGAGCAGCGCCGCGCGCTGCCGATCATGGGCGACCCCGACCCCGACACGCTGTGGCGGCTGGACCTGTTCCACAACGCCGTCGGCCTGGCGATCGAACGTGCCACCGGGATCATGGTCAGCCCGATGACGAAGATGAGCCACGAAGGTTTCGGCCGCACGGTGCTGACCGCCGGCCGGCTGGTCGTCGTCAACCGCCATCTGCGCGACGTGCACCGCTTCGGCTACCCGAGCCTCGCCAAGCTGGCCGAAGCCGGCAGCAAGCTGGTCGCCGAAGGCGTGTCGATGATCAACGCCCACCGCGACGTCGCCACCTGGGGAGCATGAGATGGCCGACCTCGAAACCCTGAAGGCCGAGATCAAGAAGCTCAACGCCCGCGCGACGCAGGCCAAGATGGACCTGCACGACCTGTCGGAGGAACTGCCGACGAACTGGGAGCGCATCCCCGAGGTCGCCCGGGTCGCCCACGAGGCGCATGCGGCGCTGGTCGCCGCACGCGCGCAGCTCGCCGCGGCCCAGGCCGCCTGACGGAGAACACCGTGTCCGACTTCAGCATCACCCTGCCCTCGGGCGCCACCTGGACGCCCTCCTTCGTGCAGAAGATCGACGAAGGCAAGTGCATCGGCTGCGGCCGCTGCTTCCGTGTCTGCCCGCGCGGCGTGCTCGAACTGATCGGCCTCGACGAGGACGGCGAGCGGGTCTCGCTGGACCCGGACGGCGACGACGACGAGGAGTACGAGAAGAAGGTCATGACGATCGCGCACGGCGAGCTGTGCATCGGCTGCACCGCGTGCTCGAAGATCTGCCCGAAGAAGTGCTACTCGCACGCCCCGGTGGCCGCCTGATGGAGCCGCGGCCGGTGCCCGAGGCGCTGGCGCGGCGCGCGGCGCGTGCCGACGAGGTCGAGGACCTGGTCGCGCTGCTGCTCGACCACGCCGAGGGCCCGCGCGAAGCCGCGGCCGCCATCGCCGAGACGCTGGCCGTCGCCTGCCTGGGCGACAACCACCTCTGGCAGGACCTGCAGCTGGGCTCGCGCGCCGAGCTGTCGGCGCTGATGACCTGGTGGTTCCCGGCGCTGGTGCGCAAGAACAGCGCCGACATGAAGTGGAAGAAGTTCCTCTACAAGCAGCTGTGCGAGCGCGAGCAGCTCTTCGTCTGCAAGGCGCCGAGCTGCGCCGTCTGCTGCGACCACGCGCTGTGTTTCGGCCCCGAGGACGGCGCGCGCCGCGCCGTGGCCGTGGCCGCCTGAGCACGCCGGCACGATGTTCACCGCCGCGCTGCTGGACCTGGTGCAGCAGTCCGGGGACGGTGTGCTGATCCTCGTCGACGGCATCGACGAGTCCGACTTCCGCCATTCGCGGCTGACACGCGCCGAGGTGCGCCGGCTGCTGCTCGTCGTCGCACGCACGCTCGACGCGCTGCCGCCCGAGGCGCGGCGCACGATGCCCGAGATCGACCTCGACGGCTGGCGTGTCATCGGCAGCGCGCTGATCGACGACGGCCCCGGCGCCGACGACGCCGCCTGGTTCGCCGCCAGCTCGCTGCTGCCGGCGACGCTGGGCTGGCTGAAGCTGTACCGGCGCGAGGCGCCGCAACTCTTCGACTACCGGCCCTGAGGCGGGCGCGCCTGACGGATCACTCGTCGGGCGTCGCGCGCAGCAGCGCGCTGACGACCTCGTCGCCCAGGCGCGCGTGCGGGGCCACCCGCTCGATCAGCTCCAGCCGCTCGCGCGCCGTGTCCAGGTCGCCGGCTCGCAAGGCGATGAAGGCCAGCGCCTTGTGCATGAAGAGCCAGAAACGCGCCGGGCCGTCGGCGTTGAAGTCGGGTGCCGGCGCACCGTCGAGTGCACGGCCGTCGTCGTCCAGCCCGGCGGCGCGGCCGGCTTCGAGCAGGCCGCGCGCCGCGGCGCGTTCGGCGAGCTCGAACTCGCGCCGCTGCGCGTGGTGCTTGGCCAGCGCGAAGTACAGCACCAGGGCCTGCGGCGCGATGGCCTGCGCCGTCCACAGCAGCGCGCCCCGTTGCGCGGGGCCGGCCACCGCGGCCTGGCGCAGCAGGCCGTGCACGGCGGCCGGCACCGGGCCGCCGAAGAAGGCGTCGGACGCGACACCGGTGAACAGGTTCATCTGCGCTCCCCTTGTCTGCCCGTGGGCACGGGCCTGCATCCGGGCAAGCACGGCAGGTGCCAGACCGCCCGCGTCGCAATGGCGACAAAAGCGACAGGCCCGGCCGTGCCGACGGCACCACCGACGATCCGGCCGAGGCCAGGCAAGTGTCTGATCCAGATCAGATTTTTCCTGCGGCACGGGTTGGCACGGTCCCTGCGTTATGGGGATGCCTCGCCACTTCCGCCGGAGCCTCGTGATGGATCCCAGCGCCAAGCCGATCTACCTGGACTACGCGGCCACGACGCCGGTCGACCCGCGTGTCGTGCAGGCGATGCTGCCCTATCTGTATGAACAGTTCGGGAACCCCGCGTCGCGCAGCCACGCTTTCGGCTGGGCGGCAGAGGAGGCGGTGGAGATCGCCCGCGAACACGTTGCCGCGCTCGTCGGCGCCGACCCGCGCGAGATCGTCTGGACCTCCGGCGCCACCGAGAGCAACAACCTCGCGATCAAGGGCGCGGCGCAGTTCAACCGCTCGCGCGGCCGCCACCTCGTCACCGTGAAGACCGAGCACAAGGCGGTGCTGGACACGATGCGCGAGCTCGAACGCGCCGGCTGGGAGGTGACCTACCTCGACGTCGGCGCCGACGGCCTCGTCGACCCGGCGGCCTTCGAGGCCGCGCTGCGGCCCGACACCGTGCTCGCCTCGGTGATGCTGGTTAACAACGAGATCGGCGTCGTGCAGGACGTCGTCGCGCTGGGCCGCATCTGCCGCGCCTGCGGCGTGCTGCTGCACGTCGACGCCGCCCAGGCCACCGGCAAGGTGGCGATCGACTTCGCGTCCTGGCCGGTGGACCTGATGAGCCTGTCGGCGCACAAGACCTACGGCCCCAAAGGCATCGGCGCGCTGGTCGTGCGGCGCAAGCCGCGTGTGCGCATCGAGGCCCAGACGCACGGTGGCGGCCACGAGCGCGGCATGCGCTCGGGCACGCTGCCCACGCACCAGATCGTCGGCATGGGCGAGGCCTACCGGCTGGCGCGCGTGTCGATGGCCGCCGAGAACGAACGCATCCGCACGCTGCGCGACCGGCTGCTCGCCGGGCTGTCGGACATCCCCGAGATCCGCGTCAACGGCTCGCTCGACGCACGCGTGCCGCACAACCTCAACGTCAGCTTCCAGTTCGTCGAAGGCGAGTCGCTGCTGATGGGCCTGAAGGGCATCGCCGTCTCGTCGGGCTCGGCCTGCACCTCGGCCAGCCTGGAGCCCAGCTACGTGCTGCGGGCGCTGGGCCTGTCCGACGAGGTCGCGCACAGCTCGATCCGCTTTTCCGTCGGCCGCTTCACGACCGAGGCCGAGATCGACGCCGCCGTCGAGCAGACGCGCCGCACCGTCGAGCGCCTGCGCGAGCTGAGCCCGCTGTGGGACCTGCACTGCGCCGGCGTCGACCTCGCCGCCGTGCAGTGGGCGGCGCACTGATTCCTTTGCACACCCGGAGGCCGACATGGCGTACAGCGAAAAGGTCATCGACCACTACGAGAACCCGCGCAACGTCGGCGGCTTCGCGGCCGGCGACGACACGGTGGCCACCGGCATGGTCGGCGCGCCGGCCTGCGGCGACGTGATGAAGCTGCAGATCAAGGTCGACCCGAGCACCGGCGTCATCGAGGACGCACGCTTCAAGACCTACGGCTGCGGCTCGGCGATCGCGTCGAGCTCGCTGGTCACCGAGTGGGTCAAGGGCAAGACGCTGGAGCAGGCGCTGGCGATCAAGAACACCGCCATCGCCGAGGAGCTGGCGCTGCCGCCGGTGAAGATCCACTGCTCCATCCTCGCCGAGGACGCGATCAAGGCCGCGGTGGCCGACTACCGCCAGCGCCACGCCGGCCCGGGCGGGCTGATCGAGGAGCGCGCCTGCTCGCCCTCGTCGCCCGATCAACAGCACAGCGAAGCGGCCTGAAGCGCCGCGCCGACCACCAGGAGTCCACGATGGCCTGCCAGTCTCAAGGAAACGCCGCCGCGCCCGCCGAACTCGTGCCGCGCGCCGACCCGCCGCTGCTGCCCGAAGGCGAGCAGCCGATCCGCATCAGCGACGCCGTCGTCGCCAAGGTCAGCGAGCTGCTGGCCGAGGAAGGCGACCCCAGCCTGCAGCTGCGCATCTACGTCACTGGCGGCGGCTGCTCGGGCTTCCAGTACGGCTTCGCCTTCGACGACGAGGTCAAGGAAGACGACGTGCGCGTCGCGCGCGAGCCGATCACCGTCGTCGTCGACGCGATGAGCCTGCAGTACCTCGTCGGCGCCGAGATCGACTACGAGGACCGCCTGGACGGTGCGCGCTTCGTCATCCGCAACCCGAACGCGACCAGCACCTGCGGTTGCGGCTCGTCCTTCTCGGTGTGACGCCATGGCCATCAGCGTCACCCCCAAGGCCGCGGCCCAGATCCGCAAGGCGCTGGCCAAACGCGGCAGCGGCGTCGGCCTGCGGCTGGACGTCAAGACCAGCGGCTGCTCGGGCTACGCCTACGCGCTGGAGTTCGCCGACGCCGCCGCGCCCGAGGACCTGGCCTTCGAGTCCGAAGGCGTGCAGCTCTTCGTCGCCGCCAACAGCCTGCCGCTGCTCGACGGCACGCGGCTGGACTGGGTGCGCGAAGGGCTGAACGAAGGCTTCAAGTTCGACAACCCGAACGCCGCCGCCACCTGTGGCTGCGGCGAGTCGTTCGCCGTCTGAGAACGCCATGGCGCTGCTGCAGATCGCCGAACCGGGCCGCGCCGCCGCGCCGCACCAGCACCGGCTGGCCGTCGGCATCGACCTGGGCACGACGAACTCGCTGGTCGCCACGGTGCGCAGCGGCCAGGCCGTCGTGCTGCCCGACGGCGACGGCCGGCGCCTCGTGCCCTCGGTCGTGCACTACGGCGAGGACGGCGTGCTGACCGTCGGCGCCGCGGCCACGGCCTTCGCCGCCGCCGACCCGCAGAACACGATCGCCTCGGCCAAGCGCCTGATCGGCCGCGCGCTGGAAGACATCGCCGCCGGCAGCCTGCCCTATGCGCTGGAGCGCCTGAGCGACAGCGCCGTCGGCGTGCGCACGCGCGCCGGCGTCAAGAGCCCGGTCGACGTCGGCGGCGAGGTGCTGCAGGTGCTGAAGGAACGCGCCGAGGCTTCGCTGGGCGGCGAGCTGGTCGGCGCGGTGATCACCGTGCCGGCCTACTTCGACGACGCCCAGCGCCAGGCGACCAAGGACGCCGCGGCGCTGGCCGGCCTCAACGTGCTGCGCCTGCTGAACGAACCCACCGCTGCGGCCATCGCCTACGGCCTGGAGTCGGCCAGCGAAGGCGTCTACGTCGTCTACGACCTGGGCGGCGGCACCTTCGACGTCAGCATCCTGCGGCTGTCGCGCGGCGTCTTCGAGGTCGTCGCGACCGCCGGCGACGCGGTGCTCGGCGGCGACGACTTCGACCACGCGCTGGCGCAGTGGTTCGCCGGCGAGACCGGCGGCTGGCACCCGGCCGACCTGGCGCGGCTGCACGCCGCGGCGCGCCACGCCAAGGAGACGCTGAGCGGGCTGGACCGCGTCGTCATGCACTGCCTGCGCGCCGACGGCACGCCGGCGACGGCGACGATCACGCGCAGCCAGTTCGAGACGCTGACGCGGCCGCTCGTCGAGCGCACGCTGGGCCCGGTCAAACGCGCGCTGCGCGACGCGAAGCTCAAGCCCGCCGAGGTCGACGGCGTCGTGCTGGTCGGCGGCGCGACGCGCATGCCGGCGGTGCGCGCCGCCGTGGGCGCGCTGTTCGGCCGCGAGCCGTACACCGGCATCGACCCCGACGAGGCGGTGGCGCTGGGCGCGGCGATCCAGGCCGACCAGCTGGCCGGCAACCGCGGCGCAGACGGCCTGCTGCTGCTGGACGTGAACCCGCTGTCGCTGGGCCTGGAGACGATGGGCGGGCTGGTCGAGAAGATCATCCCGCGCAACAGCACCGTGCCGACGGCGCGCGCCCAGGACTTCACGACCTTCAAGGACGGCCAGACGGCGATGGTGCTGCACGTCGTGCAGGGCGAACGCGAGCTGGTCAGCGAGTGCCGCTCGCTGGCGCGCTTCACGCTGCGCGGCATCCCGGCGATGGTCGCCGGCGCGGCGCGCATCCGCGTCACCTTCCAGATCGACGCCGACGGGCTGCTGTCGGTCAGCGCCGTCGAGCAGACCTCGGGCGCGCGCGCCCAGGTCGAGGTCAAGCCGAGCTACGGCCTGGGCACCGAGCAGGTGGCCGGCATGCTGCAGCAGGCGCTGGGCCACGCCGCCGAGGACGCCGCGGCACGCGCGCTGCGCGAAGCCGAGATCGACGCCCGCCGCCTGCTCGACGCCACCGAGGCCGCGCTGCACGAAGACGGCGAGCGCCTGCTGTCCAGCCCCGAGCTGTTCCAGATCCTGCGTGCGATGCAGGACGTCATCGACGCGCTGGCAGAATGCGCCGAGGGTGAAGGCACGACGCCGGAAGCCCACCGGGCGCTGCGAGAGCGCCTGCGTCGTGCGGGCGACGAGCTCAACCGGATCACGACGCCGTTCGCGGCGCGCCGAATGGACGAGCGCGTGCGCAGTGCGCTGTCCGGTCGCACGCTCGAACAGATGGCTGCATGAGCGACGACACCCCCACCCGCATCACCGTCCTGCCGCACGCCCAGCTCTGCCCCGACGGCCTCGTCTTCGAGGCCGGGGCCGGCAACTCGCTGGTCGACGAGCTGCTGATGAACGGCATCGCGATCGAGCACGCCTGCGACAAGGTCGGCGCCTGCGCCACCTGCCACGTCTACGTGCGCCAGGGCGCCGAACACGTGAACCCGGTCGACGACGACGAGGACGAGCAGCTCTCCGACGCCTGGGGGCTGGAAGCCGATTCGCGGCTGTCGTGCTGCGTGAAGGTTGGCGGGCCGGAGCTGGTGATCGAGCTGCCGCGCTACTCCAAGAACCACGCCAGAGAAAGGTGAGCCCCCAAGCTCGCTGGCGCTCGCTACCCCCGAGGGGGCTGAGCACGGACGGAGCCAGTCCGGTGGACTGGCCCCGCCATGCGAAGAGCCGGGCCATTGGCCCGGCGCGGCCTGCAAGGCCGTCCGCCAACGAACCGGCAAAGCCGGCCCGAGGCGGGAAGCTTGATCGCGCCGCACCACTTGTCCGCGATCGCACGCCGCTGAACATCGAGGCGCCCCGGCCCCTGGCCGCGGGCGCTTCGTCGTTTCGGGCGTCGCCGGAAGTCCGGGAAGTCCGGGGTCAGGTCTTGCGCGGAAGTCCGGGGTCAGGTCTCGTGAGACCTGACCCCGCACGCATGACCCCGCACGCAGAGACCTGACCCCGCACGCTGTCACCGGCCACGCGCAACTGTCGCCAACCGCACAAACGGCACAGCCCGAAGCGCAAGCCCAAAACCCTTCAAAAACAGTCACTTGCGCGCGACACACGGGTGGCACGCGGCTTGCGAAACCCTGCTCACAGCAGCAGGAGTCCGCCCGTGTCCCTGGCCTCGTTACCGCACCGACTGACGATCAACGACACGACGCTGCGCGACGGCGAACAGACCGCCGGCGTCGCGTTCACCGACGACGAGAAGCTGGCGATCGCAGGCGCGCTCGACGCCGCCGGCGTGCCGGAGATGGAGATCGGCATCCCGGCGATGGGCGCGCACGAGGTCGAGCTGATCCAGGCGATCACGCGCCGCGTGCGCCAGGCGCGCACGATGGTCTGGGCACGCATGGCCGACAGCGACATCGCAGCCGCGCTGCGCTGCGGCGCCGACATCGTGCACGTCTCGGTGCCGGTGTCCGACGTGCAGATCGAACGCAAGCTGGCACGCGACCGCGCCTGGGTGCTGCAGACCATCCGCCACCACGTCGCGCGGCTGGCCGACGGCGGCGTCTCGGTCAGCGTCGGCTTCGAGGACGCCTCGCGCGCCGACGGCGGCTTCCTCGCCGCCGCCGCCGCGGCGGCCCAGGACAGCGGCGCGCGCCGCGTGCGCTACGCCGACACGCTGGGCCTGCTCGACCCCTTCCAGACGCGCGAGCGCATCGCCGCGCTGCGCGCCGAGGTCGACCTCGAGATCGAGATCCACGCCCACGACGACCTGGGCCTGGCCACCGCCAACACGCTGGCCGCGGCGATGGCCGGCGCCACGCACGCCAGCACCACCGTCAACGGCCTCGGCGAACGTGCCGGCAACGCGGCGATGGAAGAGGTGGTGATGGCGCTGCGCCACGTGCACGGCATCGAGTGCGGCATCCGCACCGAGACGCTGCCGGCGATCAGCGCGCTGGTCGCGCACGCCTCCGGCCGGCCGGTGGCGCCGGGCAAGTCCATCGTCGGCGACGCGGTGTTCAGCCACGAGAGCGGCATCCACGTCGACGGCCTGCTGAAGGACCGCCGCAACTACGAGGCCTTCGCGCCCGAGGAGCTGGGCCGCACGCACCGGCTGGTGCTGGGCAAGCACTCCGGCAGCGCCGCGGTCATCGAACGCTACGCGCGCCTGGGCCTGCCGGTGGCGCCGCGCCAGGTGCCGCGGCTGCTGGCGCGCATCCGCGCCCACGTCGCCGACACCAAGCTCGAACCCAGCGCCGACGACCTGGCGCGCTTCTACCTCGACCTGTGCGAGGACACGCCGGCCCGCGCCCATGCCTGACCGTTCCGAGGAGACGCCGATGACCAGCCTCACCCACCGCCTGCAGGGTCTGTCCAGCGCCGAGGACTTCCTGCGCTTCTTCGGCGTCGCCTACGAGGAGCGCGTCGTGCAGGTCAACCGCCTGCACATCCTCAAGCGCTTCCACCAGTACCTGAACGCCGCGCCCGGGCTCGGAGGGCTCGACGAGGTCGAGACCTTCCGCCGCTACCGCGTGCTGCTGACGCAGGCCTACAACGACTTCGTCGCCTCCAGCGCCCAGCGCGAGAAGGTGTTCAAGGTCTTCCAGGACGCCGAGGGCGTGCGCGCGGTGCCGCTGGCCTCGCTGCGCCAGAGCCTGGCCGAGCGCCGCAACGCCGGCGTCTGAACGTTCACGCGAGGAACCCCATGCACATCGTCGTCTGCATCAAGCAGGTGCCGGACTCGGCGCAGATCCGCGTCCATCCGGTGACCAACACCATCATGCGCCAGGGCGTGCCGGCGATCGTCAACCCGTACGACCTGTTCGCGCTCGAAGAGGCGCTGCGCCTGAAGGACCAGTTCGGCGGCCGCGTCACCGTGCTCTGCATGGGCCCGCCGCAGGCCGAGGACGCGCTGCGCAAGTGCATCAGCTTCGGCGCCACCGACGCGATCCTCGTCACCGACCGATCCTTCGCCGGCGCCGACACGCTGGCCACCAGCTACGCGCTGGCCGCGGCGATCCGCAAGATCGGCCAGGAGCAGGCCGTCGACCTGATCTTCACCGGCAAGCAGACGATCGACGGCGACACCGCGCAGGTCGGCCCCGGCATCGCCAAGCGCCTGGGCGTGAACCTGCTGACCTACGTCAGCCGCATCGTCGAGGTCGACCTCGACGGCCGCCGCATCCGCGTCGAGCGCCGCGCCGAAGGCGGCGTGCAGCTGCTGGAGACGACGCTGCCCTCGCTGATCACGATGCTCGAAGGCACCAACGAGATGCGCTTCGCGACGATGGCCGACATGCTGCGCGCCGGCCGCTGCCCGGTGCGGCGCTGGAACAAGGACGACGCCGGCATCGAGGACGTCTCCAAGATCGGCCTGAAGGGCTCGCCGACCGTCGTCAGCAAGGTCTTCGGCCCGACGCCGCGCGCGACCAAGGCCGAAATGCAGGTCGTCGCCGACTCCAGCGTCAACGACGTCTGCCTGAACCTGCTGCAGAAGATCTTCACCACCCACCCGACTCTGGAAGAAGAGACGGTGGAGCGCCTGAGCGCCTGAAGGAGTCGAGATGAGCGAAGCCGCCAAGCCCGCGCCCGCCAAACCGGCCGGTCGCGCCGGGCGCAACACCGAACTGCCCGAACACCTGAAGGCCTACAAAGGCGTCTGGGTCTTCATCGAGCACGACCGCGGCCACGTGCACAGCGTCAGCTGGGAGCTGATGGGCGAGGCGCGCAAGCTCGCCGACACGCTGGGCGTGACCGTCAGCGGCGTGCTGATGGGCGGCCCGGGCGACGACCTGGATCGCTACGCGAAAGAGGCCTACGCCTACGGCGCCGACCGCTGCTACCTGGTGCGCGACCCGGTGCTGCAGGGCTATCGCAACGAGCCCTTCACCAAGGGCCTGACCGACCTCGTCAACACCTACCAGCCCGAGATCCTGCTGCTGGGCGCGACGACGATGGGCCGCGACCTCGCCGGCAGTGTCGCGACGACGCTGGGCACGGGGCTCACCGCCGACTGCACCGAGCTGCGCATCGACGGCCGCGCTCTGGCCGCGACGCGGCCGACCTTCGGCGGCTCGCTGCTGTGCACGATCATGACGCTGGCCTACCGCCCGCAGATGGCCACCGTGCGCCCGCGCGTGATGGCCATGCCGCGCCGCGACGACACACGCAGCGGCGACATCGTCGAGATGGCGCTGGGCATGGTCGAGACCGACATCGTCACCAAGCTGCTCGACTTCATCCCCGACGCCAGCCGCAACACCGTCAACCTGGCCTACGCCGACATCATCGTCACCGGCGGCAAGGGGCTGAAGACGGCCGAGAACTTCAAGCTCGTCTGGGAGCTGGCGCGCGTGCTCGGCGCCGAGGTCGGCGCCACGCGCGCCGTCACCCAGGCCGGCTGGACCGAGACCGATCGCCAGGTCGGCCAGACCGGCAAGACCGTGCGCCCCAAGCTCTACATCGCCGCCGGCGTCTCCGGCGCGATCCAGCACCGCGTCGGCATGGAGAGCTCGGACTGCATCGTCGCGATCAACACCGACCCCAATGCACCGATCTTCGACTTCGCCCACCACGGCATCGTCGGCAACGCGATGCAGGTGCTGCCGGTGCTGACGCAGACCTTCCGCAACCACCTGGCCAAGCGCGTGCGTATCGCCGCCTGAAGGAGCCCACGATGTCCCACGAGAAGTTCGACGCCATCGTCGTCGGCGCCGGCCCGTCCGGCAACGCGGCCGCGCTGACGATGGCCAAGGCCGGGCTGAAGGTGCTGCAGATCGAGCGCGGCGAGTACCCCGGCAGCAAGAACGTGCAGGGCGCGATCCTCTACGCCGACGCGCTGGAGAAGCTGGTCCCCGACTTCCGCGACGACGCGCCGCTGGAGCGCCACATCATCGAGCAGCGCATGTGGGTGCTCGACGACAACAGCTTCGTCGGCAGCCACTACCGCAGCGACGACTACAACAAGCCGCCCTACAACCGCTACACGATCATCCGCGCGCAGTTCGACAAGTGGTTCAGCTCCAAGGTGCGCGAAGCCGGCGCGCTGGTGATCTGCGAGACCACCGTCGAGGAACTGCTGATGGACGGCGAGCGCTGCGTCGGCGTGCGCTGCGACCGCATCGGCGGCGAGGTCTTCGCCGACGTCGTCGTGCTCGCCGACGGCGTCAACTCGGTGCTGGCGCGCAAGGCCGGGCTGCACGGCGAGATCCAGGCCAAGAACGTCGCGCTGGCGGTCAAGGAGATCCTCTTCATGCCCGAGGAGGTGATCCAGCAGCGCTTCAACGTCAAGGAGGAGGAAGGCGTCGTCATCGAGATGGTCGGCAGCGTCACCGAAGGCATGGTCGGCACCGGCTTCCTCTACACGAACAAGGACTCGCTGACGATCGGCGTCGGCTGCCTGCTGTCGGACTTCAAGGCCAACGAGAAGCGCACCTCGCCGTACGCGCTGCTGGAGAAGCTGAAGAAGCACCCGAGCATCGCGCCGATGCTCGAAGGCGGCGAGATGAAGGAATACGCCGCGCACCTGATCCCCGAAGGCGGGCTGCGCGCCGTGCCGCAGCTCTACGGCCACGGCTGGCTCATCGTCGGCGACTCGGCCGGCTTCGTGAACGCCGTGCACCGCGAGGGCTCCAACCTGGCGATGACCAGCGGCCGCCTCGCCGGCGAGACCGTCGCCGCGGCCAAGGCCGCCGGCAAGGCGATGACGGCGCAGACGCTGGCGGCCTACAAAGCGGCGCTGGACGCCAGCTTCGTGATGAAGGACCTGAAGAAGTACAAGCACCTGCCCGAGGTGCTGGAGCGCAGCCCGCACTTCTTCGACACCTACCCCGCGCTGGTCAACCGCGCCGCCAAGACCTACTTCACGGTCGACGGCGTCGACAAGACGACCAAGCAGCGCGAGATCCTGGGCAGCTTCAAGGCCGCCCGCCGCGTCACCGGGCTGGTCGGCGACGCGTTCAAGCTGTGGAGGGCGATGCGATGAGCACGACGGTCGTCAACGTCGAGGAGAAGCTGTTCCAGAACCGGTACAAGGTCGACCACGGCCGGCCGCACATCCGGATCCGGAAGCCCGAGGTCTGCGCCAACAGCTGCCAGTCGCAGGCCTGCACCTACGTCTGCCCGGCCAGCTGCTACAAGGCCGAAGGCAACGGCACGGTGACGCTGATCACCGACGGCTGCCTGGAATGCGGCAGCTGCCGCGTGATCTGCACCGAGCACGCCAACGTCGAGTGGGACTGGCCGCGCGGCGGCTACGGCATCCTTTTCAAATTCGGCTAGAGCGGCGATGAACGACGTCGAGAAATTCCTCGCCCACGCCGTCGCGCTGGAGCGCGACGCGGCCCGGCGCTACGAAGACCTGGCGGCTTCGATGGCCACCGACGGCAACGCCGAGCTGCGCGCCTTCTTCGCCCGCATGGCGCACTTCTCGCGCCTGCACCTGGCCGAGGCCCAGGCACGCGCCGGCTGGCGCACGCTGCCCGAGTTGTCGGCCGACGAGTTCGAGTGGCCCGACGGCATCCCGCCAGAAACCGCCGAATGGGCCGGCGTCGACCCGATGATGGCCCCCACCGACGCGCTGGCGCTGGCGCTGGACAGCGAGCGCCGCGGCCACGCCTTCTACGCCGCGATCGCGGCGATCAGCCCCGACGCCGAGGTGCGTGCGCTCGCCGGCGAGTTCGCCGCCGAGGAAGCGCAGCACGTCGCCGAGCTCGAGAAGCTCGCCGCCGCCGCGGCCCGCTGACCCGCCCCCCGCGCTCTGCAGGCAGGCCCTTTGCGCTGCCTCAAGCCGCCGTCGGCCTCCCTCGACTGTCGGCGCGATTCGGCGTGCTTCTTGCACTGACACCATAGACCGGCGGCGGCAAGGCGGGCGATGCCCGCCAACGATGCGCCGGGCGCCCCGAGGTGGCCCGCCGCACCGTCTCGCCCGCCGGTCAGACGCAGGAGGTGCGTGATGTCGAGTCGCACGGCGCTGAGCGAGCGCTATCAGGTTCAGCTCAGCACGGTTTACGAGGTCTGCCGCGTTCTGGGAGCGTCGCTCGACATCGAGCGCACCTTCCGCGTGGCCTTGAACACGCTGTCGGCGCAGCTCGGGCTGCAGCGCGCGATGGTCGTGATGCCGGCCGAGGACGGCGGCCATCTGCTGCGCATCCACAGCTGGGTCGGGCTGGACCGCGACCAGGCGGCGCGTGGCCACTGGCGCAGCGGCGAAGGTGTCATCGGCCGGGTCTACGCCAGCGGCATGGCCGCCGTCGTGCCCGACGTGCAGGACTCGCCCGAGTTCCTCGACCGCACCGGCGCCTTCGGCGCGCGCGACGACCGCCGCCTGGCCTTCATCGTCGTGCCGATGAAGACCGAGCGCGCGACGGTCGGCGTGCTCGCCGCGCAGCGCGAGATGGAAGACGGCGCGCGCCTCACCGACGACCAGCGCCTGCTGACGATGGTCGCGACGCTGCTGGCGCAGTCGGCGGCGCTGCACCTGGCGGTGGCCGAGGAGCATTCGCGCCTGCTGCAGGAGACGACGCGGCTGCAGAAGGCGCTGGCGCGCGAGCCGCGCGGCCGGCTGGCGCTGGACAACGTCATCGGCGAATCGCGTGCGATGCAGCAGGTGTTCACCGAGGTGCACCAGGCCGCGCCGTCGCGTGCCACGGTGCTGCTGCGCGGCGAGAGCGGCACCGGCAAGGAGGCGATCGCCCGCGCGATCCACTTCCTGTCGCCGCGCAAGGACGCGCCGTTCATCAAGGTCAACTGCGCGGCGCTGACCGAGTCGCTGCTGGAAAGCGAGCTCTTCGGCCACGAACGCGGCGCCTTCACCGGCGCCGTCGGCGAACGCAAGGGCCGTTTCGAGCTGGCCCACGGCGGCACGCTGTTCCTCGACGAGATCGGCGACGTCTCGCCCGGCTTCCAGGCCAAGCTGCTGCGCGTGCTGCAGGAGCGCGAGTTCGAGCGTGTCGGCGGCAGCAAGCCGGTGAAGGTCGACGTGCGCCTGATCTGCGCCACCAACCGCGACCTCGAGAAGATGGTGCAGCGCGGCGAGTACCGCGCCGACCTGTACTACCGCATCAACGTCGTCTCGATCTTCCTGCCGCCGCTGCGCGAGCGCCGCAGCGACATCCCGCCGCTGGTCACGCACTTCATCGACCGTTTCAACAAGGAGAACCGGCGCCAGCTGAAGGTCACGCCGGAGGCGATGAAGGTGCTGACCGCCTGCTACTGGCCGGGCAACGTGCGCGAGCTGGAGAACTGCATCGAACGCACCGCGACGATGGTCCAGGGCGACCTGATCCGCGACCTCGCCTTCCCCTGCCGCAACAACCGCTGCCTGACGCAGACGCTGCACTTCCTCGACAAGGCCGACGCCGTGGCGGCCGTGGCCGGCGCCCACGGCTTCAACGGCCACGCGGCGCCACCGGCGAACGGCCACGCGCCCTCGCCGGCGGCGGCCGACGCGTCGTCGTGGTCGATGCCGGCCCCCGCGCCGGCCCCGCCGCTGGCCGAGGCCGGCGCGGCGGAGACGGCGGCCGACGGCGTCACGCGCATCGGCCCGACACAGCAGCTGCCGCCGCCGGTCTCGCGCCTGGCCGGCCCGGCGCCCGACGGCGAGCGTGACCGCCTGATCTGGGCCATGGAGCAGTGCGGCTGGGTGCAGGCCAAGGCCGCGCGGCTGCTGCGCATCACGCCGCGCCAGCTCGGCTACGCGCTGCAGAAGCACCGCATCGAGGTGCGCAAGCTCTGAGCCGCACCGCCGCGCCCGGGCCGGCGGCCGGTGCCGCGCCGCGGGCCGCCGGCCACGGCATAGGGAGATGCCCGGCCGGCTCTTGAAGCCCGGGAACCGACCCCTATAATCCGTTTGCTAGCACTCGCCACGGGTGAGTGCTAACGACCGAGGCAGATTCGCTGCCCCCCGGTTGCCGCATGTCAGCGAGCGCTGCCTGCGCGGCGCTCCAGTGCCATAACGTGACTCCCAAGGAGATGTGAATGAAGCTTCGTCCGCTGCACGATCGCGTGATCGTCAAGCGTCTCGAGAACGAGACCAAGACCGCCTCCGGCATCGTCATCCCCGACAACGCGGCCGAGAAGCCCGATCAGGGTGAAGTCCTG
The DNA here is from genome assembly GCF_000190375.1 of Rubrivivax benzoatilyticus JA2 = ATCC BAA-35. Taxonomy (GTDB): domain Bacteria; phylum Pseudomonadota; class Gammaproteobacteria; order Burkholderiales; family Burkholderiaceae_C; genus Rubrivivax; species Rubrivivax benzoatilyticus. The sequence continues at coordinate 20,087 of NZ_AEWG01000042.1, forward strand.
GCGGTCGGCCCGGGCAAGCGCAACGACAAGGGCGACTTCGTCGCGCTGAACATCAAGGTCGGCGACCGCGTGCTGTTCGGCAAGTACAGCGGCCAGACCGTCAAGGTCGACGGCGACGAGCTGCTGGTGATGCGCGAAGAAGACCTCTTCGCCGTCGTCGAGAAGTAATCCCCTCCCCCCAGATTTCGAAGAGGTAGCACATGGCTGCTAAGGACGTGGTTTTCGGCGCTGACGCGCGCCACCGCATGGTCGAAGGCGTGAACGTTCTCGCCAACGCCGTCAAGGTCACCCTGGGCCCGAAGGGCCGCAACGTGGTGCTCGAGCGCTCGTTCGGCGCCCCCACCGTCACCAAGGACGGTGTCTCGGTCGCCAAGGAGATCGAGCTCAAGGACAAGCTCCAGAACATGGGCGCGCAGATGGTCAAGGAAGTCGCTTCCAAGACCAGCGACAACGCCGGTGACGGCACCACGACCGCGACCGTGCTGGCGCAGTCGATCGTGCGCGAAGGCATGAAGTTCGTCGCCGCGGGCATGAACCCGATGGACCTGAAGCGCGGCATCGACAAGGCCGTCGCCGCCCTGACGGACGAGCTGAAGAAGGCCTCCAAGCCGACGACGACGAGCAAGGAAATCGGCCAGGTCGGCTCGATCTCCGCCAACAGCGACGAGTCGATCGGCAAGATCATCGCCGACGCGATGGACAAGGTCGGCAAGGAAGGCGTCATCACCGTCGAAGACGGCAAGAGCCTGAACAACGAACTCGACGTCGTCGAGGGCATGCAGTTCGACCGCGGCTACCTGTCGCCGTACTTCATCAACAACCCGGAAAAGCAGGTTGCCGTCCTCGACAACCCGTTCGTGCTGCTGTTCGACAAGAAGATCAGCAACATCCGTGACCTGCTGCCGATCCTCGAGCAAGTCGCCAAGGCGGGCCGCCCGCTGCTGATCATCGCCGAGGAAGTCGAAGGCGAAGCGCTGGCCACCCTGGTGGTCAACACGATCCGCGGCATCCTGAAGGTCGTCGCCGTCAAGGCCCCGGGCTTCGGTGACCGCCGCAAGGCCATGCTCGAGGACATCGCCATCCTGACGGGCGGCAAGGTCATCGCCGAGGAAGTCGGCCTGACGCTCGAGAAGGCCACGCTGGCCGACCTGGGCCAAGCCAAGCGCGTCGAAGTCGCCAAGGAAAACACCACGATCATCGACGGCGCCGGCAAGGCCGCCGACATCGAGGCGCGTGTCAAGCAGATCCGCGTCCAGATCGAGGAAGCGACCTCCGACTACGACCGCGAGAAGCTGCAAGAGCGCGTGGCCAAGCTGGCCGGCGGCGTGGCCGTCATCAAGGTCGGTGCCGCCACCGAAGTCGAGATGAAGGAAAAGAAGGCCCGTGTCGAAGACGCGCTGCACGCCACCCGTGCCGCCGTCGAGGAAGGCATCGTGGCCGGTGGTGGTGTCGCGCTGCTGCGCGCCCGCGCCGCCGTGGCCGCTGGCCTGAAGGGCGACAACCACGACCAGGACGCCGGCATCAAGATCGTGCTGCGCGCCGTCGAGCAGCCGCTGCGCGAGATCGTGGCCAACGCCGGTGGCGAGCCCAGCGTCGTGATCAACAAGGTCCTCGAAGGCGCCGGCAACTTCGGCTACAACGCCGCCAACGACACCTACGGCGACATGATCGAGATGGGCATCCTGGACCCGACCAAGGTGACCCGCACCGCGCTGCAGAACGCCGCCTCCGTCGCCAGCCTGATGCTGACGACCGAGTGCATGGTCGCCGAGGCGCCGAAGGAAGAAGCCCCGATGCCCGCCGGCGGCGGCATGGGTGGCATGGGCGGCATGGGCATGGACATGTAAGTCCGGCCCGGCACGCCTGCCGAGCGAAAACCCGCCTCCGCCGGAGGCGGGTTTTTTCGTTTTGAACCGCATCCCGGGCGCTTTACCGGCCTTCCGCCGGCGCTGCGGCGTCCGATAATCAGTGCTGATGTCCTCCGCCACGACCGTTTCGGCAGCGCTGCGGCAGTTCGTCGACGACGAACTTCTGCGCATGCCCATGCTCGTCGATCAGCTGGTCGACGGCACGGTCGACCGCATGCGCCAGAGCCTGCCGACGCTGGCGCCGCAGCCGCGCGCCTCGGCGGCCGACGTGCTGCATGCGCTCGGCACGCAGCGCGAGCTGATCAGCGACTACTACGTGCGCTCGCTGCGGCGCCAGATCGCCGAACGCGGGCCGGGTGCCCAGGGCGGCGGCCTGCCGACGACGCTGTCGCTGGTCGACGAGGACTCGGTGGCGATCGACGTCGAGATCTCGCACGTCATCGAGCTGATCCGCAGCACCGCCGAGTACGAGCTGCGCGAGCTGCAGACCTTCACCGCGGCGCTGGTCGGCGACATGGACCTGGCGCACGACCACAACCCCTTCGGCCCGGCCCAGCACGCGCGTGCGCTGTGGGCCGCCGCGCAGGCGCTGCCGCTGTCGCGCGGCCACCATCTGCTGTTCACGCGCAACGCCGCACCGGCGCTGGCGAGCGCGCTGCGGCGCGCCTATGCGGCCTCGTCGTCGCGCCTGGAAAGCCAGGGCGTCACGCCGGCGGCCTACCGCACGATGATCCTGCCGTCGGGCGCGCGGCGCACGCGCGGCCCGGAGATCAGCCACGGAGCCGGCCTCGACCTCGTCCGTTCGGCGATCGCCCCGGCCAGCGAACTCGGTTTCAGCCTGGAAGGCAACGACTTCCCGACGCTGGCGATCGAACCCGCCGTGACGCCGACACGTGCCGACGCCGGCGCCTCACCGGCCGACCACCGTGCGGTCGAGCTGCTGACCGGCCTGTTCGACGCGATGCTGTCCGACCGCCGGCTGTCGCAGGACATCGCGCTGATGCTCTCGCGGCTGCAGTCGGTGGCCACGCGGCTGGTGCTGCGTGAACCGCGCACGCTGGAAGACGAGACGCACGCGCTGTGGCGCTTCGTCGACGGCCTGGCTTTCCTCGGCGACGTGCTCCCGCCCCAGGGCGACCCCGAGCGCACGCAGACCCTGCGTTTCGCCCAGGGCCTGGTCGAGCACCTGGCCGCCGACCCGGCGCCGCAGGCGCCGCTGTTCGAGTGGGCGAGCGAGCGCCTGCAGCATCAGGCGCAGCACCGCTTCGCGCACCGCTGCACCGAGGCTGCGGCGCAGATCGCCGAGCTGCAGCGGCTGGAGGAGCGGCTGTGCTCGTCGATGGCGCCGCCGTCGACGCTGGGCGGCACCCTGGACATCGCCCAGCTCGATACCGTGCCCGCCGAGCTGATGCCGGCCGACGGCCCCGGCGAGCCGCAGGACGCGCAAGCCTGGCTGCTGGCGCGCCGCCCAGGCGAGTGGCTCAACATCTTTCTGCAGGGGCGCTGGGTCAAGGCCCAGATCCTGTGGCCCGGCGAACTGGGCGAGCTCTGGCTGCTCGGCGACGCCGGCAGCAGCGAGACCTGGGCCGTGCGCCGGCGCGCGATGCAGACGCTGCATGCCGAGCGCCTGCTCGGCACGCTGAAGCCGCGATCACTGGTGCGCTCGGCCGCCAAGCGCGTGATGCGCCGGACGATCAACCTCGGCTAGGCCGCAGGCGCGATCCAGCCGCGCAGCGTCGTCGCGACATCGCCCAGGCCGCGACGCGACAGCGCCGAGAACTGCGCGACGCCGATCTCGGCGCTCTCGGTGGCGATCTCGGCCAGCACCTGCTGCGCCCCGGCGAGCGCGGCGTCGGCCTCGCGCCGGTTCAGCTTGTCGCACTTGGTCAGCACCGCCAGCAGCCGCACCTCGCCGTTGGCCACCCGCGGCGCGATCAGCGCCAGCAGCCGGCGGTCGAGGTCGGTGAAGCCCAGCCGCGAGTCGATCATCAGCACCACGCCGTGCAGCGCACGCCGCAGTTCGAGGTACTGCGCCATCACCTCCTGCCAACGCAGCTTGGCGCTGCGCTCGACGGCGGCGTAGCCGTAGCCGGGCAGGTCGGCGAACAAGGCATCCGGCGCGTCCTTCGGCCCGACCTCGAAGAGGTTGATGTGCTGCGTGCGCCCCGGCGTTCGCGACGCGAAGGCCAGGCGCCGTTGCTGCGCGAGCGTGTTGATCGCCGTGGACTTGCCGGCATTGCTGCGTCCGACGAAGGCGATCTCCGGCAGTTCGCCCTGCGGCAACTGGTCCAGGCGGCTCGCCGTCGTGAGGAATCGCGCCGTGTGCGCCCAGGCCAAAGCCGACTTTTCGGCATCGCTGGGCACATCTCGAAAGGTAGACGTCATGGGGCATTGTAAAATCCTGCGGTTTGACACCCGAACACCTGCCGACCGAGGCCCCCGCCGCATGAAGTTCGCCGTCGCCCTGACCATCGCCGCGCTCGCTGCCGGCACCGCCTTCGCCCAGGAAGCGAAGCCCGCCAAGCCGGATCTCGCCAAGGGCCAGATCACGGCGGCCACCTGCATGGCCTGCCACTCGGCAGACGGCACGCGCGGGATCCCGATCTACCCGATCCTGCAGGGCCAGCACCAGGCCTACATCGTCAAGCAGCTCACCGAGTTCAAGGCCGGCAAGCGCATGAACCCGATCATGATGGGCATGGCCGCGCCGCTGAGCCCGGAAGACATGGTCAACGTCGCCGCGTTCTTCGCCTCGAAGCCGCCGGTCAAGGGTGAAGCGACCTCCAAGGAGACGATCGCCCTGGGTCAGGCCATCTTCCGCGGCGGCATCGCCTCGAAGAAGGTCCCGGCCTGCTCGGGCTGCCACAGCCCGAACGGCGCCGGCATCCCGGCGCAGTACCCGCGCCTGGGCGGCCAGCACGTCGAGTACACGACGGCGCAGCTCAACACCTTCCGTTCCGGCGAACGCAACAACAGCGCCCAGATGACGGCCATCGCCGCCAAGCTGAGCGACGCCGAGATCAAGGCCGTGGCCGACTACATCGCCGGCCTGCACTGACCGCACGCAGCACCCATCACGACGGGCCGGCCATTCGCCGGCCCGTTTTGTTTGGTGTGCGCCATGCCCCACGGCAGACCCGTGATCTGCGGGCACGGCCGACGCGCCGAAGCGCTTTGCGCTACCTTGCGCCGTCGTCTTTCCCCGAGTTCCCGATGCTGTACCTGAAGGACCGCGGCCACGTGCACCCGCTGGCCAGCGAGATCACCCCGCGCGAAGTCTGGCGCCAGCGGCGCACGCTGATCCAGGGCCTGGCCGCAGGTGCGGCGGCCGCGGCGCTGCCGGCGCTGGCCGCGACCGCGCGGCCGGGCCAACGCGACGCGCTGCCCGGCGCACGCAGCGCGGTGCCGGGCGCGGCGACGATGGAAGCGCCGACGGCCTACGGCGACGTCACGAGCTACAACAACTTCTACGAGTTCGGCACCGACAAGGCCGACCCGGCGCTGCGCGCGCAGAAGCTGCAGACCCGGCCCTGGACCGTCGTCGTCGACGGCCTCGTGAAGAAACCCGGCCGCTGGGACCTGGACACGCTGCTGAAGCTCGCGCCGATGGAAGAGCGCATCTACCGCCTGCGCTGCGTCGAAGGCTGGTCGATGGTCATCCCCTGGGTCGGCTATTCGCTGGTCGAGCTGATCCGCCGCGTCGAGCCGCTGGGCAGCGCACGCTACGTGCAGTTCGAAACGCTGGCGGACGCGAGACAGATGCCCGGGCTGCGTTCGAACATCATCCCCTGGCCCTACGTCGAGGGGCTGCGCCTGGACGAGGCGATGCACCCGCTCGCGTTGCTCGCCTTCGGCCTCTACGGCGAGCTGCTGCCGCCGCAGAACGGCGCGCCGCTGCGCCTGGTCGTGCCCTGGAAGTACGGCTTCAAGTCGGCCAAGAGCCTGGTCGCGATCCGCTTCGTCGAGCAGCCGCCGCGCAGCGCCTGGCAGCGCACGGCGCCGCAGGAGTACGGCTTCTACGCCAACGTCAACCCGACGGTTGACCATCCGCGCTGGAGCCAGGCCACGGAACGCCGCATCGGCGAAGGCCTGTTCGCCAAGCGCCGGCCGACGCTGATGTTCAACGGCTACGAGCCGCAGGTCGGCCAGCTCTACGCCGGGCTGGACCTGAAGAAGAACTACTGAGCGTGTCCGCGCCGAACCAGCTGCTGGCCTCGCCGGCAGCCAAGCCGATCGTCTTCGTGCTCGCGCTGCTGCCGGCGGCGTGGCTGGTCTGGGGCGCCGTCGCGAACACGCTGGGCGCCAACCCGGCCGAGGCGCTGATCCGCGCCACAGGCGACTGGACACTGCGTTTCCTGTGCCTGACGCTGGCCGTGACGCCGCTGCGCCAGGCCACCGGCTGGCACGCGCTGGCGCGGCTGCGGCGTTTGCTGGGGCTCTTCACCTTCTTCTACGGCGTCGTGCACTTCCTGTGCTTCGCCTGGCTGGACATGGGCCTCGACGTCGGCGCCATCGTGCAGGACATCGCCAAACGCCCGTTCATCCTCGTCGGCACGGCGGCGCTGCTGACGATGCTGCCACTGGCCGCGACCTCGTTCAATGCGGCGATCAAGGCGCTGGGCGGGCGGCGCTGGCAGTTGCTGCACCGCGCCGTCTACGCGACCGCCGGGCTGGCGTTGCTGCACTTCTTCTGGATGCGCTCGGGCAAACACGATTACGCCGAGGTCGCGGTTTATGCCGCGATCCTCGGCGTGCTGCTCGGCTGGCGTGTCTGGCGCCGGCTGCGGCCGGCGCCGCGCCCGGCGCTGCCTTAGCGCGCCAGCACCGGCGCCAGCGCGCGCCCGGTGTGCGTGCCGGCGGCCACCACCTGCTCCGGCGTGCCGGCGGCCACCACGCGGCCGCCCTCGCCGCCGCCTTCGGGGCCGAGGTCGAGGATCCAGTCGGCCTCGGCGATGACGTCGAGGTCGTGCTCGATGACGACGACGCTGTGGCCGGCGTCGACCAGCCGGTGCAGCACACGCGCCAGGCGTTCGACGTCGGCCATGTGCAGGCCGACCGTCGGCTCGTCGAGCACGTACAGCGTGTGCGGCAATCGGTTGCCGCGCCGCGTGACGTCGTCACGCACCTTGGACAGCTCGGTGACGAGCTTGATGCGCTGCGCCTCGCCGCCGGACAGCGTCGGGCTCGGCTGGCCCAGCGTCAGATAGCCCAGGCCGACGTCCTTCAGCAGCTGCAGCGGGTGCGCGATCGCCGGCATGCTGGCGAAGAAGCCGACGGCCTCGTCGACCTCCATGCGCAGCACGTCGCCGATGCTCTTGCCGCGCCAGGTGACGGCCAGCGTCTCGGCGTTGAAGCGGGCGCCGTGGCAGACGTCGCAGGGCACCTTCACGTCGGGCAGGAAGCTCATCTCGATCGTGCGCATGCCCTGGCCTTCGCAGGCCGGGCAGCGCCCGTCGCCGGTGTTGAAGCTGAAGCGGTTGGCGGCGTAGCCGCGCGCCTTGGCTTCCAGCGTCTCGGCGAAGAGCTTGCGGATCGCGTCCCAGAAGCCGATGTAGGTCGCCGGGCAGGAGCGCGGCGTCTTGCCGATCGGCGTCTGGTCGACCTCGAGCACGCGGTCGACCGGCTCGAAACCGGTCAGCCCGCTGCAGCCGACGAGGCCGTGGAAGCCATTGGCCAGCATCGCGTCGCGCCCGGCCTTGGTCGACTTCTGCGTCACCGCGGCCTGCACGCTGGCCAGCAGCACGTCGCGCGCCAGCGTGCTCTTGCCCGAGCCGCTGACGCCGGTGACGGCGACCAGACGCTTCAGCGGCACCGTGACGTCGACGTTCTTCAGGTTGTGCAGCGACGCGCCGGTGAGCCGCAGCGCCGGGGCGTCGGCCTCGACCGGGCGGCGCGGCTGCAGCGGATGCTTCGGCGGCGTGGCGAGGAAACGCCCGGTCAGCGAATCGGGCGCCGCCGACAGGTCGGCCACCGAGCCCTGGGCGACGAGGCGGCCGCCGCGCACGCCGGCGCTCGGGCCGATGTCGATGATGTGCTCGGCGCGCCGGATCGTGTCCTCGTCGTGCTCGACGACGACCAGCGTGTTGCCCTGGTCGCCGAGCTTGTGCAGCGCGTCGAGCAGGATGCGGTTGTCGCGCGGGTGCAGGCCGATCGTCGGCTCGTCGAGCACGTAGCAGACGCCCTGCAGGTTGCTGCCGAGCTGCGCCGCCAGGCGGATGCGCTGCGCCTCGCCGCCCGACAGCGTCGGCGCCGCACGGTCCAGCGTCAGGTAGCCCAGGCCGACGTCCTCGAGGAACTGCAGCCGGCTGCGGATCTCGGTGACGATGTCGCGCGCGATCTCGGCGTCGCGGCCGGTGAGATCCAGCGCCTCGACCCAGGCGCGCGTCTCGCGCACCGACAGCCGGGCGATGGCGCCGATCGACTCGTCGTCGAAGGTCACCGCCAGCGCCGCCGGGTTCAGGCGCGCGCCGTGGCATTCCGGGCAGGGCTGGTCGGCCAGGCCCTCGACCTCGGGCTCCTCGGACGGGAAACTCTGCTCGCGGCCCTTGTCGCTGTCGTCGCGCACCGAGTCGTCGAAGGCCTTGCGCTGCTCGCGTGTCAGCGCCAGGCCGGTGCCGACGCAGCGCGTGCACCAGCCGTGCTTGCTGTTGTAGCTGAACATGCGCGGGTCCAGCTCGGGGTAGCTGGTGCCGCAGACCGGGCAGGCGCGTTTGGTCGAGAAGACCTTCAGCTCGCCGATGCCGCGGCCATTGCCGCCGCCGTCCATCGCCGCGGCCAGGCCATCCAGCGGGTGCAGCAGGTGCAGCACGCCCTTGCCCAGCTCCAGCGCCTTGGCCAGCAGCGTGCGCAGCTCGGCTTCGCCGGCCGGGTCGACGACCAGATCGCCGACCGGCAGCTCGATCGTGTGCTCCTTGAAGCGGTCCAGGCGCGGGAACGGCGACACCGGCACGAACTCGCCGTCGACACGCAGATGCGTGTGGCCACGCGCCGAGGCCCACTTCGCGAGGTCGGTGTAGAGGCCCTTGCGGTTGACGACCAGCGGCGCCAGCAGCCCGACGTGCTGGCCGCGGTGGTCGCGCAGCAGCTGCGCGGCGATGCTCTCGGTGCTCTGCGCGCGCACCGGCGCGCCGTCCTTGACGCAGTGCTGCAGCCCCAGCTTCACCCACAGCAGGCGCAGGAAGTGCCACAGCTCGGTGGTCGTCGCCACCGTGCTCTTGCGGCCGCCGCGCGACAGGCGCTGCTCGATGGCCACCGTCGGCGGGATGCCCCAGACGGCGTCGACCTCGGGCCGTCCGGCCGGCTGCACGATGCTGCGCGCGTAGGCATTCAGGCTCTCCAGGTAACGCCGCTGGCCTTCGTTGAACAGGATGTCGAAGGCCAGCGTGCTCTTGCCCGAGCCGCTGACGCCGGTGACGACGTTGAACTTGCCGCGCGGGATGTCCACCGACAGGTTCTTGAGGTTGTGCTCCTTGGCGTTGACGATGCGGATCGTGTCGTCCTCGGCCTGGCGCTCGCGGCGGCGGGCGCGCACCAGCGTCTGCAGCGGCGTGCCGTCCGGGCCCTCGGCCGTGCGTTCGGCGGCCCGCGCGACACCCAGGCCCAGCGCGGCCTCGTACTCGCGCAGCGCGACGCCGGTGTGCGAGCGCGGGTGCGCCTTCAGGTCCTCGGGCGTGCCGGCGCAGACCAGCTCGCCGCCGGCTTCGCCGCCGTCGGGGCCGAGGTCGACGATCCAGTCGGCGGCGCGGATGACGTCGAGGTTGTGCTCGATGACGAGCAGCGAGTGCCCCGCCTCCAGCAGCTTGCGCATCGCGCGCATCAGCTTGGCGATGTCGTCGAAGTGCAGGCCGGTGGTCGGCTCGTCGAACAGGAACAGCGTGCCGCGGCGCAGCGCCAGGCGGGTGTCGCGGTCGGCGAAGGCACCGGCCCAGGCCGCGCTGCCGCCGCCGGCCGGCACCGCCGGGCGCTTGCCGGCCGCGGCCTCGGCGAGGAAACCGGCGAGCTTGAGCCGCTGCGCCTCGCCGCCCGACAGCGTCGGCACCGGCTGGCCCAGGCGCACGTAGTCCAGGCCGACGTCGACGATGGGCTGCAGGCGCTGCACCACGTCGCGGTCCTGCTGGAACCAGTGCACGGCCTCGGCGACGGTCAGGTCCAGCACGTCGGCGATCGACAGCTGCATGGGCCCGCGCACCAGCTTCACGTCGAGGATCTCGGCGCGGTAGCGGCGGCCGTCGCAGTCGGGGCAGCGCAGGTAGACGTCGGACAGGAACTGCATCTCGACGTGCTCGAAACCCGAGCCGCCGCAGGTCGGGCAGCGGCCGTCGCCGGCGTTGAAGCTGAAGGTGCCGGCGGTGTAGCCGCGCTCGCGCGCCAGCGGTGCGTCGGCGAACAGCTTGCGCAGCTCGTCGAAGGCGCCGACGTAGCTCGCCGGGTTGCTGCGCGCGGTCTTGCCGATCGGGCTCTGGTCGACGAACACGGCGTCGCTGAGCCAGTCGGCGCCGAGCAGCCGGTCGTGCTCGCCGGGGGCCTCGGTGGCCTTGCCGAAGTGGCGCGCCAGCGCCGGGTGCAGCACGTCCTGGATCAGCGTGCTCTTGCCCGAGCCGCTGACGCCGGTGACGACGACCAGGCGCTGCAGCGGCAGCTCGACGCTGACGTTCTTCAGGTTGTGCTGGCGCGCGCCTTCGAGGATCAGCTTCGGCGTGCTGGCGCCGACCGCACGCCGGATGCCCATGCCGACCTGTCGCCGGCCGCCGAGGTAGGCGCCGGTCAGCGTGTCGGCCTCGCGCGCGGCGTCGGGCGTGCCGTCGAAGACGATGCGGCCGCCACGTTCGCCGGGGCCGGGCCCCATGTCGATCAGGCGGTCGGCGGCCAGCATCACCGCCGGGTCGTGCTCGACGACGACCAGCGTGTTGCCGGCGTCGCGCAAACGGTGCATCGCGGTGACGATGCGCCCCATGTCGCGGGGGTGCAGGCCGATCGACGGCTCGTCGAGCACGAACATCGTGTTGACCAGCGAGGTGCCCAGCGCCGTCGTCAGGTTGATGCGCTGGACTTCGCCGCCCGACAGCGTGCGGCTCTGGCGGTCCAGCGTCAGATAACCCAGGCCGACGTCGACGAGGTACTTGAGCCGCGTGCGCACCTCGTCGAGCAGCAGCTTCAGCGCCTCGTCGAGCATCGTGCCGGGCAGCGTCAGGCCGTCGAAGAAACGCCGCAGACGCTCGATCGACAGCTGCATCAGGTCGTGCAGGCCCAGGCCCGGCAGCGCTTCGAGCTGCTCGCGGCTCCAGCCGACGCCGACGGGCAGGTAACGCTGCGACGGCGGCAGCACCGCGTCGGCGTCGGCCTTCGTGCCCAGGCGCCACAGCAGCGGCTCGAGCTTCAGCCGCGCGCCGCCGCAGGCCGTGCACGGCGTGTAGCTGCGGTACTTGGACAAGAGCACGCGGATGTGCATCTTGTACGCCTTGCTCTCCAGGTAGCCGAAGAAGCGGCGGATGCCGTACCACTGCTTGTTCCAGTTGCCGGTCCAGTGCGGCGAGCCTTCGATGACCCAGTCGCGCTGCGCCGGGGTCAGCTGGTTCCAGGCGGTGTCGCGCGGGATGCCGGCCTCGCCGGCGTACTGGATCAGGTCGTCCTGGCACTCGGCCCAGGCCGGCGTCTGCAGCGGCTTGATGGCGCCGTTGCGCAGCGTCTTGCGCCCGTCGGGGATGACGAGGCCGAAGTCGACGCCGATGACACGGCCGAAACCGCGGCAGGTGTCGCAGGCGCCGTAAGCCGAGTTGAAGCTGAACATCGCCGGCTGCGGCTCGGCGTAGCGGATGTCGCTCTCGGGGCAGTGCAGCCCGGTGCTGTACTTCCAGGTCGTGCCGTCGTCACCGACGTGCACCGTGAGCCGGCCGCCGCCGCGCTTGAGCGCGAGCTCGATGGCCTCCATCACGCGCGCCCGTTCGGCGCCGGCGAAACGGAAGCGGTCGGCGACGACGTCGAGGATCTTGCGGTCGCCCGCGACCCGTTCGCCCTGAACGCGCGTGAAGCCGGCCGCCGACAGCCACTGCTCCTGCTGCTCGGGCGTCGTGTCGGCCGGCAGCTCGACCGGGAAGCTGAACACGAGGCGCGGGTCGCCGGCGGCGGCGGCGCGCGCGGCGAGGTCGTCGTGGATGGTCTCCGGCGTGTCGTGGCGCACCGGCAGCGCGGTCTGGCGGTCGAAGAGCTGGGCCGCGCGTGCGTACAGCAGCTTCAGGTGGTCGTTCAGCTCGGTCATCGTGCCGACCGTGCTGCGGCTGGTGCGCACCGGGTTGGTCTGGTCGATGGCGATCGCCGGCGGCACGCCGTCGACGCGGTCGACCGCCGGGCGGTCCATGCGGTCCAGGAACTGGCGCGCGTAGGCGCTGAAGGTCTCGACGTAGCGGCGCTGGCCTTCGGCGTACAGCGTGTCGAAGACCAGGCTGGACTTGCCCGAGCCGCTGGGGCCGGTCACCACCGTCAACTCGCCGGTGTGGATGTCCAGGTCGAGGTTCTGGAGGTTGTGCTGGCGGGCGCCGCGGATGCGGATGGAGCCGGACGACATCTTGGAGGGCTCGGCGGAAAGGCGAACCGGTCATTCTAGGAGTCGACCGCGACGCCTGCCGGACACCCCCGCCTTGCACGAGAGCGCGCCGGGTGTGAACTGTTGGGGCCGCGGCGCCCCCCTAGAACGAAGACGCTTCGCTATCCTCGACGGCTTCGCAACCTCCAGCGCCGTCCGTCATGCGTGAACTCCGGCGACTCGCCGCCGTCCTCTGCCTCGGCATCGTGACGAGCACCGCCGCCATGGCGCAGATCGTGGTGGGGCAGACGACCGGCCTCACCGGCCCGGCCGCCGCCGGCTCGAACGAGAACATGGTCGGCGCCCGGCTCTGGTTCGACCGCGTCAACGCCACCGGCGGCATCGGCGGCAAGCGCATCGAGCTGGTCACGCTGGACGACCGCTTCGAGCCCGCCCGCGCGGCCGAGAACGCGCTGCGGCTGATCATGGTGCGCCAGGTGATGGCGCTGTTCATGACCCGCGGCACGCCGCACACCGAGGCGCTGCGCCACATGCTGGCGCAGTACGAGGTGCCGCTGGTCGCGCCGTCGACCGGCGCGATGCTGCTGCACAAGCCGGTGGACCCGTGGATCTTCAACGTGCGCGCGCCCTATCAGCGCGAGGCCGAGAAGCTGGTGCAGCACCTGGCGACGATCGGCATGCGCCGCATCGGCCTCGTGCACGTCGCCGACTCGTTCGGCGAGGACGGCGCCGCCGGCGCGCTGCGCGGCTTCGAGAACACGAAGATCAAGCCGCTGTTCGTCGAGAGCTACGACCGCGCCAAGCCGGTGTTCACCTCGGTCGTGCAGAAGGCCAAGGCGGGCGACGCGCAGGCGGTGGTCTTCATCGGCACCGCCGACGCCGTCGTCGAGGGCACCCAGGCGCTGCGCGCCGCCGGCTCGCTGGCGCAGATCGGCACGCTGTCGAACAACGCCTCCAGCGGCTTCATCAAGGCGCTGGGCGAACACGCCAACGGCACGATCGTGACCCAGGTCTTCCCCAGCGAGCGGGCGCTGTCGACGACGCTGGTGCGCGAGGCCAGCGAGCTGGCGCGCGCCGCCGGCATCGCCGAGCTGACGCCGGCGATGATCGAGGGCTTCGCCGGCGCCAAGGTGCTGGTCGAGGGCCTGCGCCGCGCCGGGCCGAACCCGACGCGCCAGACGCTGCGCCAGGCCCTGGAGGGCCTGCGCAACGTCGATCTCGGCGGCCTGGAGCTGAGCTACGGCCCGAACGACCACTCGGGGCTGAACTTCACCGAGCTGTCGATCATCAGCGGCGGCTACTACCGCCGCTGAGGCCGGTTCAGCGCGGCACCACCAGCGTGCCGTCGCCGAAGACGATGCGGTCGCCCGCGGCCGGCTCGGTCAGGATCGGCGGCACGTTGCCCGCCGCCAGCGCCGGCGCGGCGCCGGGGCTGCCGCCGCGCGGCAGCGTGCGCACCACCTGGCTGGGCGGCAGCGGCGCGCCCTGCATCAGGTGGGCCCACATCAGGTCCATCGCGCGGTTGAAGTAGACGTGCAGCGGGACGAAGCGCGTGTCGTAGCCGAGCAAGGCGCCGAGCGCGATGAAACCGTCGAAGTGCTGCGCGTTCGTCACCTCGACGTAGCGCACGCCGTCGGCGCCGCCGTGGGCCTGGGTGCGCGCGTAGTAGGCCCGCGCGGTGTGGTTGACCGGCAGCAGCGCGTCGCTGCGGCCGGCGACGATCAGCACCGGCTTGCCGCGCAGGCGGCCGTCCAGCCGCACCTCGGCGACGCCGCGGCGCACACGCTGCGAGGCCTCGCGCATCGCGCCGCCGAGCAGCCGGCCGGCGGTGTCGCGGCCGGTGAGCAGCGAACGCTGGCACAGCGCACCGTCGAGCGCGAAATCGGCCAGCCCGCTGCCCGGCGACACGGCGAGGAAGTCCAGCTTCGCACCGCCCGACGAGGCGTCGTAGACGATGTTGACGCCGGTCGTCGGCGGCACGCCGTTGCCGGTCGAGAAGATCGACGCGACGCCGGCGGCCGAGGGCGCGGCCGGCGCACCGGTGGCGTCGGTGTTGGCGAACGTGAAGCCGCAGAGGCGGTCCTCGACGCCGAAGCGGCCGTAGGCGTTGGTGTAGGTCGTCGCGATCGAGTTGGTGGCGAAGCGGTAGTGCGACTGGTGCAGGAAGTCGGCCTCCGCCGTCCAGCCGTAGGCCCGCAGCCGGGCGAGTGCGTCGGCGGCCTGCTCGGCGATCGTCGCGCCGGCGACCAGGCCCCGGGCGGCCAGCGCGGTGCAGCGGTTCTGCGCCGCCGCGGTGAAGGCCGCGGGCCAGAAGGCCGGCGCCACCGCGGTGCCGCCGCCGGCGGCCGGCGCCAGCAGCGCGCAGGGCTGGTAGAGGTTGGCGAACGTGAAGTAGTCGGCCAGCGGCCGGCCGATCGTCGCCACCGGCGTGTCGCCTTCGCGGATCGACAGACCGTGCATCCAGCGCGGCTGGGCATTGGGCTCGCTGACCGCGACGCCGTCGATCAGGCCCTCGCGGTCCTGCTCGGCGGCGGCGAGCGCGGCGCCGCCGCCATTGGAGACGCTGCTGGCGATGACGAGGGTGTTGCGGGCGTTCAGCGTCGCCTCGCGGCGGCCGTCCCGGCCGAGCTTGCCGTAACGCTCGTTGAGCACCCAGAACGCGAAACGCACCGCCTGCAGCGTGTGCCGGCCCCAGTCGGCCTCGGGGTTCTGCCCCGAATGCGCGTGCTTGTAGGCCACGCGGTGCGGCGCCTGGGCCAGCAGGGCCTGGCGCTCGGTGTCGGCCAGCGGCGCGCGGAACAGCGCCTCGGCGCCGGCGGCGGCGGCATCGACGACACGGCCGTCGCGCAGCGTCACCCGGTCGGCACCCAGCTCGTGCAGGCCGTTGCCGCTGCCCTTGTCGGTGTAGGCGACGGCGCAGCCGCGCTTGAGCCCCCACTCGCCGGCGGTGCCGATGGCGCCGTAGATGCCGCGCGAGCCCGAGGAGGTGGCGGTGACGATGCACGGCCGCGCCGGGTCGAAACGCTCGGGCACCTGCACCATCAGCGTGACGTTCTCGCGGCCGCTGCCGTCGTCGAGCCAGGCGAAGGTCTCGCGCCCGGCGACCTTGCCTTCGCCCAGCGTGTCGCGGCCGTCGGCGTCGATGTTGGGGCCGTAGAACACGCCCATGCCGCCGGCGGCGGTGTAGTCGACCAGCGCGCGATAGTTCACGTAGATCGCGTTGCGGCGCAGTTCGGCGGGTGTCGGCGCCAGCGGGTCGGCGAAGGCCGGCGTCGCGCCCATCAGCCCGGTCTTGCCGAGGCCGGCGGTCAGCAGGTCGTCGGCGACACCGTCGTAGACGGCCTCGGTGACCGGCCCGCGCACGCCGGCCGGCAGGGTGTTGGCCGGGGCGGCCCAGGCGGCGGCGCCGGACAGCAGGCAGGCGGCCGCGGCGGCCGTCCAGGTCGGGGTGTGCTTCACGGTCGGTTCTCCTGACGGGGGAGCGGGCCGTCGCCTCGCCCGGCGCTGGAGGCGCCGGCGCGCAGGATGCCCCGTGGCCGGCAGCCGGCGGCAGCGGGCAAACCCGCCGCCCGGAACGCGGGGGGCTCCGCTGCGGGTATGCCCCCGGGCTTCACCCGGGCGTCATCGGCACCGGCCGATGGCAGCATGGCCCGGCCCGCAGTCCGCGGGACACATGAGGAGGAGACAGATGCCGCCTTGGTCCCGCCGCCGGCTGCTGGCCGCCGGTTCCGTCCTGCTCGCGCCGGCCTGGGCGCGTGCGCAGTCCGCGGGCACCCGCCCGGTGACCATCGTCGTGCCCTTCCCGCCCGGCGGCGGCACCGACGCCTTCGCCCGCCCGCTGTTCGGCGCGATGACCCGCGCCGCCGGCCGCCAGTACCTGATCGACAACCGCGGCGGCGCCGGCGGCAATCTCGGCGCCGGCCTCGCCGCCAAGGCCGCGCCGGACGGCAGCAACTTCTTCATGGGCGCGGTGCACCACGCGATCGCGCCGGCGATGTACCCCAAGCTGGACTACAGCCTGGAGGGCGACTTCGTGCCGGTGACGCTGGTGGCCAGCGTGCCGCAGGTCATCGTCGTCAACCCGCAGCGTGTCGCGGCGCGCACGCTGCCGCAGCTGCTGGCGCTGCTGCGCGCCAAACCCGGCGGGCTGAACTACGGCTCGGCCGGCAACGGCACCTCGCACCACCTGGCCGGCGAGCTGTTCAAGCAGCAGTCCGGGACCTTCATCACCCACATCCCCTACCGGGGCGCGGGGCCGGCGCTGCAGGACCTGATCGCCGGCCAGGTCGACCTGATGTTCGACGGCCTGGCCTCGTCGGCGGCGCACATCAAGTCGGGCAAGCTGCACCCGATCGCCGTCGCCGGCACACGCCGCGCACCCGGTTTCCCCGACGTGCCGACGGCACGCGAGCAGGGCCTGCCCGACTACGTGGTCTCGACCTGGTACGCGTTGTTCGCGCCCAAGGCGACACCGCGTGACGCGGTCGAGCGTTTCGGCGCCGACGTCAGGCGCGCCATCGCCAGCGACGAGCTGCGCACCACCTGGACCGGGCTGGGCGCCGAGCCGCCGGACCTGCAGGGCGAGGCGCTGGGCAAGTTCGTCGCCGCCGAGACGCGGCGCTGGGCCGAGGTCGTCAAGCGTTCCGGCGCCAAGCTCGACTGAACACGCTGGGAACGTCGGCCCGGAAAGCCTAGGATCGGCGAGCCCTCCGCTCCCGACTGGATGACGATGTCCGACCAGAACCTGTTCGCCGCGCTGCGCGCCGCGTTCCCCGACGACCTGGACTCGATCGCGATCGACTGCGGCGACAGCCCGCAGCCGCTGGCCTACACCTGGCGCGACCTGGACCGCGGCACCGCGATGCTGGCCAACCTGCTGGCCTCGCTGGACCTGCCGCCGGCCTCGCGCGTGCTGATGCACGTCGACAAGAGCGTCGAGGCGCTGATGCTGTACCTGGCGATCCTGCGCGCCGGCCACGTCGTCGTGCCGCTGAACATCGCCTACCAGGCCGCCGAGATCGAGTACTTCATCGGCGACGCCGAGCCGGCGGTCGTCGTCTGCGCGCCGCGCAACTTCGGCTGGACCAGCCGCATCGCCTTCCAGGCGGGCACGAAACACGTCTACACGCTGGGCGACGACCGCAGCGGCACGCTGCTGGACCGCGCCGCGTTCCAGCCCGACGTGCACGAGACGGTGGCACGCGCCGCCAGCGATCTGGCGGCCATCGTCTACACCAGCGGCACCACCGGGCGCAGCAAGGGCGCGATGCTCTCGCACGGCAACCTGCTGAGCAACGCGCGCGTGCTGCACGAGGCCTGGGCCTGGCAGCGCGACGACGTGCTGATCCATGCGCTGCCGATCTTCCACGTGCACGGGCTGTTCGTCGCCTCGCACGGTGCGCTGCTGGCCGGGGCGCGCATGATCTGGTTCTCGCGTTTCGACGCCCGAGCCGTCGTCGAGCGCCTGCCCGAGGCCACGGTCTTCATGGGCGTGCCGACGCTGTACGTGCGCATGCTGGCCGAGCCGGCGCTGGACCGCGAACGCTGCGCGGGCATGCGCCTCTTCGTCAGCGGCTCGGCGCCGCTGCTCGTCGACACCTTCCGCGCCTGGCGCAACCGCACCGGCCACGTCATCCTCGAGCGCTACGGCATGAGCGAGACCGTCATGCTGACCTCCAACCCCTACCGCCCCGAGGATGCGCGCCGCGCCGGCACCGTGGGCCCGGCGCTGCCGGGTGTCGGGCTGCGGGCGCGCGGCGAGGACGGCGAGCTGGTGCCGCCGGGCGAGATCGGCGGCATCGAGGTGCGCGGGCCCAACGTCTTCTCGGGCTACTGGCGTTTGCCGGAGAAGACCGCCGAGGAGTTCAGCGCCGACGGCTGGTTCAAGACCGGCGACGTCGGCCGCGTCGACGCCGACGGCTGGGTGACGATCGTCGGGCGCAACAAGGACCTGGTCATCACCGGCGGCTTCAACGTCTACCCGGCCGAGGTCGAGGCGCTGATCGACGACCTGCCGGGCGTCGTCGAGTCGGCGGTCGTCGGCGTGCCGCACCCGGACTTCGGCGAGGCCGTCGTCGCCGCCGTCGTCGCGCAGCCGGGCGCGACGCTGGACGGCGAGGCGCTGATCGCGGCGCTGAAGGACCGCATCGCGCACTTCAAGGTGCCCAAGCGGGTCTTCGTCGTCGCGGAGCTGCCGCGCAACACGATGGGCAAGGTGCAGAAGAACCTGCTGCGCCAGACATTCCAGCGCAGCTTCACCGGCTGAGACGCCGCATCGGCGGCCTCAGAGCGCCACGATGCGGGATCACGCCGCACACGACGGGAATCCGGGATCGCCCGGCTTTGTCCATGACAAAGCCGAGAGCAAATTTCCGAGTGTCCTGGTTGATTGGGGTCATGTCCCCGCCATAATCACGGAAATGAACAAGACACAGCCGATCCGTCTGTTGCCTGAACCGGGCTGTGGCGGCTGCATGCCCAGCCATGCCGGCTGCGGCGGCGGCTTCGGCCGCCCGTGTCCCGCGCCCGAACTGCGTGGCAACCCGGCGCTGGTGCACGGCGTGCTGGAGTCGCTGCGCGGCGTCGTCGCCGCCGACGGCGGCAACATCGTCGACCGCCAGCTCGTCAAGGCGCTGCACATCGGCGCCGACGAGGCCGAGCTGACCGTCAGCTTCCCGCCGAGCTGCGGCATCGGCCGCGACCTCGCCGAAGGCGCCTTCCAGGCCCTGCGCCGCGCGCTGCCCGACACCGACGTCTACGTCCGCCACGCGGTCTGAGGTTTCCGCTCCCCCAGACAAAAGCCGGGCATCGCCCGGCTTTTTGCATTCCATCCGGCGGCCCGTGCGGGCCGCCGGCGCGACGGAGGTAGTCGTCAGTCCGCGGCGTAGATGTCGCGGTCCTTGGTCTCGCGGATGAACAGCAGGCCGATGACGAAGCACACCGACGCGATGACGATCGGGTACCAGAGGCCGTGGTACATGTTGCCGTTGGCCGCCACCATCGCGAAGGTGATCGACGGCAGCAGGCCGCCGAACCAGCCGTTGCCGATGTGGTACGGCAGGCTCATCGAGGTGTAGCGGATGCGCGTCGGGAACAGCTCGACCAGCATCGCCGCGATCGGGCCGTAGACCATCGTCACGTAGATCACGAGGATGGTCAGGATGCCGACGATGGTCCACCACTGGCCGCCCATGAACTCGATCGGCTTGGCCTTGGCCGGGTAGCCGGCCTCGTTCAGCGTGTCACCCAGCGACTTCTTGAAGTCGGCGATGGCCTTGGTCGATTCCTCCGAGAACTTGTGGCCACCGGCGATCGTCGTCGCCGTCGGCGGCGTGATCGGCGTCTGGCCGATCATCACCACGGTCGGCGAGCCGGCCGGCAGGGCCTCGTTGACGTAGCTGGCCGAACGTTGCGTCAGCGCGCGCTTGGCGATGTCGCAGGCCGAGGTGAAGTCGACCTCGCGCGCGATCGGGCTGCCCTGGAACGAACAGGTGGCCGGGTCGGCCCGCACGACGATCTCCGAGCGTGCCTGCGCGGCGGCCAGTTCCGGGTTGGCGGTGTTGGTCAGCGCCTTGAACAGCGGGAAGTAGGTCAGCACCGCCAGCGCCATGCCGGCCAGGATGATCGGCTTGCGGCCGATCTTGTCCGACAGCGTGCCGAAGACGACGAAGAACGGCGTGCCGATCAGCAGCGAGGCGGCGATCATGATGTTCGCCGTCGCCGGGTCGACCTTCAGCGAGCTGGTCAGGAAGAACAGCGCGTAGAACTGGCCCGAGTACCCGACCACGCCCTGGCCCATCACCAGGCCGAACAGCGCCAGCAGCACGATCTTCAGGTTCTTCCACTGGCCGAAGCTCTCGGTCAGCGGCGCCTTCGAGGTCTTGCCCTCTTCCTTCATCTTGCGGAACGCGGGCGACTCGTTCATCGACAGGCGGATCCAGACGCTGATCGCCAGCAGCAGGATCGAGACGATGAACGGGATGCGCCAGCCCCAGGCGGCGAAGGCCTCCTCGCCCATCAGCGTGCGCGTGCCGAGGATGACCAGCAGGCTCATGAACAGGCCCATCGTCGCCGTGGTCTGGATCCACGACGTGTAGGCGCCACGCTTGCCTTGCGGCGCGTGCTCGGCGACGTAGGTCGCGGCACCGCCGTACTCGCCGCCCAGCGCCAGGCCCTGCAGGATGCGCAGCAGGATCAGGATGATCGGCGCGGCGATGCCGATCGAGGCGTAGGTGGGCAGGATGCCGACGATGAAGGTCGACAGGCCCATGATCAGGATCGTCACCAGGAAGGTGTACTTGCGGCCGATCATGTCGCCCAGGCGGCCGAAGACCAGCGCTCCGAAGGGCCGCACGATGAAGCCGGCGGCGAACGCCAGCAGCGAGGCGATGAACTGCGCCGTGGGGTCCAGCGCGGCGAAGAAGTGCTTGCCGATGAAGACGGCGAGCGAGCCGTACAGGTAGAAGTCGTACCACTCGAAGACCGTGCCCAGCGAGGAGGCGAAGATGACTTTCTTCTCCTCGCGGGTCATCGGCGCTTTCGACGGCATCGCGGCGGTCGTGGCTGCCATGGGGGGTTGTCTCCTGTTGATTTCACGGTGCCGCACGCCCGACGGCGGCACGTGCGGCGCAATGTCGAATCGACCTCTGACCGCTTTCTGACGCCAAACTGAACGTTCGCTGACGATTTCCGGCCTTACCCGCAGCTTTCTTTTCGCATTGCAGAATTTCGGCCGCGGATTCGGGAAATTCCCCAGCGTTTTGCAGCGGTATCAAGAGGCAGTGGATTCCCTCGGTTTTGCACTCCAGCCACGCCCGCGAGGGCCGGAGATCCCGCACCAACCAAACGGTCACTTTGCGACCGTTAAGTAGTTCACGAAAACCTTTCGGTAACTTCCGGCCGCGAGCGATTGAGCTCGATCAAGGAGCACCGATGACCCGCTGGCTGAAGACCCTCATCGCCACGTCCTCCGTCGCCTTGCTCGCCGCCTGTGGCGGCGACGGCGGCGACGACCATCCCGGCACCATCGCCGAGGTCGCGACCGAACGGAACCTGAGCGCGCTCGTCGCCGCGGCCGACAAGGCCGGGCTGGTCGACGAGCTGAGCGCCGAAGACGCGGCGCTGACCGTCTTCGCGCCGACCGACGCGGCCTTCGACGCGCTGGCCACGACACTCGGCTTCGCCGACGCCGGCGCGATGGTCGCCGCGCTCGACGCCGAGACCCTGGGCCGCATCCTCGCCTACCACGTGCTGCCGGCGCGCCGCACCGCCGCCGAGCTCGCCTCAGGCGACGAGCCGACGCTGTACGAGTTCGAAGGCGCGCCGGCGACGCTGGACGTGGCGACCGCCGACGGCGTGACGCTCGGCGACGAGGTGCTGACCCGGGCCCGCGTGACGACGGCCGACGTCGCGGCGCGCAACGGCGTCGTTCACGTCATCGACAAGGTGCTGGTGCCGCCGGGCGTGCTCGACCTCGTGCAGATGGCCAGGCTGAACCCGGCGTTCTCGACGCTGGTGGCGGCGGTCGCCGCCGCCGGGCTGGACGACGACCTGGCCGGCACCGGCCCGTTCACGGTCTTCGCGCCGACCGACGACGCCTTCTCGGCGCTGCTCACGCGCACCGGCCTGAGCGCCGAGCAGCTGCTCGCCTCGCCCGGCCTCGCCGACACGCTGCTCTACCACGTCGTCGCCGGCGACGTGCGCGCCGCCGACGTGCTGGCGCTGCCGAACCCGGCCTTCGTCGACACCCTGCTCGCCGGCAACGACCTGGAGCTGCGCAACGACACGCTGACGCTGGTCGACGACGACGTCGACAGCCCCGACGCGACGATCGCCGCGACCGACGTCATCGCGCGCAACGGCGTCATCCACGTCATCACGCAGGTGCTGATCCCGGCGCCGAACTGAGCGCCGGCGCCGCCGCCCAGTGCGCTAGTAGGCGAGCCGGGCGAGCGCGCTGCGCCGCGAGGCCTCGAGCGCCTCGCCCAGCGTGCGGATGCCCGCGACCTGCAGCAGCGGGATCATCTTCAGGAAGACCTCGGCGGTGACGATCGCGTCGCCGAGCGCCGTGTGCCGGCCGAGCACCGGCACGCCCAGGCGTTCGGCGATGGCCTCCAGCGAGTGCCGCTCCTGGTTCGGGTGCAGCACCTGCGACAGCAGCAGCGTGTCGAGCACCGGCATGTCGAAACGCACGCCGGCGGCACGCTCCTTCAGCTCGAGGAAACGCAGGTCGAAGGCGGCGTTGTGGGCGACGAGCACGGTGTCGTGGGCGAAGGCGTGCAGCGCCGGCAGCACCTCGCGGATCGTCGGCTGGCCGGCGACCATCGCCGGCGTGATGCCGTGGATCGCGACGGTGCGTTCGGGGATCGCGCGCTGCGGGTCGACGAGCTGCTCGAAGCTCTCGTGGCGGCGCAGCTTGCCGGCGACGATGCGTGTCGCGCCGATCTGGATGATCTCGTCGCCGGCCGAGGGCTCCAGCCCGGTGGTCTCGGTGTCGAACACCGTGTAGGCGAGTTCGGCCAGCGTGCGGTCGGCCAGTTCCAGCGCCATCTCGCGGGTCTGGAACAGGTCGAAGTCGTAGAACTCCGGCCGGCTCTCGCGGCGCGCCAGCAGCCCGCTGTCCAGCGGCTCGGCGGCGTCGGCCAGCGGCAGCAGGAAACGGAAGAACGCCTCGGCACGCACCCGCTCGCGCTCGAACCAGAACGTGCCGCCGTGGCGCTGCACGACGTCGCGCACGGTCAGCGCGCTGGCTTCGCCGCCGACACGCATCGCCTCGGTCTCCCAGGCGACCGCGGTCTCGGTGCTGACGCCGGGGCCGATCCAGGCCAGGTCGAGCTGGGCGCGCGTGCCGGCACGCTGCAGCCGGATCTGCACGACCTTGACGCCGTATTCCTCGACGACGCGCCCGGCGAGGAAGACCAGCGCCTGGATCAGCGAGAAGCTGTCGAGCTTGAGCCACAGCGACGGGTCGACCTCGGTGCCGGCGGTGCGGCAGCGGTGCTCGGCCTCGATGCGGCGCAGCGCCGCGGTGACGAAGTCGGCGCCCTGCATGTCCTCCAGCGGCCAGCGCGTGCGCATCGTCTCGGTCGTGTAGTGCGCCAGCTCGCCGATGCGGTGGCCCAGCGCACGCACCTCGTCGCGGATCACGCCCTGCAGCCGCGCCGCGGTGGCCGCGTCCAGCGCCGGATCGTCGATCAGCTCGACGGCCGCCTGCAGGTTGGCCAGCGACGCGCGCCCGGCCTCGGTGTGCTCGTGCAGCCGGCGGTCGCGTTCGGACTCCTCGGCGAAGTCGCGCGTGATGTTGTCCAGCATCAGCACGAAGCCGGCGAGCGGGCCGCCGTCGTGCTCGCGCACCGGCGCCAGCTGCACACGCAGCAGCTGGCCGCCGCGTGTCGCGGTGACGAACTGCGCCGACGGGTGCGCGACACCGCGCTGCAGCCGCTGCTGCACCATCTCCAGCGCATGGGCGACGAGCGCGCGGTCGAAGACGGCGTAGATCGAGCGGCCGATGCCCAGGTACTCGGCGCCGCCGATCGCCGGCGCCGGCGACAGCGCGCGGAACTGCAGCCGCGCGCGGCCGTTGTAGAGCAGGATGCGGCCGTCGAGGTTGCAGACGACGACGCTCTGCGCCAGCTCGGACATCAGCGCCGCCAGCCGGCTCTTCTCCTGCTCGACCTGGCGGCTGGCCTCGCGCACCCGCGCCTCGACGTCGGCGCGCCAGGCGGCGCGCTCGCGCAGCAGGCGGTTGACGGTGTCGACCAGCGCGCGGCTGCCGGCGCTGCCGCGCGGCTCCAGCTCGCGCCCCGGCGCACCGGCCAGCAGCACCTGCAGCAGCTCGGCGATGCGCCCCGGCGCGGCGCCGAAGTGGTGC
>NZ_AEWG01000041.1 GCF_000190375.1 Rubrivivax benzoatilyticus JA2 = ATCC BAA-35
GTCGGCCGGGCCGTCGCGCCCGGGTTCGTCGCCGCCCGGCGCCCAGGGCGGCGCGACACCGACCTGGACCCGATCGCCGGACAGCCGCCGCGCCAGCGCCGGACGGTCGGGCGGCGCGGCAGCGGCCAGCGCGGTGGCGATCGTCGCCGCGTGGGCCGCGGTCTCGTGGCCGAGTTCGTCGAGCACCGGCTGCAGCCACAGGTGCAGCACCAGCGCCTGCGTCAGGAAGGCCAGCGCGCCGACCAGCGCGACGCCGGCCGTCAGCCGGCCGACCAGCGTGCCGGGGGTGGCGGCGCCCACCTCAGGCCGCGGCCAGGCGCTGCAGGTGCGGCACGAACATGTAGCCGTGGCCGCGCACGGTCTGGATGTAGCGCGGCATCGCCGGGTCGGGCTCGACGATCTTGCGCAGCCGCATCACGGCGACGTCGGCGGTGCGCGCCAGCAGCTCCTCGCCGCGCGTGTGCGACACCGACAGCAGGCGCTCGCGCGAGATCGGCACCTGCGGGTTGGCCACCAGCTCGGCGAGGATCGAGTACTCGACGGTGGACAGCACACGCAGCTCGCCGTCGACGGCGTGCAGGCTGCGTGTCGCCGGCACGAAGGTGTGCGCGCCGATGCGCACCTCGCGCTCGCCGGCCAGCGGCACGCCCGGCAGCGTGCCGCTGCGGCGCAGCACGGCGCGGATGCGCGCCAGCAGCTCGCGCGCCGAGAACGGCTTGCCGAGGTAGTCGTCGGCGCCCATCTCCAGCCCGAGCACGCGGTCGACCTCCTCGGTGCGCGCCGTCAGCAGGATGATCGGCACGCGGTCGCCCTCGGCGCGCAGGCGGCGGCAGGCGTCGATGCCCGACTCGCCGGGCAGCATCACGTCGAGCACGATCAGGTCGGGCCGGCGGCGGTGGATGCGCCGCATCATCTCCTCGGCGCTGGCCATCGCCGTCACCGACAGGCCCTGGCGCTCCAGGTAGGCCGACAGCATGTCGCGCATCGCGGGGTCGTCCTCGACGACGAAGAGGTGGTGCGGGGTGGTGTCCATCGGCGGCAGCCTAGCGGCGCCGTGTTGCTGCATGTAGCGCAGCGTTGACGCTCCGTTTCGCGGCCCCGAGGCAGGCCGACACGCGGCGTCATCGTGCGTCGCCGCCGGCAACACGCAGGCAATGTTCGCGTCGCGCGCGGGCGCTGCAATCGCCCCGCGGCGCCATGCCGGGCGCCGGACCCTCGAAGGAACGACGATGACGCTATCCCCGATCACGCGGCGCGGCCTGGCCCTGCTGTTCGCGGCCTCCGCCCTGCTGCTGTCCGCCTGCGGCGGCGGCGGCAGCAGCGGCGGGCCCGCCCAGCTGCGTGTGTTCAACGCCAGCACCGACGTCGACTCGATCGACGTCGACCTCGACGGCACGACCGAGTTCTCGGCCGTGGCCGCCGACACGATCACCGACTACGGCTCGTTCGACGCCGACAGCTACACGATCAAGGTGCGCGCCACCGGCAGCAGCGCGGCGCTGGTCACCGGCAGCTACACGCTGGCCAAGAAGAAGCACTACACCGGCATCGTCTGGGGCCGCAGCGGCGCGCTGAAGTTCATCACGCTGCCCGAGGACGAGGACACCGACGACATCGACGACGGCTACGGCCAGCTGCGCGTCTACAACGCGACCACCGACGCCGGCTCGCTGGACGTCTACCTGACGCAGCAGGACGCCGACCTCGCCGACGCCAGCGCGCTGGCCAGCAGCGTCTCGGCCGCCACGCTGGGCAGCTACAAGGACGTCGGCGCCGGCACCTACCGCCTGCGCGTGACGACGGCGGGCGACCCCGACGACGTGCGCCTGGACGTCTCCGGCATCACGATCAACGAAGCCGAGTACGCGACGCTGGTCATCACCGCCGGCAGCGGCGGCGTGCTCGTCAACGGCGCCGTGCTGGTGCAGCAGGGCGGCCTGGCGCAGGCGCGCAACACCCAGGCGCGCATCCGCGTCATCGCCGGCGCCGAGGCGCGCGGCACGGTGAGCGCGTCGCTGGACGGCGGCACGCTGGCCACGCTGGTCTCGCCGTCGGTCGGCAGCTACCAGCGCATCGCCGCCGGCAGCGCCGAGCTGACGGTGCGGGTGGCCGGCAGCGTGGTCGGCACCACGACGCAGACCTTCAAGCCCGGCGCCGACTACACGCTGCTGGCCTACGGCAGCGCCGGCAGCGACGCCGCCTACCGTCTGGTCAGCGACGACAACCGGCTGCCGACCGCCTCGTCGCGCTACCGCATCCGGCTGGTCAACGCCGCGGCGACGAGCGGCGCCACGACGCTGTCGGTGGACTACGCCGCGCTCGTCAACGACGTCTCGCCGGGCCAGGCCTCGAGCTTCGTCACCGCGACGACGAACAGCGACGCCCGCGTGGACGTCACCAGCTCCACCGGCGGCGACTACCTGTACACGCTGACCGAGGCCAGCCTGCAGTCCTACGGCGTCTACACTGTCTTCCTCCTCGGCGGCAACGCCGCGCCGACCGGGGTCTTGCGCAAGGACCGCTGACTGGAATCCGCCCCGCCCTCCCGCCTGGCCTGGCGCCTGGCGCTGCTGCTGTCGGTGTGCGGCGTCGCCTGGCTGGCGTTCACGCCGCACCCGCCACCGCAGGCCGACACCGGCTGGGACAAGGCCAACCACGCGCTGGCCTTCGCCGTGATGGCGCTGGCCGCGCGGCTGGGCTGGCCGGCGGCGCGTGCCGCCACGCTGGCCGCGGCGCTCGCCGGCTACGGCGTGCTGATCGAGCTGGTGCAGGCCGTCGTGCCGGGCCGCAGCGCCGAGCCCGCCGACGTGCTGGCCGACCTCGCCGGTGTCACGCTGGTGCTGGCCCTGGCCGGGTGGTGGCGTCGCCGGGCCGGAAACTGAATGTTTTTACAGTAGTGGCTCGGCCCATGAGCCACTGACGCCGCACACTGTCTCCAACGTCGGGCATCGGGCCCGGCGCGCACCGGGAGACCGTGATGAACCAGGCGATCCTCGACTTCGACCTGCAGGCCCAGGCCAGCGACCGTGCCGGCTTCGAGCTGGGGTGGGACCACGCGCGCCACGGCCTCGTGCCGCCGCCGGGCCTGCTGCTCGACGGCACGCCGATCGGCCAGGGCTGGCGCGCCGGCAAGGCCGTCTTCGGCCGGCGCACGCTGGCCGCCACGCGCCTGGTGCGGCGCTGGCTGGCGCTGCGCACCACGGCCTGGCGCCAGGGCGAGGCGCTGGACCCGGCGCGGCTCACGCTGCGCCATCTGGCGGCCCTGGAGACGGCGCACTGCGCGGTGACGCGGCGGGCGCTGGGCGGCGCCGCCGGCGGCGACGACGCGCCGGTGGTGGCCCGGCTCAACGCCGCGGCCGGCTACACGCCCGGCCGGCTGGCGATGCTGTGCACCCAGGCCGCCGCCGCGCTCGAGGGCCTGG
>NZ_AEWG01000040.1 GCF_000190375.1 Rubrivivax benzoatilyticus JA2 = ATCC BAA-35
CCGGCGGTCATTGTCACCGGCACGCCCGACGCGGCGGAAGCGCACGCCGCGGCATCGACTCGCCCGGCGTGCTGCTGCAGAGCGTCGGCGGCGGGGAGGCAGCGGCGGTTACGCCGTCGCGGCGTCGGCGTCGGCCGGGCCGGTCGCCGGCTCGCTCAGCCTGGCGATCGGCGGCCGTGGCGCCGGTGGTGGGGACGGCGGGCTCGTGACCGTCGGCCGCTTCGTCGACGACACGCCGGCGGTGTTCGACGCCGGCGACCGCCTCGTCGAGACCGGCTTCACCGGCTCGGTGACGACCGGCGGCGAACGGTCGGCCGGCTTCATCGCGCAGAGCGTCGGCGGCGGCGGCGGCAACGGCGGCCTCGCCGTCGCGGCGGCCGCGTCGCTGTCCGAAGGCTTCAGCGCCAGCGTCGGTGTCGCGCTCGGCGGAGGCGGTGCGGGCGGCGGCGACGGCGGCAAGGTGCGGGTCGGGCTGCTCGCCGACATCGACACCGACGGCGCCAACGCCACCGGGCTGCTGGTGCAGTCGGTGGGCGGCGGCGGTGGCAACGGCGGTGGTGCGGTCAGCGCGACGCTGGCCGCGTCGGGCGAGCGGCGCGGCCGGCGCCTCGGTCGCGCTCGGCGGCAGCGGCTCCGGTGGCGGTGCGGGCGGCGAGGTCGTGCTCGTCACCGCGCGCGACGCCGAGCGCGGCTCGGTGACGACCGGCGGCGAGAACTCGACCGCCATCCTCGCGCAGTCGGTGGGTGGCGGCGGCGGCAACGGCGGCTTCTCGGTCTCGGCGGCGCTGTCGGCGGCGGGCTCCGGATCGGTGTCGGTCGGCTTCGGCCTCGGCGGCGACGGCGGTGGGGGCGGCGACGGCGGCGCGGTCAACGCGCGGCTGCAGTCGGACGTCACGACCACCGGCCTCAACTCGGGCGGCGTGCTCGTCCAGTCGGTCGGCGGCGGCGGCGGCAACGGCGGGCTCAACGTCAGCGCCGCCGGCGCCGCGGCCGCCACCGGCTCCGGCGGCCTCGCCGTCGGCCTCGGCGGCGACGGCGGCACCGGCGGCCGTGGTGGCCGGGTGACGGCCGACTACGACGGCACGCTGCAGACCTCGGGCGAGAACTCGGCCGGCGTCATCGTGCAGTCGGTGGGCGGCGGCGGCGGCAACGGCGGCGTCAACGTCAGCGGGGCGTTCGCCGCTGCCAAGGCCTCGGGCGCGCTGGCGGTCGGTGTCGGCGGCGCCGGCGGCGCCGGCAGCGTCGGCGGCGACGCCTCGAGCCAGGTCAGCGGCAGCGTCACGACCGGCGGCGACCGTTCGGCAGGCGTGCTGACGCAGAGCGTCGGCGGTGGTGGCGGCAGCGGCGGCATGAACGTCGCCGGCGGCGTCTCCGCGTCGCTGGACGGCGGCGGCGCGCTGGCGGTCGGGGTCGGCGGCTTCGGCGGCCAGGGCGGCGCCAGCGGCACCGCGACCAGCACCGTGCTGGCCGACGTCACGACACATGGCGAGCATTCGGCGGCCATCCTCACCCAGAGCCTGGGCGGCGGTGGCGGCAGCGGCGGCACCAACGTCGGCGTCGCGCTGAACCTGAGCAAGTCCTCCGGCGGCGCGCTCGGCGTCGGGGTCGGCGGTTTCGGCGGGGCCGGCGGCGATGCCGGTGACGTGCACGGCACCGTCGGCGGCGTGTCGGCGGACCCGCGGGTCGTCACCTTCGGCGCGGCGTCGACGGCGATCGTCGCGCAGTCGGTCGGCGGCGGGGGCGGCAACGGCGGCGTCAACGTCTCCGGCGCAGTGAACCTGACGGGCCAGTCCGGCGCCGCGATCGCGGTCGGCGTCGGCGGCTTCGGGGGCGGCGCCGGCGACGGCGGCGAGGTCACGCTGGACGTGCACGCCGATGTCTCGACCTGGGGCCGCGACTCGGCCGGCCTGCTGGCGCAGTCGGTCGGTGGCGGCGGCGGCGCCGGCGCGACCAACGTCAGCGGCGCGCTCGGCTTGACGCTGTCGTCCGGCGCGAGCAGCGGCTCGGTGTCGATCGGCGTCGGCGGCTTCGGCGGCGGTGGCGGCGCCGGTGATGCGGTCTTGCTGCACTACAGCGGCACGCTGGTCGCGAGGCCGTCGCTGGCGTTCGGGGGCGACCCGCGGTCCTGGGCCCTCGACACCGGCGGCGGCGCCAACGGCATCGTCGCCCAGAGCGTGGGCGGCGGCGGTGGTGACGGCGGCACCAACGTCGCCGGCGCTCTGCAGTACGGGCCGAGTGCCGCGGGCGGCAGCGGCTCGGGTTCCGGCTCCGGTTCGGGCTCGGGGTCGGGTGGCAGCGGCGTCTCCGGCGCGCTGGTGGTCGGTGTCGGCGGCTTCGGCGGCCGCGGCGGCGATGCCGGCGCGGTGACGCTGGACTTCACCGGCACCAGCAGCGTCAGCGCCTGGGGCGACGGCCGCTCGGCGGTGGTCGCCTCCAGCATCGGTGGTGGCGGCGGCAACGGCGGCCTGAACGTCAGCGGCGGTATCACCTCCGGCGCGCCGATCGTCGTCGGCGTCGGCGGTTTCGGCGGCAACGGCGGCGCCGGGGCTGCGGTCACGGTCGAGGCCGGCAATGCCGCCTTGAACCGGACCGCCGACCTGGCCATCGGCGCCAACGCCGGCAACACGCTGCATGGCGCCGGCCTGCTCGCGCAGAGCATCGGCGGCGGTGGCGGCAACGGCGGCCTGAACGTCAGCGGCGGGCTGCGCACCGCCGAGGGCAGCAAGGCACCGTCGGTCACCGTCGGTGTCGGCGGCTTCGGCGGCGACGGCTCCGGCAGCGGCGACGTCACGGTCACGCAGCACGGCCGCATCACCGCCAGCGGCGGTTACACCCACGGGGTGTTCGCGCAGAGCGTCGCCGGCGGCGGCGGCAACGGCGGCCTGGACGTCGCCGGCGCGGCCGGGCGTGCGGCCGGCGAGGGCGGCGGCGGCATGAGCGACCTGGCCATCGTCGCCGGCGTCGGCGGCTTCGGCGGCGACGGCGCCGCGGCCGGCGCGGTGACGGTCGGCTCCACCGGCGAGATCACGACGCTCGGCGACCATGCCCGCGGCATCTTCGTGCAGAGCATCGGCGGCGGTGGCGGCAACGCCGGGCTGAACGTCACCGGCGTGTCGACACGCAACGGTTCGCCGCTCAGCGTCGGCATCGGCGGCGGCGGCGGCGCCGGCAACGACGCCGGCAGCGTGACCGTCGTGCGCGGCCTCGAGGACGCCGACGGCCGGGTGCTCGCGGCCGCGGGCCGCATCCTGACCGAGGGGCGCGGCGCCTACGGCATCGAGGCCTCGAGCATCGGCGGCGGCGGTGGCGACGCGGCGATGAACCTCGTCATCACCCAGCAGCGTTCAGGCGACCCCGCCGACGACGGCAAGACGCTGTTCGACGAGGCCGGCCACCCCGGCGTCGACGACGCGGTCTGGGAGCGCTTCAGCGGCATGCTCGACCAGATCGGCGCCGTGCAGGATGCGATCGCGCCGGACGAGGAGGCCGGCGGTGGCAGCAGCGGCGGCAGCGGCAGCGAAGGCGGCAGCCGACGCTTTGCCGCGCAGGTGGCGATCGGCGGCGCCGGCGGCGCCGCCGGCGACGGCAAGGCCGTCACGGTGCGCCACCACGGCGACATCGCCACGCTGCTGATCGACAGCCACGCGATCCTGGCGCAGTCGATCGGCGGTGGCGGCGGCAATGCCAACGTCAACCTGAGCCAGCTCGTGGCCGGCGACGACGACGAGACGCTGGGCCTGAGCTTCTCGCTGGGCGGCAGCCCGGGCGACGGCGGCGACGGCGGCCGGGTCGCGGTGCTGCACGACGGCACGATCGAGACCTGGGGCGGACGCTCGATCGGCGTTCTCGCGCAGAGCGTCGGCGGCGGCGGCGGCAACGCCAGCGCCGATTCCAGCGAGTCCCAGGCCGGCGGCGGCCGGCTGGCGGTGACGCTCGGCCGCATCGGCGGCAGCGGTGGCAGCGGCGGCGAAGTCGAGCTGGTCTCGCGCGGCACCGTGTTCACGCATGGCCGCGAGGCCTACGGGCTGCTCGCGCAATCCATCGGCAACGGCGGCGGCAACAGCTCCAGCACCTCGGTGGCGCTGACGCTGCCCGAGGGCGAGGACGGCGCCGACCGCTCGGCGCAGGTCGTCGTCGGGCTCGAAGGCGGGCAGGGCGGTGCGGCGTCGCGGGTCCGGGTGGACGTAGTCGGCACCGTGGCGACGCTCGGGGCCGGTGCACATGCGGTCTTCGCGCAGTCGGTCGGCGGTGGCGGCGGCAACGGCTCCGACGCCTCGGCCGCGGCGGCGACGCTGGCCCTGGCGATCGGCGGGCGTGGCGGCCACGGCGGTGCCGGCGGCCAGGTGGCCGTCACCAGCGACGCGCTGGTCTACACCGCCGGGCCGCGTGCGTACGGCATCCTCGCGCAGTCCGTCGGCGGGGCCGGCGGCACCGGCGGCATGGCGACGACGGCCGGCGCGCCGGCCAAGGGCGGCAGCGTGCAGCTCGACCTCGGCGGCGACGGCGGCACCGGCATGGACGGCAAGGCCGTCGCCGTGATCACCCGCGGCCAGGTCGTCACCGAGGGCGAGGGCTCGCACGGCGTGCTGGCGCAGAGCATCGGCGGCGGCGGCGGCGAGGCCGGCATGACGGTCAACGGTGTCGTCGCCGACGAAGAGGACGAGTCGCTGCGCCTGGGCGTGGCGATCGGCGGCACCGGCGGCTCCGCCGGTCTCGGTGGCGCGGTGACGGTCACCAACGCCGGCAGCGTGCTGACGCGCGGCGACGACGCGGTCGGGCTGTTCGCGCAGTCCGTCGGCGGCGGCGGCGGCAACGCCCGCCAGGTCGTCAGCGGCACGATCTCCGGCCAGGGCTCGGGCGGCAGCGTCGACCTCGGGCTCGGCGGCAGCGGCGGCAACGCCGGCGACGGCGGGCTCGTGAAGGTCTGCAATCCGGCCTGCGCGCCCGCGGCCGGCGTCCTGGCCGCGTTGCCGGACCCCGGCGACATCCCGGCGGCGCCGTCGATCACGACCTACGGCGACGCCTCGCACGGCATCCTGGCGATGAGCGTCGGCGGCGGTGGCGGCACCGGCAGCACGACGCTGAGCGCGCGTGCCGAGCAGGCCGGCGGCGGCGACGCCAAGACGCTGGCGCTGAACCTGGGCGGCAGCGGCGGCGCCGGCGGCACCGGCGGCGACGTTGTCGTCGACAACGGCGGCGCGATCAGCACCTGGGGCGCCAAGGCCCACGGCATCGTCGCGCTGTCGATCGGCGGCGGCGGCGGCCACGGCGGGCTGGCGGTGTCGGGCGACGTGGCCATCGGCGACTTCGGCGAGACGACGCCGGGGGCGGCGACCGCAGGCCTCGCGCTCGGCGGCCGCGGCGGCGCCGGCGACCGCGCCGGCAGCGTGACCGTGACGAACACCGGCAGCATCGCCGTGCACGGCCCCCGCTCCGACGGCATCGATGCCCAGAGCGTCGGCGGCGGCGGCGGCGACGGCGGGCTGGCGTTGACGCCGTCCTTCGACCTGCGCCGCAACCCGGTCGGCAGCGCGGCCTCGCTGCTGCACGTCGGCCTCGGCGGCAGCGGCGGCCAGGGGGCCGACGGCGGCGACGTCACGGTGCGCCACAGCGGCAGCATCCTCGTCGCCGGCGACGGCGGCTACGGCATCTACGCCCAGAGCGTCGCCGGCGGCGGCGGCAAGGTCGGCAGCGCGATCACCAGCCCGATCTGGATGGTCGCCGACCTCGCGCTCGACGCGCTGCTCGGCAGCCGCGACGGCACGTCCGGCCGGGCTGGCACGGTCAGCGTCGAGAGCCGCGGCGACATCGTCGTCACCGGCCGGCGCAGCCGCGCGCTGTTCTGGCAGGCGGTCGAAGGCGGGGGCGGCGACCTCGACCTGTTCCTCGATGCGAGCCGCCACGCGATGCCGGCCACCGCGCCGGGCGACGGCGAACCCGGCGGCAGCGCGGGCGGCGCCGACACCGCGATCGCGGCGCTGGCCGCCTTCATCGGGCTCGGCGGCGACGAGGTCGCCGGCAGCGGCCCGGCGGCGACCTCCGCGCTGACGGCGCGCCATGACGGCCGCCTGCTGTCGCTGGGGGGCGAGTCCGGCGCGATGCTGGTGCAGAACGTCGCCGGCGGCGGCGGCAACGCCGACCTGCACTACGTGCTCGACCCGCAGGGCAGCCTGGACTTCGGCAGCCGGCTCGGCGGCCGGTCCTCGCAGGACACGGCGGCCGGCAGCCTGCTGCTGGGGCGCGACGGCGACCTGGCGACCGCCGGCGCGCAGTCGCCGGGCGTGCTGCTGCAGTCGGTGGGTGGCGGCGGCGGCAGCCTGGAGCTGGTGCTCGAGCGCCAGGCGGCGGCGCCGGCGGCGGCAGGTGCGGCGGTGGCCGGCTCGGCGCAGGGCACGATCGAACTCGGCGCGACCGGCGGCAGCGGTCATGACGGCGGCTCGGTGTCGCTGGCGGCCACTGGCAACGTCACGACGCTCGGCGACCGCTCGCCCGGCCTGCTGCTGCAGAGCATCGGCGGCGGTGGCGGTCAGGCCGGCCTCGGCGGGCTGGACGCGCTGACGCTGCGCTTCGGCGCCGGCGGCAGCGAAGGCAGCGCCGGCGCCGTCACGCTGGACAACCAGGGTGATGTCCTGAGCACCGGCGTGCTGTCTCACGGGATCGTGCTGCAGTCGATCGGCGGCGGTGGCGGCTTCGTGCTGTCGGACCTGGCGCCGGCCGCGGTCGCGGTGCAGGCCGACGGCCGCAATGCCGGCGATGCCGGCAGCGTGACGCTGGACCAGCGCGGCACGGTGCAGGTCGGCGGCGAACGGGCCGTGGCCGTCTTCGTGCAGAGCCTGGGCGGCGGCGGCGGGGCGGTCGACCGGGTCTTCGCCGACACGGCCGGCGGTGCCGGCCGCGGCGCCGGCATCGAGCTGACGCTCGCCGGCGACGTGTTCGCCACCGGCCGTGACGGGGTCGGGGTCTTCGCCCAGTCGCGCGGCGCCGACGGCCGGGGCGACATCACCGTGCGACTGACCGGCAGCACGCTGGCCTTCGGCCCGGGCGGCACCGGCGTCTGGCTCTCCGGCGGCGCGGCCAACTGGCTCGACAACCGGGCGGTGCTGCAGGGGGCCGACGGTGTTGCCGGCCGGGCGGTCGTCGGCGAGGAAGGCGACGACCGGGTCGAGAACCACGGCGCCGTGGTCGGCGACGTCGACCTCGGCAGCGGCGCCAACGGCTTCGAGAACCTGGCCGGGGCCGCGTTCGCCAGCGGCCGGCGTGTCGTGCTGGGCCAGGGCAACGAGCTGCTCAACGCCGGCTTCCTGCTGCCCGGCCTGCCGGGCACGGTGCAGCGCACCGCGCTCAGCGGCGACTTGCGCCAGACCGCCACCGGCACGCTGCTGGCCGACGTCGACCTCGTCGACGACACCCTCGACGGGCTCGACGTGGAAGGCGGCGCCGAGCTCGCCGGCCGGGTCGTGCTGACGCCGCTGCACACGGCGTCGGTGATGCCTGGCGTGCGCGATCTGGTGCTGGTCTCGGCCAGCGACGGCGTCAGCTCCAGCGCCACGCTGGACGCGCCGCAGACCGCGGTGGCGCGTTACGAGCTGCTGCCGGCCGGCGGCGGCGAGCTGGCGGTGCGTTTCTCGGTGGACTTCGCGCCCGACGGCCTGAACCGCAACGGCCGGGCGGTCGGCGAGCACTTCAACGCCATCCAGCGGGCCGGCGGCTCCACGGCGCTGGCGCCGGTCGTCGAGACGATCTTCGCGCTGCCGCAGGTGTCGCAGCTGGCCGGCGCGTATGCCGGCTTCAGCCCCGAGGTCTACGCCGCCTGGCAGGCCCGGCTGTCGGCCTCCACGCAGCGTTTCGGCGACGGGCTGTTCAGCTGCCGCGTGCGCGACGGCGAGCACCGCTTCTCCGCCGAGGGCGACTGCAGCTGGGCCCGCGTGGCCTACGGCGACTTCCGCACCGACGCCACGCGCGAGCACATCGGGCTGGACGGCGGTTCGTGGACGCTGTCGGCCGGCGAGCAGCGGCGCCTGGGTTCGGGCTGGCACTTCGGCCTGGGTTTCGGCTTCGTGCGCGAGCACGCGCGCTCCGACGACGGCCACGCCAGCGCCAGCGGCGTGGCGGCGATGGCCGGCGCGGTGCTCAAGCGCGAGTACGGCCCGACGCGGCTGGGTGTCTCGCTGAGCGCCGGCGCCGCCAGCCAGGACGCGACGCGGGTGGTCGCCTTCCCCGAGGCGGACACGCAGGCGCGTGGCACGCAGGACACGCGGTTCGTCGCGCTGCACGCCCGCGTCAGCGAGGACCAGGCCTGGGGCGGCGGCTACCTGCGCCCGAGCCTGGACCTCGGCGTCGCGCGCTTCTGGCGCGGCGCCTTCCACGAACGCGGCGCCGGTGCACTGGACCTGGCCGCGGCCAGCCGCCGCGACGACGAGCTGACGCTGCAGATCGGCCTGGAGTACGGCACCGAGTTCGAGCTGGCCGGCGGTGCGCGGCTGCGGCCGGCGCTCGGCCTGGGCGTGCTGCAGTACCTGGGTGGCGCCGACTGGGCGCTGCGAGCACGCCTGGACGGCGCGCCGCAAGGCGCCGGCAGCTTCACGACCCAGGCCTGGCGGCCCGACCGCTTCGTGCTGGTCGACCTGGGCGTGGACCTGCTGCAAGACGGCGGCTCGGTGCTGAGACTGGCGTACAGCGGCCAGCGGGCGAGCGACGGCCGGGTCGACAGCCTGGCGCTGCGCTTCTCGATGCCGTTCTGAGACCGCCGCGGGGCTCCGGCGACCGTCGCCGGAGCCTCCCGGCGGCCCTCGGCGACCGGGCCGGCGCGGTGCGCCCGCCCGGCTGTGGTGCCGCGCCCACGCCCATCGCGGTGCATTGCGGGAAAACCCCTGGAGCCGTCACCTCGCTGTCACACAATCACGCCGGACCGCAGACTTGTATACACCTGCGGCATAACGCTTGCTTCGTGACAAGTCGTTAGATCTTCCTGTTCACCACCCTCCCAGGAGTTTCCATGTCTCGTTCGCTGAAGGCGGTGGCCGGCGCTGCCGCCCTGCTGTGTGTCGGTCTGGCCCACGCCCAGTCCAACGTCAACATCTACGGTCTGATGGACGCTGCCGTCGGCAGCTTCCAGATGGCCGGTGCCGACTCGACCACCAAGGTCCAGAGCGGCAACATGACCACGTCGTTCATCGGCTTCAACGGCAGCGAAGACCTGGGCAACGGCCTGAAGGTCACGTTCGCGATCGAGCACTTCCTGCAGGCCGACGCCGGCACCGCCGGCCGTTTCGTCGGTGACCGCTTCTGGGCGCGCAACGCCTACGTCGGCCTGGCCACGAACTACGGCGAGTACCAGTTCGGCCGCACGACGACGACGATGTTCGTCTCGACGCTGATGTTCAACGCGCTGGGTGACTCGTTCGCCTTCTCGCCGAGCATCCTGCAGGTGCTGACGCCGCAGACCGGCAACCGTCCGGCCGGCGCGCAGATGCTGTCCTGGTACGGCGACACCGGCTGGGCCAACTCGGTGCTGTTCAAGAGCAAGAGCTGGAACGGCCTGAGCGTCAACATCCAGGCCAACGCCGGTGAAGACGCGGCGAACTCCTTCGGCAACAACATCGGCGGCAACGTGCTGTACATGAACGGCCCGCTGGCCGCGACGGTGTCGTACTCGAAGGTCAAGAACGACGTCATCGGCGCCCCGGCCGGCTTCGAAGACCAGGAGACCAAGCAGGTCGGCGCCTGGTACGACTTCGGCGTCGTCAAGGTCTTCGGCCAGTACACCGCGGTCGACACCACCGCGACGGTCGACACCGGCACCGACATCTGGGGCCTGGGCGCCTCGATCCCGCTGGCCGGCGGCAAGGTCCTGGCCCAGTACGGCCACGCCAAGGAAGACGGCAACGCGGTCGAGAAGACCAACAAGACCTTCACGCTGGGCTACGACTACAACCTGTCCAAGCGCACCGACGTCTACGCGATCTACATGCAAGACAAGGTGACCGGCGCCGACACCGGCGACACCTTCGCCGTCGGCATCCGCCACAAGTTCTAAAACCCTGGCGGGGGCGCCCGCCACGGTACCTCAGCTTTAGCGGCACCCTCGGGTGCCGCTTTTTTTTCGCCCGCGCGAACAACGAAAAGGCCACCGTGCGCGAACCACGGTGGCCTTTGCATTTGTCCCCCCTGGGGACAGACCGCCGCAGGCGGTCAGGGCCGCCCGAACAAAGAAATGGCCACCGTGCGCGAACCACGGTGGCCTTTGCATTTGTCCCCCTGGGGACAGACCGCCGCAGGCGGTCAGGGCCGCCCGAACAAAGAAAAGACCACCGTGCGCGAACCACGGTGGCCTTTGCATTTGTCCCCCCCTGGGGACAGACCGCCGCAGGCGGTCAGGGGAGCGGCGGTGTTAACGCGCCTGACCGGATCCGGGTCCCCCGGTCCGGTCAGGTTGCCCCCCTCGGGGGGCGGCCGCCAGGCGGCCGGGGGCTCTCACTTCCCCGTCGGAACCTTACCCTCGACGCCCTTGACGAAGAAGTTGATGCCGCCCAGGAACTGGTCGTCGGCCACCTCGCCGGCCTTCAGCACTTCCTTGCCGGCGTTGGTGACGATCGGGCCCTTCCAGATCGCGAAGCTGCCGTCCTTCAGGCCGGCCTTGACTTCGTCGATCTTGGTCTTGGTCTCGGCCGGCACCTTGTCGCTGATCGAGACGATGTCGATCGCGCCTTCCTTGACGCCCCACCAGGTGGCGCTGCCGCCGGTCCAGGTGCCTTCCAGCGCTTCCTTGGTGGCCTTGATGTAGTACGGCGACCAGTCGATGATCGCCGAGGCCAGGTGCGCTTCCGGCGCGTAGGCCGTCATGTCGCTGTCCCAGCCGAAGGCGAACTTCTTGTTCTTCGCGGCGGTCTGCAGCACGGCCGACGAGTCGGTGTTCTGGAACAGGATGTCGGCGCCGCCGTTGATCAGGCTTTGCGCGGCTTCGGTCTCCTTGGGCGGGTTGAACCACTCGTTGACCCAGACCACCTTGGTCTTGATCTTCGGGTTCACGCTCTGCGCACCCAGCGTGAAGCTGTTGATGTTGCGGATGACCTCGGGGATGGGGATCGAGCCGACGACGCCCAGCGTGTTGCTCTTGGTCATCGAGCCGGCGATCACGCCGGCCATGTACGCGCCCTCGTAGGTGCGGCTGTCGTAGGTGCGGATGTTCTCGCCCTGCTTGTAGCCGGTGGCGTGCTCGAACTTCACGTCCTTGGCGTCGGCGGCGACCTTCTGGATCGGCTCCATGTAGCCGAAGGTCGTGCCGAAGACCAGCTTGTTGCCCTGGCCGATCAGGTCGCGGAACACACGCTCGGCGTCGGCGGCCTCGGGCACCTTCTCGACGAAGGTGGTGACGATCTTGTCGCCGAACTCGGCTTCGAGCTTCTTGCGCGCGTTGTCGTGGGCGAAGGTCCAGCCGCCGTCACCCACCGGGCCGACGTAGGCGAACGCGATCTTCAGCGGTTCGGGCTTGGCCGCAGCGGCCGAGGCCGGCGCCGACGCCGGTTCGGCCGTCGGTTGCGCCGCTTCTTCCTTCTTGCCGCAGCCGACGAGGGCGGCGGCCGCCGCGAGCGTGGACCAGCCGGCCAGCTTCAGCAGCGAGCGCTTCGATTCGAAAGACATCGGTCTTTTCTCCAGGGGGTGACGAAAGAGGAAATTATTGGCCCGGCTCACGAACCGGGGAAGAACGGTTTGCCGAGCGAGGCCGGCATGTTGATCCGGATCCACGCCGGATTGCGGGAAATCAGCACCAGCACGACGATCGTCGCGACGTAGGGCAGCATGCTGAGGAACTGGCTCGGGATCTCGACGCCCTGACTCTGCAGGTGGAACTGCAGCATCGTGACGCCGCCGAACAGGTAGGCCCCAAGCAGCACTCGTGCCGGGCGCCAGGTCGCGAAGGTCGTCAGCGCCAGCGCGATCCAGCCCTTGCCGGCGACCATGCCCTCGACCCACAGCGGCGTGTAGATCACCGACAGGTAGGCCCCGGCCAGCCCGCACAGCGCGCCGCCGGCGACCACGGCCGCCAGGCGGATCTTGCGCACCGGATAACCCAGCGCGTGCGCCGACTCGGGCGACTCGCCGACCGCACGCAGCACCAGACCGGCGCGCGAGCGGTAGAGGAACCAGGCCAGCGCCACGGCCAGCGCGATCGCCAGGTAGACCATCGGGTGCTGGCGGAAGAAGGCCGGGCCGACGAACGGGATGTCCGACAGGAAGGGCACGGCGAACGACGGCCGCTCGCCGAGCTTGCCCTGCACGTAGCCGATGCCGACGAAGGCCGAGAAGCCGGCGCCGAACAGGCTCAGCGCCAGGCCGCTGGCGTACTGGTTGGTGTTCAGCCAGATGACCAGCAGGCCGAACAGCGCCGACAGCAGTGCCCCGGCGCCGATGCCGGCGGCGAAGCCCAGCCAGTCGCTGCCGGTGTGCATCGCGGTGGCGAAGCCGGCGATCGCGGCGACCAGCATCAGGCCTTCGGCGCCGAGGTTGACGATGCCGGCGCGTTCGTTGATCAGCAGGCCCAGCGCGGCGATGGCCAGCACCGTGCCGGCGTTCAGCGTCGCCGCGATCAGCAGGGGGAGGGTGGTGAAGTCCATCGCGGTCTCAGGCCTTGGCGCGCGCCGCGTGCCACCAGCGCACGCGGTAGTGGATCAGCGTGTCGCAGGCCAGCAGCGTGAACAGCAGCAGGCCCTGGAAGACGCCGGTCAGCGACTTGGGCAGGCCCAGGCGCGACTGCGCGAGTTCGCCGCCGATGTAGAACATGCTCATCAGGATCCCGGAGAAGACGATGCCCACCGGGTGCAGGCGGCCGACGAAGGCGACGATGATCGCGCCGAAGCCGTAGCCGGCCGGCACGTACGGCGTCAGCTGGCCCAGCGGCCCGGCCGCCTCCAGCCCGCCGGCCAGCCCCGCCATGCCGCCGGACAGCAGCAGCGAGGTCCACAGCGCGCTGCGCGACGAGAAGCCGGCGTAACGCGCCGCCGCCGGCGCCAGGCCGCCGACCTGCAGCTGGAAGCCCCGGTAGGTGCGGAACATGAACGCCCAGAAGCCGACCACCGCGACCAGCGCGATGACGACGCCGATGTTGGCGCGCAGGCCGTCGACGAGGCGCGGGATCTTGGTCAGCGCGTCGAAGGTGATGGTCTGCGGGAAGTTGTAGCCGTTCGGGTCCTTCCAGGGGCCGTAGACCAGCCAGCCGAGGATCATCTCGGCGACGTAGACCAGCATCAGGCTGACCAGGATCTCGTTGGCGTGGAAACGGTCGCGCAATGCCGCGACGACGCCGGCCCAGACCATGCCGCCCAGCACGCCGGCGAACAGGATCACGACGACGATGCCGCGCCCCATCCAGGCCAGCGCCGGCGCCTGCATCGCCACCCAGCCGGCGGCCAGCGCGCCGATGACGAACTGGCCCTCGGCGCCGATGTTCCAGACGTTGGAGCGGTAGCAGACCGCCAGCCCCAGCGCGATCAGGATCAGCGGCGTCGCCTTGACGCTCAGCTCCGACAGCGCGTACAGGTTCTTCACCGGCTCGACGAAAAACACCTGCAGGCCGCGCACCGGGTCCTTGCCGAGCAGGACGAAGAGCACCACGCCGATCAGCACCGTGATCGCCAGCGCCAGCAGCGGCGAGGCGATCGACATCCACTTCGACGGCTCGGGCCGTGCCTCGAGCTTCAACATCAGGCCGTCTCCCGCGGCGCCCACAGGCCGCTCATCCATTCGCCGATCTTCTCGATCGTCGCCTCGGCGACGGGAATCGACGGCGACACGCGCCCCTGGGCGATGACGATCAGCCGGTCGCTGATCTCGAACAGTTCTTCCAGCTCCTCGCTGACGACGAGCAGCGCGCAGCCGGCGTCGCGCAGCTTCAGCAGCTCGCCGCGGATCAGCGCCGCGGCGCCGACGTCCACGCCCCAGGTCGGCTGGCTGACGATCAGCAGCTTCGGGTCGGCGTCGATCTCGCGGCCGACGATGAACTTCTGCAGGTTGCCGCCGGACAGGCTCTTGGCCGCCGCGCCCGGGCCGCCGGCCTTGACGTTGAAGCGCTGGATGATCGAGTCGGCCAGCGCCGTGACACGCGCGCTCGGGATCCAGCCGCCACGCGACACCGTCTCGGTGCGCGTCAGCAGCGTGTTCTGCGCCAGGCTCAGCGTCGGCACCGCGCCGCGGCCCAGGCGTTCCTCGGGCACGAAGTGCAGGCCCTCGTGGCGGCGCTTGCGCGCGCCGTGGTGGGCGATGTCGCGGCCGAACAGGCGGATGCTGCCGTGCGGCGCGCGCCGGTCCTCGCCGGACAGCGCGGCCATCAGCTCCTGCTGGCCGTTGCCCGAGACGCCGGCGACACCGACGATCTCGCCGGCGCGCACGTCGAAGCCGATGTCCTTCAGGTCGACGCCGAACTGGTCCTCGCGCGCCAGCGACAGGCCCTTCACCGCGAGCACGACGTCGCCCGCCGGGCGCGTGCCGTGCTGCAGCTGCGGCGGCTCGGCGCCGATCATCAGCCGCGACAGGCTGGCGTTGCTCTCCAGCGTCGGGTCGACCTCGCCGGTGACCTTGCCGCCGCGCAGCACCGTGCAGTGGTGGCACAGCGAGCGGATCTCGTCGAGCTTGTGGCTGATGTAGAGGATGCTGGTGCCGCGCTCGGCGAGCTGGCGCAGCGTGACGAAGAGCTTGTCGACGGCCTGCGGCGTCAGCACCGAGGTCGGCTCGTCGAGGATCAGGAGCTGCGGGTCGGTCAGCAGCGCGCGCACGATCTCCACGCGCTGGCGCTCGCCGACCGACAGCGTGTGCACCGGGCGCAGCGGGTCGACGTCCAGGCCGTAGGTGTGCGCGACCTCGGTGATGCGGCGCGTCACCTCGGGCAGCTTCATCGCCTTGTCCAGCCCGAGCCAGACGTTCTCGGCCGCGGTCAGCGTGTCGAACAGCGAGAAGTGCTGGTAGACCATGCTGATGCCCAGCGCACGCGCTTCGGCGGGGCTCTTCACCGTCACCGGCCGGCCGTTCCAGCGGATCGTGCCGGCGTCGGGCTGCACGGCGCCGTAGATCACCTTCATCAGCGTCGACTTGCCGGCGCCGTTCTCGCCGAGCACGGCGTGGATCTCGCCCGGCTTGACGCGCAGGCCGACGCCGTCGTTGGCGCGCACCGCGGGGTATTGCTTGGTGATGCCGTCGAGTTCGAGGCGGTACATGGACTCAGGAGTGCCGCGAACGGACGTCGGCGCCGTCGGCGTGTTGGGGGTCTCGTGGATCGGGACGGGTCGCAAGCGCCGTGCCAATGTCGACATTTTGAAGCATGCGGCCGCGTTCGAAACGCGGCACGCCGGCCACCCAGGCGGCGGCGACGTTGCGCTCGTCGGCCAGCGTCATCCAGGCGAAGACACGCGCGTGCAGGTCCTGCGCCGGCAGCGATGCCACCGCGCCACGCGCCACGGCGTCGCGGTGCGATGCTGCGGCGCCGTGCGCCCAGTCCCAGGCGACGACGTCGGCCGTCGCGCCGACGTCGAAGTGGCCGATCTCGGCGCCCAGGCCCAGCGCCTCGGCGGCGCCGCGTGTGGCCGCGTGCAGCGCGCGCCAAGCGGTCAGCTGCGTGCCGCGCAGCGCCTGCACCTTGTAGCCCTCGGCCAGCGTGCGCTGCATCGACAGGCTGGTGCCGCCGCCGACGTCGGTGGCGATCGACACCTTGTGGCCGTGGGCCATCGCGGCCTGCCAGTCGAACAGGCCGCTGCCGAGGAACAGGTTGCTCGTCGGGCAGAAGGCGATCTGCGCGCCGGTGGCGGCGAGCAGGCGACGGTCCTCGTCGTCGAGCCAGATGCCGTGCGCCAGCACCGAACGCGGGCCCAGCAGGCCGTGGCGGTGGTAGACGTCGAGGTAGCTGCGCGCCTCGGGGAACAGGCGCGCGACCTCGGCGACCTCGTCGCGGTTCTCGGCGACGTGGGTCTGCAGGTACAGACCTTCGTGGCGTGCCAGCAGGCGGCCGGCCATCGCCAGCTGCTCCGGCGTGCTGGTGATCGCGAAACGCACCGTCACCGCGTAGGCATTGCGTCCCTGGCCGTGCCAGCGTGCGATCAGGGTCTCGCAGTCGCGTTCGGCGCCGGCGACGTCGTCGGTCAGCGCCGGCGGCGCGCCGCGGTCCATCAGCACCTTGCCGGCAACGAGGCGCATGCCGCGCGCGCTGGCGGCGGCGAACAGCGCCTCGGCCGAAGCCGCGTGCACCGTGGGGAAGACGACGGCGCTGGTCGTGCCGTGCGCCAGCAGCGCGTCCAGGAACAGCCCGGCGCCGGCGGCGGCGACCTCGGGGTCGGCGAAACGCTGCTCGGCCGGGAAGGTGTAGGTGTCCAGCCAGTGCAGCAGGCCGGGGCTCCAGCTCG
The DNA here is from genome assembly GCF_000190375.1 of Rubrivivax benzoatilyticus JA2 = ATCC BAA-35. Lineage (GTDB taxonomy): Bacteria > Pseudomonadota > Gammaproteobacteria > Burkholderiales > Burkholderiaceae_C > Rubrivivax > Rubrivivax benzoatilyticus. The sequence goes on from NZ_AEWG01000040.1 coordinate 16,386, forward strand.
CGATGACGTCGAGCTGCGGGCAGTGCACGTGGGTGTCGATGAAGCCGGGCATCAGCAGCCGGCCGCTGTGCTCCTCGCGCCGCCAGTCCTCGCCGGGCGGCTCACGGCCGGGCAGGGTGCCGGCGATGCGGCCGTCCTCGATCAGCAGCCAGTGGTCGGGGCGCCAGCGCACGCCGTGCAGCGCCGGGTCGCCCCAGGCCGGCGTGGCCTCGAAGTCCAGCAGGTCGCCGTGCAGCGCGAGTTTGTTCACCGGGCACTCCGTTCCGTGCTGGTGCACCGGGGCAGGCCCGCGGATTGCATGCAAAACAGCGCGCAAGCAGGCACGCGCATGCCGAGGGCAGCGCGCAGGTCGACCTCGGGGGCGCTGCGTTCGGGCTTCACGGTGGTGGTGATCTCGCGCGGGCCCTGTGCACCGGGCCGCGTCGCGGGTGGCGATATTCTGCCCGTGCTGCACGCCCGTGCCGCTTGCGCTGTACCGTGGTCCCACCGCATCCGATGCCTTGCCGATGAGCGAACCCCGTCCGATCCGCGTTTTCCACCGCCAGCGCATCGTCGAGATCGCCGACGCGCCGGCCACCCTCAGCGTGCTGGAGTGGCTGCGCCAGGAGCAGCGCCTGGTCGGCACCAAGGAGGGCTGCGCCGAAGGCGATTGCGGCGCCTGCACCGTGGTCATCGGCGAGCTGGGTGAGGACGGCCGGCTGAAGCTCGAGACCGTCAACGCCTGCATCCGCTTCCTGCCGACGCTGGACGGGCGCGCGCTGTTCACCGTCGAGGACGTCGCGCCCGGCGGCGTGCTGCATCCGGTGCAGCAGGCGCTGGTGGCGCACCACGGGTCGCAGTGCGGCTTCTGCACGCCGGGCTTCGTGATGTCCTTGTGGGCGGCCTACGAGCGCCACCAGGCCGCCGGCACGCGGCCGACACGCCAGGAGCTGGCCGACGAGCTGGCGGGCAACCTCTGCCGCTGCACCGGCTACCGGCCGATCCTCGACGCCGGGCTGGCGATGTTCGACGCGCCGCCGCTGCGCCTGGACACGGCGCCGGTCGTCGCCGCGCTGCAGCAGATGCGCGCGGCTCCGCCGCTGCACACCGCCTCGGGCTTCCACGCGCCGCGCAGCGTCGGCGAGCTCGCCGCGCTGCACGAAGCGCGGCCCGACGCGCGCCTGCTCGGCGGCGGCACCGACATCGGCCTGTGGGTGACCAAGCAATTGCGGCTGTTGCCCGAGCTGATCTGGACCGGCGACGTGGCCGAGCTGCGCCGCGTCGAACGCCGCGACGACGCGCTGGTCATCGGCGCCGCGGCGTCGCTCGAAGACGCCTGGGCCGCGCTCGCCGCCGAGCATCCGCAGCTGGCCGAACTGTGGCGGCGCTTCGCGTCGCCGCCGGTGCGCCACGCCGGCACGATGGGTGGCAACGTTGCCAACGGCTCGCCGATCGGCGACTCGGCGCCGGTGCTGCTGGCCCTGGACGCGCGCCTCGTGCTGCGCCGCGGCGAACGTGTGCGCGAGCTGGCGCTCGCCGACTTCTACGTCGACTACCTGAAGAACCGGCTCGAGCCGGGCGAGTTCGTGCAGGCCATCGTCGTGCCGCACGCCGCGCCGGGCACTGTCGTGCGCGGCTGGAAGATCTCCAAGCGCCACGACTCGGACATCTCGGCCGTCTGCGCCGCCTTCGCCTTGCGTCTGGACGGCGACACCGTGCAGCAGGTGCGCCTGGCCTACGGCGGCATGGCGGCGACGGTCAAACGCGCCGCGGCGGCCGAGGCGGCATTGCAAGGCCGGCGCTGGGACGAAACCGCGCTGCGCGCCGCGCAGGCGGCGCTCGACGCCGACTACACGCCGCTGAGCGATTTGCGCGCCAGCGCGGCCTACCGCATGCAGGTCGCGAAGAACCTGCTCGAACGGCTCTGGCTCGAAACCCGGCCCGACGCGCCGTTGCCTGCGGCAGCGCTGGATGTCTGGCAGCGTGAGGTGCAAGTTTGAACGCGCCGGCGCATCCGTTGCCCGCGACGGCCGTCGTCGGCCGCTCGCGCCCGCACGAGTCGGCTGAGGCGCACGTCGCCGGCAGCGCGCCCTACACCGACGACCTGCCGGAGCTCGCCGGCACGCTGCACGCCGCGCTGGGCCTGTCGCCGGTGGCGCACGGCGTGCTGCGCAGCGTCGACCTGGCGCGTGTGCGCGCCGTGCCGGGGGTCGTCGACGCCTTCTGCGCCGACGCCATCCCCGGCGAGAACCAGTGCGGCTCGCTCGTGAAGGACGAGCCCATCCTCGCCGGAGGCCCAGGTGCCACGCTGCGCCACCTGGGCCAGCCGGTCTACGCCGTCGTCGCGACGACACGCGAAGCCGCGCGGCGCGCGGCGGCGCTGGCGAAGGAGGTCATCAGCTTCGATGCGCTGCCGCCGGTGCTGGACGCGATGCAGGCCCATGCCGCCGGCCAGCACGTCGTGCCGCCGCTGCGGCTGGCGCGCGGCGACGCGGCGGCTGCCTTGGCCGCGGCGCCGCACCGTGTCGAACTCGACTTCGGCGTCGGTGGCCAGGAGCACTTCTATCTCGAAGGCCAGATCGCCTACGCCCAGCCGCAGGAGCAGGGCGGCATGAAAGTGCTGTGCTCGACGCAGCACCCGAGCGAGATGCAGCACCTGGTCGCGCACGCGCTGCACCGGCCGTCGCATGCGGTGCAGGTCGAGTGCCGGCGCATGGGTGGCGGCTTCGGCGGCAAGGAGTCGCAGTCGGCGCTGCCGGCCTGCGTCGCCGCGGTGGCGGCGGTGCGCACCGGCCGGCCGGTGAAGCTGCGGCTGGACCGTGACGACGACTTCCTCGTCACCGGGCGGCGACACGGCTTCCGCTACCAGCTCGCGCTGGGCCATGACGACGCCGGGCGTGTGCTCGGCGCCGAGGTCACGATGGTCGCCAACGCCGGCCACTCGGCCGACCTGTCCGGGCCGGTGGTGACGCGTGCGCTGTGCCACTTCGACAACTGCTACTGGCTGCCCGACGTCGCGATGCAGGGTTACGCGGCGCGCACCAACACCCAGAGCAACACCGCCTTCCGAGGTTTCGGCGGGCCGCAGGGCGCGTTCGCGATCGAGTACGCGCTGGACAGCGTCGCACGCCGCCTGGGCCGCGACGCGCTGGACGTTCGCCGCGCCAACTTCTACGGCGTCGGTGAACGTGACTTGACGCCTTACGGCCAGCGGGTCGAGGACAACATCGTCGCGCCGCTGGTCGACGAGCTGGCCGCCAGCAGCGGCTACGCCGCGCGCCGCGAGGCCGTCGCCGCCTTCAACGCCGCCAGCCCGGTGCTGAAGAAGGGGCTGGCGCTGACGCCGCTGAAGTTCGGCATCTCGTTCAATGTCGTGCACCTGAACCAGGCCGGTGCGCTGGTGCACGTCTACCTCGACGGCTCGGTGCTGGTGAACCACGGCGGCACCGAGATGGGCCAGGGGCTGAACACCAAGGTCGCCCAGGTCGTCGCGCACGAGCTCGGCCTGCCGTTCGAGGCGGTGCGCGTGACCGCCACCGACACGCAGAAGGTCGCCAACACCTCGGCCACCGCGGCCTCGACCGGCAGCGATCTCAACGGCAAGGCGGCGCAGGACGCCGCGCGCCGTATCCGCGAGCGGCTGGTGGCCTTCGCCGCGCGGCGCTGGGGCGTCGCCGCCGAGGACGTGAGCTTCGCCGACGGCCGCGTGTTGGCCGGCGGCCATTCGATGTCCTTCGCCGAACTCTGCAACGCCGCCTACCTGGAGCGGGTGCAGCTCTGGAGCGAAGGCTTCTACGCCACGCCCGGCCTGTCCTGGGACCGCCAGACGATGAGCGGCAAACCCTTCTACTACTTCGCCTGGGGTGCCGCCTGCAGCGAGGTGCTGGTCGACACGCTGACCGGCGAATGGCGGCTGCTGCGCGCCGACGTGCTGCACGACGTCGGCGCCTCGCTGAACCCGGCGCTGGACATCGGCCAGGTCGAAGGCGCCTTCGTGCAGGGCATGGGCTGGATGACGATGGAAGAGCTGGTCTGGCACCCGAAGACCGGGCGGCTGGCCACGCATTCGCCGAGCACCTACAAGATCCCGACCGCCAACGACGTGCCGCCCGAGTTCCACGTGCGCCTGTTCGGCCGGCCCAACGCGCAGGACAGCATCCACCGCAGCAAGGCCGTCGGCGAGCCGCCGCTGCTGCTGCCGTTCTCGGTCTTCTTCGCCATCCGCGACGCCGTCTCGGCCGCCGGCGGCCACCGTGTCGACCCGCCGCTGTCGGCGCCGGCCACCAGCGAAGCCATCCTCGCCGCCGTGCAGGCGGTGCGGAGCGCCGCGTGAGGCTGGCCGCCACGGCCGCACGCTGGCGCCGCGAACGCCGGCCGGCGGTCGTCGTCGAGCTGCGTGCGGTGCGCGGCTCGGTGCCGCGCGAAGCCGGCACGCGCATGCTGGTCGCGGCCGACACGACCGAAGGCACGATCGGCGGCGGGCACCTGGAGCTGAAGGCGATCGCACGAGCCCGTGCACTGCTGCGCGGCGAAGCCGTCGAGCCCGAATGGGCCGTGCCGCTGGGTCCGGCGCTGGGCCAGTGCTGCGGCGGCCATGCGACGCTGGCCTTTCTGCCGCTGTCGGACTGCCCGCCCGAGACCTGGCCGCTGCCGGCGCCGCGTTTCGTGCTGCAGCTGCACGGCGCCGGCCACGTCGGCCGCGCCATCGTGCGCGTGCTCGACGAGATCCGCTGCCGCGTGCAATGGGTCGATGAACGCGAGGACGCCTTCGACGGCGTCGAGCTGCCGCCTCAGGTGCAGGCGGTGGTGGCCGCCGCGGCCGCCGACGAGGTGGCACGCGCGCCGGCAGGCGCCTGCGTGCTGGTGATGACGCACCGCCACGACCTGGACCTGGAGATCGTGCACGCGGCGCTGGCGCGGCCGGACCTGGGTTTCGTCGGCCTGATCGGCTCGCGCACCAAGCGCGAACGTTTCCTCGCCCGGCTGGCGGCACGCGGCCATTCGGCCGAGGCGCTGGCGCGCCTGGTCTGCCCGATCGGGCTGCCGGGCATCGCCGGCAAGGAGCCGGCGGTCATCGCTGTCGCCGTCGTCGCGCAGCTGCTGGCGCGCAGCTGACCGCACAAAGAAAAAGCGGGGGCTTGAAGCCCCCGCGAATCTTCGACGTTCCTTGAGGAGGAATCAGCCGCCGGTGGCGATCTGGCGCAGCGCCGGTGCGTCGAGCACCTGGACGTTGTAGCCGGCCACCGAGATCACGCCCTGGCGGGTGAGGCTGCGCATCAGGCGCGACAGCGTCTCCGGGGTGATCGCGAGTTGCGACGCGATGTCGCGCTTGCGTTCGGTCAGGCGCACCACGCCGCGCAGGCCGGCGGCGTCGGTCAGCTCGATGCGCTGCACCAGCCACGCGGCGAAACGTGCCGGCGCGTCCTTGTGCATCAGCTCGTGCGTGTTCATCTGCAGCGTCTGCACTTCACGCGCGAGGCTGGCGACGAGGTGGCGGCCGAGCGCGGGGTACCGCTCGATCAGCGCCTGGACCGCGTCACGCGGCAGCTCGACGACGACCGCTTCGGTCGTCGCACGGGCATCGAGCGCGTGGTTCTCGTGCAGCCACGCCGAGCTCTGGTCCAGCCAGGCCGGGCCGCGCACCGGACGTTCGATGTGGAAGACGCCGTCGGCGCCGCGATAGCCCAGCGCGACGTCGCCGCTCTGCACCAGCACCAGCGCGTTGGCGCCGTCGCGACGGTCGAACACGGTCGCGCCGGCGGGCACGGTGCGCACGCGGGCGATCGAGGACAGCGCGAGCTGCTCGGCGGTGGACAGCGCCGGCGTGCCGAAGAGACCTTGCCAGGTGCGCGCGTCCGGACCACGGGTCTCGGGCCGGTCGTCTTCGCGCACCGGCGCGGCGCTCGGGCGAGCCGTCGTCGTCGGACGCAATGGCGGGCGCGCTGGTCGTTCAGCCAGGGCGCCGTCGGGCATCTGGAAACTGTGTTGCATGTTGTCACCCCTACCCGGCCTACAGGCGGGTGGAGGCACTTTCCAGTACCCCTACGGGGTGCCGATTGCGCCAGATCAAGCGGCAGGCGCGGTATGAAGCCGGGCAAAACGGCATCTGCGCCAGGACAAGTGGCTTGCCCATGCTCAGGTCGGTTACGAGGCGATTCCATCGCCTGCGAGGCCGCACGCGCGTGATGCGTGCGCGCGAGGGCGCTGCGGCCGGGCTTTGCACAGCAATGCACGTCCCTGGAGAGTTTGCCCTGCGGCCGGCGATGGCCGGGCCTACAGTGCCGCCATGTCCGAGCTGCAGCGCGGCCCCGAGCCGCCGCGATCAACCGCCGATTCCCCTCCGCCCGCCGCCAGCGCACGATGGCTCGCCGCGTTGCGCTGGCTGGCCGGGCCGGCGGCGGCAGCGGCCTGCGCCTACAGCGCCGTGCACTGGGCGGACCTGTTCGCGATGCGCTGGCCGCAGCGGCATCTCTGGCTCTTCAGCGCGCGCGACACGCTGGCCTGGGAGGTCGACCTGCTGAACGCGCTCTTCGGCCTGACGCTGTATGCGCTGGCGCGTCTGGTCTTCACGCCGCTGGCGGCGGCGCTGACGGCGATCACGCTGCTGGGCACGGTGGCGGTGGTCTCCGCGCGCAAGATGCTCGAGCTGGACATGCCGCTGCTGCCCTGGGACCTGTGGTTCGTCGGCAATCTCGCCGACTTCGCGGCTTTTCTCGGCTGGTCGCTCGCGGCGGTGGCGGCGCTGGCGGCTGCGGCGGCGGCGGTGCTGCTCGTGCTGGCGTGGCGCTGGCGGCATGCCGTGTTCCGCCGCCGCCGCGGCATCGCCCGCTCGGCGGTTGCCGCCGCCGGCCTGGTCGGTGTCTGCGCCTGGGGCGTGGTGCTGCCGCCGACGCCCCGGGGCCTGTCCGGGCAGGTGCACAACATCACCTGGGACCAGGGCGCGAACTTCGCCAACTTCGGGCCGTACTACGCGTTCGCGGTCAACCTGCCGTTCATCGGCATCCCCCGCCCGGCGGCCGACGACCTGGCCGCGGCCCGGGCGCTGGATGCCGCCGCGTCGCCGGCGGCAGGGCCTGGCGGTGAACGTCCCGACATCGTGCTGCTGCTGTCGGAGTCCTTCACCCGGCTGCCGGAGCAGCTCTTCGGCAAGCCCTACGGCTGCCTCGCCGCGGCACCCGAGTCGCGCCTCGTGTCACCGGCCTGGGGCGGCTTCACGGCCAACGTCGAGTTCGAGCTGCTGACCGGCTACCCCTACGCGATGCTGCCGCCGGGCTCGGTGCCGTTCCAGATGTACCTGTCGCGGCCGGTCGTGTCGGCCCTGCCGCGTGTGCTGCGCGACCGTGGCTGGCGCACCCAGGCCGTGCACACCTTCCACCGCGACTTCTTCTCCCGCCCGCAGGCCTACGCCGCGCTGGGCATCGACGACTACGCCGGCCTCGAGGACCTGCCCGGTGCGGCCCGGCGCGGACAGTACGTCGACGACCGCGTGCTCTTCGACCAGATCCTGAAGCGCCTGGACGCCCCGGGCGCCGAGCCGCGCCTCGTGCACGCCGTCTCGATGATGGCGCACCTGCCCTACGACTGGGAGGGCCGCTTCCCGCTGGAGCCGGGGCTGGCCGCGCGTCTGCCGGCCGGGCTCGACGACGACGCCCTGGCGCTGACGCAGTACGCGTCGATGCTCTACGACCACGAGCGTGCGTTCTGCGGCTTTCTGGAGCAGCTGAAGTCGCGGCCGCGGCGCACCCTCGTGCTGTTCTACGGCGACCACTATCCGTCGTTCGGCTCGCTGGCGGTCTACGAACGCCTGAACCGGGTGCTGCACGGCGCCGACGCGCCGCTGAACCTGGAGCGCGACTTCTCCAAGCCGCCGCTGGCGCTGTTCGACAGCCGCGACGGCTTCGTGACGCTGCCCGACGAGGTGGCGGCCTACAACCTCGGCGCGCTGGTGCTGCAGCAGGCGGGGCTGGCGGCGCCGGGGCATTGGGCGATGCCGCACAAGCGCGACCGGGTGACGCTGGTGCGCCGGCTCTACGTCGCGGCCAACCAGTCGAGCGGTTCGCTGGCCGCCGCCGCGGCCGGCACGGACAGCCCGGAGTTGCGCACGCTGCGTGCGCACGCCTGGCGGCACCTGTTCGGGCCGGCCGTCGCCGACGACGATCAGGCCGCCGGCAGCCGGTAGTCCTTCAGCATCTCGCGCAGCTTGTTCTTCTGCATCTTGCCGGTGGCGCCGAGCGGGATGGCGTCGACGAAGACGACGTCGTCGGGTGTCCACCACTTGGCGATCTTGCCTTCGTAGAAGGCCAGCAGCTCCTCGCGCGTCAGCTCGGCGCCGGGCTTGCGCACGACGACCAGCAGCGGGCGCTCGTCCCACTTGGGGTGTGGCACGGCGATGCAGGCGGCGATGGCCACCGCCGGGTGCGCCATCGCGATGTTCTCCAGGTCGATCGAGCCGATCCATTCGCCGCCGGACTTGATGACGTCCTTGCTGCGGTCGGTGATCTGCATGTAGCCCTCGGCGTCGATGCGTGCGACGTCGCCGGTCGGGAACCAGCCGCCGCGCAGCGGGTCGCCACCCTCGCCCTTGAAGTAGCGCGACAGCACCCAGGGCCCGCGCACCAGCAGGTCGCCCGAGGCCGCGCCGCCCCAGGGCAGCTCGCGTCCGGCGGGGTCGACGATCTTCATGTCGACGCCGTAGACCGCGCGGCCCTGCTTGGCCATCACCGTGTAGCGCTCCTCGACCGGCAGCGCCAGATGCTGCGGCTTGAACGCGGCCACCGTGCCGACCGGGCTCATCTCCGTCATGCCCCAGGCGTGCAGCACGTGCACGTTGTAGTCCTCGGCGAACTTGCGCAGCATCGCCGGCGGGCAGGCCGAGCCGCCGACGACGGTGCGGCGCATCGAGCTGAACTTCAGCTTGTTCGCGTCGACGTAGGCCAGCAGCGCCTGCCAGACGGTCGGCACGCCGGCCGAGACCGTCACCTGCTCGGCCTCGAAGAGTTCATACAGCGACTTGCCGTCCAGCCCCGGGCCGGGGAAGACGAGCTTGGCGCCGGTCATGCAGGCCGCGTACGGCAGGCCCCAGGCGTTGACGTGGAACATCGGCACCACCGGCAGGATGCTGTCGTTGGCCGAACAGTTCAGCGCGTCGGGCAGGGCGATCGCGAAGGTGTGCAGCACCGTCGAGCGGTGGCTGTAGAGAACGCCCTTGGGGTTGCCGGTGGTGCCCGAGGTGTAGCAGAGCGAGCTGGCGGTGTTCTCGTCGAACTCGGGCCAGTCGTAGTGGTCGTCCTGCGCCTCAAGCAGATCCTCGTAGCAGAGCAGGTTGGGGATCTTCGGGTCGGCCGGCATGTGCGCGCGGTCGGTCATCGCGACGAAGTGGCGGATCGTCTTCGTGCGCCCGGCCACCGCCTGCACCAGCGGCAGGAAGCTCAGGTCGAAACACAGCACCTGGTCCTCGGCGTGGTCGGCGATGTAGACGATCTGGTCGGGATGCAGGCGCGGGTTGATGGTGTGCAGCACCGAGCCGGCGCCGGAGACCGCGTAGTACAGCTCCATATGGCGGTAGCCGTTCCAGGCCAGCGTGCCGACCCGCTCGGACGGTTTGACGCCCAGCGCCGCCAGCGCGTTGGCCAGGCGCCGCGCGCGGGCCGCCATCTCGCGGTAGGTATAGCGGTGGATGTCGCCTTCGACGCGGCGCGAGACGACCTCGCGGTCGCCGTGGTGGCGCTCGGCGTGCACCAGCAGCGAAGAGATCAGCAGCGGCTGCTGCATCATCAGGCCGTTCATTCTTGTCTCCTGGTCTGTTCTGGGGCCGGCGTCCGACGCGGTGCCGGCGGGGCTCGACCCATTCTGTCCAAGCCCCCGGCGCTGCCGCATGCGGGATGGCCCGCAGCGGTCGCCAAGGTGACTGGCGCCCGGAAGGGGCGGCCCACCCGCCGGGGCGATGCGGGGCGTGATGCCGGCGCGTATCAACGCGCCGATGTCCGACGCCAACCCCTTGGAGAACGCACTCGCCTGGTTCACCAGCGCGCCGGCGCGCTGGCGCAGCGACGCCGAAGCGGTGGCCGAGTGGGTGTGGGTGGTGCTGCAGGGCGACTTCGCCGACAACCCGACGACGGCGCAGACGGTCACCGGCGGCCTGATCTCGATGATCCCGCTGGTCGACCAGCTCAGCGACCTGCGCGACCTGGTGGCCAATGTGCGGGCGCTGCGGGAGGACGAGAACGATCCGTGGCGTTGGGTGGCGCTGGCGTTGACGCTGGTCGGGTTGTTTCCGACGCTGGGCAGCCTGGTGAAGACCGGGTTGAAGGTCGTGGTCGCCGAAGCGCGGCGGGAGGTCTATCGGGCCGCCACGGTGGCCTACAAGGGCCGGAACTGGCTCGAGGGCCAAAAGCTCTGGAACGAGACGGCCGAGTCCGTCGAGCGCGGTATCGCGCGGCTGGATGCGTTGCTGGCGAGTGCGCCGATGCGCAAGGCGCTGGCCGGGTTGCGCATCGACGAGCCGTATCGCCATCTGGCGACCGAGATCCGCGCGTCAGCGGCCTCGCTCGATGCCAAGAGCCTGCGTGCTGCCTACGACAGTGCGATCGACGCGCTGGAGTGGGTGCTGGGGCGCGTGCAGCGCTGGGGAACGGCGGCGAGTGCCAGTGCTGCCGGCGAACTGTTGGCTTCGCTCGGTCGCGTGCGAGATCGCTTGAACGACGGTCTTGCGCAGGTCTTGGAGCCCCTGCGATATTGGCTCGCCTGCTTGGCGCGGCGGCTGGAGGTGTGCGGGGACATGCAGTACCGGGCGATGGTGAATGCCCGGAATGGGCACAAGCTGGTTCCGACAAGACTGCGCCACGACATAGAGGTCGAGTCGATTCGCTCTCGCCCGCCGCCCTGGGTTCATGAGTCTAGGCGCGCGCGCCATCCGTCTCTGGCTGAAGCGCCGGCGGTGCCCCCCGGACACTTCGGGATTGGTGATGATGAGGCCTCGGTGGTGAAGGGGGCGTTCCAGAGTTTCTCGGAAAGAGTCGTCGCGGACAGGCTACCGCCCGGTGCGCGTTTGGTGCGTGTGGTTGACCCGAGGTCGCGTGATGACAGCCCATTTTGGATGGCTGAGGACGATTTTCGGGCGCTGAAGAGCAAGGGAGAGTGGCGGGAGAAGTGCGCCGTGTGGGCTCACTGGAACGGTAACGGTGAATACACCGTGTACGTTGTGCCGCCGGGCGGTGGCCTCCCTGTTTGGCGAGGCACTGCCGCGTCACAGCGATTGGAGGTTTCTGGGAAGCCGGTCCTCAATGAATCTGGAGAGATGTTCTGGTTATCCGGCGGTGCGCAACAGTTCGTAGTGAATCCGGCGGATCTCGATCCAGCATTCTTGGAGCGCAGGAAAAGGACCGGGTGGAGTTATGCAAACGAGAGTGTGGATGATCTATTGATGCCGGTGGGTGTGCCGGTTCTAAAGAATCAATGGGGAAATGAACAGATATGACAGTCTCTTTTGATCCGTCTGAGCCTTTTCTGCTGCAGCGCTATGTTTCCTTGAGCTATTTTGGTTTGATGCGCGATCACTTTGCGGATTGTGTTAGTGCTGCGGAAAGTGCGCTCGATCAAATTCTTATGAGTCTTCCGCGGGACTACCGGAATCGCCCGGTTCATGCGCAGCCGGACATTGCGTGGGGTGCTGTTGTCATTCCAAATATGACAAGCGTTTTGGCGGGATTGAATGAGGCGTATATCCGTGTCTCGCACGGTCAGTTGGGCTTCCTTGCTTCTGCAGGTGGGCTATCGACCGTTTTTGTTTCCATAATGCGAGACTACGACACTCGCTGGATGCCGGGGCTTTATCTGGAACGGTTCGAGCAAGGGCGTCGAGACTCTTGGCGCATAGCCAGCAACATCGATCGCTCTTGCCAGTGCATTTGGGAGCCCGGTGACCTCAGCTGGGACTACAACGAGGAAGCGCGCGGCCCCCTCGACGCTCCTCCGTCCTGGCCCGTCTACCGCCCCAATCCCCAAGTACGAGTCAAGACCGGCGACAAGATCGTGGTCAGCGGCGTCTATCTGCCCGCCGAAGCCGGCTGCGCGCAGTTCCTGATCGCGGGTCAGGAAGCGCTCGGCGCCTTGCCTCCGGACGATCCGAACGACCTGCGGACGACCGACGAACGCGCCATCCCCACCACCTGGACCCTCGTCGAGAAGATCGCCGACTCCGGCGGCGGCATCCCCGGGGCGTCGGACCCCTGGCTCGCCGGCATCCGCGAGCGTTGCGTGGCGGGCGAGGCTTGCCCGCGCACCGGCTGGTGGACGACACCGGCCGCGCCGGCGCGGCGGCGTTTCGTCGCGGGCACGGTGATGCCCGAACTGGGCGGCGACTGGGGCACGACGGTCTGGCAGCTCGACCAGCCGGACTGAACCCCGTCCCGGCGCAGGACGCCCGGGCGCGCCGGAGCCACACGCCGCAACCGCGCACCGGAACTGCGCGCTTCAGGCTGCGCTACTTCGCCCCGCCCTCGTACCAGCGCGCCAGCAGCACACGCTCGTCGTCGCTGATGCCCGTCGCGTTGTTCAGCGGCATCGCCTTCAGCACCACCGCCTGCTGGTAGATCGCTTGCGCATGCTGGCGCACCAGCTCCGGCGTGTGCAGCGCGACGTTCTTCTGCTGCAGCTGCGCGTTGTGGCAGACCACGCAGCGCTGCTCGACGACCGCCTGCACCTGCGCCAGCGTCACCGGCGCGGCGCTGGCCGCCTGCGGTGCACGCGGCGCCGGCGCCAGCCAGACGATCAGCGCGACGATCGCCACGACACCCGCCGCGGCGTAGCCCCAGGGCGGCTGCACGCCTTTCAGCTTGGCCTTGTGCCGGGCGACGAAGAACTGGCGGATCGCCGCACCGGCAGCCATCAGCACCACCAGCACGGCCCAGTTGTGCGTGCCCTGCGTCAACCAGCCGTAGTGGTTGGACAGCATCGCCACCAGCACCGGCAGCGTGAAGTAGGTGTTGTGCACGCTGCGCTGCTTGGCGCGCTGGCCGTGCACCGGGTCCACCGGCTGGCCGGCCTTCATCTGCGCGATGACGGTGCGCTGCCCCGGGATGATCCAGAAGAAGACGTTGGCGCTCATCGCCGTGGCCATCATCGCGCCGACCAGCAGGAAGGCCGCGCGGCCGGCGAACAGCTGGCAGGCCAGCCAGGCGGCGAAGACGACGACGACCGCGATCGCCGCGCCCACCAGCTTGTCGCCGCCGGCGCGCCGCCCCAGCGTGCGGCAGATCAGGTCGTAGACGATCCAGAACACCGCCAGGAAGGCCAGCGCCGCGGCCACCGCGGCGCCGGGCGCCCAGTCCAGCCGCGTGCGGTCGACGAGGAAGGTGCCGGCCTGGAACAGGTAGAGCACCGTGAACAGCCCGAAGCCGGTCAGCCAGGTGCTGTAGCTCTCCCAGAAGAACCAGTGCAGATGCTCGGGCAGCGCCTTGGGCGCGACGAGGTACTTCTGCGGGTTGTAGAAGCCGCCGCCGTGCACCGCCCACAACTCGCCGTCGACACCCTTGCGTTTCAGCTCGGGGTCGCTCGGCGGCAGCAGGCTGCTGTCGAGGAAGACGAAGTAGAACGACGAGCCGATCCAGGCGATCGCCGTGATGACGTGGGCCCAGCGCAGCAGCAGGTTGGCCCAGTCGAGAAGATAGGTTTCCATGGCAGGAATCGTCGCGAAGCGAGGGGGCTCACCACGGCGGGCGCTCTGAGCCGGTTCGTGTCGCGCCGAGGGCAACCCGGAAGACCGGGCCGCCCGCCCACGGCGACTGCGGAAGACAGGTTAACGCGTCGGGTCTTGCAAGCGCCGTGCCCTGCTCACGAGCCGCGGTAGGTCGAGTGGCTCCACGGGCTGACGAGCAGCGGCACGTGGTAGTGGCCGGCGGCGTCGGCGATGCCGAAGTCGATGCTCACGGTGTCCAGGAACGGCGGCTCGGGCAGTTCGACGCCGCGCGCACGGAAGTAGGGCGCCACCTCGAACAGCAGCCGGTAGCGGCCGGCGGCCATCTCGTGTGCCGCCAGCAGCGGGCCGTCGGCACGGCCGTCGGCGTTCAGCGTCAGGCGCTTCAGCGTCGTCGCCGTGCCGCCGTCCAGGCGCTGCAGCGTCACCACCATGCCGGCCGCGGGGCAGCCGTGCGCGGTGTCGAGCACGTGGGTGCTGAGATGTCCCATGCGAGGTCCGTTCGTGTTGTCGACCAAAGTGTATACACTAATCGGCGACTCCCGCCACACCGATGCCGCGCCCGCCCGCCGACCCCCTGCCGCTCGCGCCCGACGAGGCGCCCAGGCGTGCGCCCGGCGCCGGCGCGACGACGCAGCAGATCGTCGACACGATCACCACCGCCATCGTCGAGCGCCGGCTGATGCCCGGCACCAAGCTCGCCGAGCAGGCGGTGGCCGACCTTTTCGGTGTCTCGCGCACGCTGGTGCGCGAAGCGCTCAACCGCCTGAGCCGCGACCGCCTGGTGACGCTGGAACCCGGCCGCGGCGCCTTCGTCGCCCGCCCCAGCGTCGACGAAGCGCGCCAGGTCTTCGACGCCCGCCGTCTGCTGGAGACCGGCATGGTGCGCGAGCTCTGCGCGCGTGCCGAGCCGGCCCACGTCGTGCGCCTGCGTGCCCACCTCGCCGCCGAGGCCGACGCCGTGCGCCGCCACGACGTCGCCGGCCGCACGCGGCTGCTGGCGCAGTTCCACGTCGTGCTCGCCGAGTGCCTGGGCAACGCGGTGCTCGCCGAGCTGTTGGCCGACCTGCTGAGCCGCTGCTCGCTGATCGCGCTGATGTACCAGTCGGCCGACGCCGCCGGCCATTCGCAGGACGAACACGTGGGGATCGTCGACGCCATCGAGCGCCGCGACGCCGATGCCGCCGCGCGCCTGATGGCCGAGCACCTGGGCAACGTCGTCGGCAACCTGCAACGCCAACCAAGAGTCGGCGACCTCGCCGACCTGCTGAGACCCGCCGCATGAGCACACCTTACGCACGCGACCTGCGCGGCCACGGCCGCAACCCCCCGCACGCCCGCTGGCCGGGCGGTGCGCGCATCGCCGTCTCCTTCGTCCTGAACTACGAGGAAGGCGGCGAGAACAACCCGCTGCACGGCGACCCGGCGAGCGAGACCTTTCTGTCCGAGCTGATCAACGCCCAGCCCTTCCCGAACCGGCACATGACGATCGAGTCGATGTACGAGTACGGGTCGCGCGCCGGCGTCTGGCGCATCCTGCGCGAGTTCGACCGGCGCGGGCTGCCGCTGACGATCTTCGGCGTCGCCGACGCGCTGGAGCGCTACCCCGAGATGGCCCAGGTCTTCCTGGACCGCGGCGACGAGATCGCCAGCCACGGCCTGCGCTGGATCCACTACCAGGCCGTCGACGACGCGGTCGAACGCGAGCACCTCGCACTGGCGGTGCAGAAGATCCGCCGCCTGACGAACGGCCAGTGGCCGCTGGGCTGGTACACCGGCCGCGACAGCCCCAACACACGCCGCCTCGTCGCCGACCACGGCGGCTTCGCCTACGACAGCGACTACTACGGCGACGACCTGCCGTTCTGGCTCAACGTGCGCAAGAGCGACGGCGGCCTGGCGCCGCAGCTCGTCGTGCCGTACTCGCTGGACACCAACGACATGCGCTGCGTGCAGGTGCAGGGCTTCAACACCGCCGAGCACTTCTTCACCTACCTGCGCGACAGCTTCGACGCGCTGTACGCCGAAGGCGACCCGGCGGGCCTGGACCGGCCGAAGATGATGAGCATCGGCATGCACTGCCGCGTGCTCGGCCGGCCGGCGCGCATCGCGGCGCTGCAGCGTTTCCTCGACCACATCGGCCGCCACGACGGCGTCTGGGTCTGCCGCCGCATCGACATCGCGCGCCACTGGGCCGAACACCACCCGTTCGACGCGTCCACCGCACACGTCTGGGACGGCCGATGACGACGCTGGCCGCGCTCAACGCCGCATCGCGCGACGAGTTCGTCGCGCTGCTCGACGGTGTCTACGAACACTCGCCGTGGATCGCCGCGGTGGCCTGGGAGGCGAGGCCGTTCGCCACGCTCGCCGCGCTGAAACACGCGCTGATCCAGGCCGTGCGCGCCGGCGGCCGCGACGCGCAGCTCGCGCTGCTGCGCGCCCACCCGGAACTCGCCGGCAAGGCGATGGTCGCCGGCACGCTGACCGCCGAGAGCAGCGGCGAGCAGCAGCGCGCCGGCCTCACCGCCTGCACGCCCGAGGAGTTCGCGACGCTGCAGCGCCTGAACGCGGCCTACAACGCCCGCTTCGGCTGGCCGTTCATCGTCGCCGTGCGCGGGCCACGCGGCAGCGGGCTCACACGCACCGAGATCATCGCCACGCTGCAGCGCCGGCTGGCTTCGCACCCCGAGGTCGAGTTCGCCGAGGGCCTGCGCCAGGTGCACCGCATCGCCGAAGTCCGCCTCGCCGAGAAGCTGGCCGCGCCGCCGCTGCGCGGCCGCGCCGTCTGGGACCGCGCCGCGGCGCTGGCCGCGTTCAGCGAGCCACCGTACGCCGAGCGTGGCGAGCTGACCGTCACCTACCTCAGCGCCGCGCACCGCGACTGCGCGCGCTTGCTCGCCCGCTGGATGCACGAGTGCGGCTTCGACTCGGTGCGTGAAGACGCGGTCGGCAACGTCGTCGGCGTCTACGACGGCGCCACGCCCGACGCGCCGCGGCTGCTGACCGGCAGCCACTACGACACCGTGCGCAACGCCGGCCGCCACGACGGCCGGCTGGGCATCCTCGTCGCGCTCGAAGCCGTCGCTGCGCTGAAGGCCGAAGGCCGGCGCCTGCCGTTCGCGATCGAGCTCGTCGCCTTCGCCGAAGAGGAGGGCCAGCGCTACGCCGCCACCTTCCTCGGCTCCAGCGCGCTCACCGGCGACTTCGACCCCGCCTGGCTGGACCAGGCCGACGCCGCCGGCGTGACGATGCGCGAGGCGATGCGCGCCGCCGGCCTGCCGGCGACGATGGATGCCATCGCCGCCGAACGCCGCGACCCGGCGCGTTACCTCGGCTACGTCGAGGTCCACATCGAACAAGGCCCGGTGCTCGCCGAGCTCGACCTGCCGCTGGGCGTCGTCACCTCGATCAACGGCAGCCGGCGCTGGACCGGGCAGATCACCGGCCTGGCCAGCCACGCCGGCACGACGCCGATGGACCGCCGCCGCGACGCCGCCGCCGCGGCCGCCGAGTTCGTGCTCGCTGCCGAACGCCGCGCCGCCGCCGTGCCCGACGCGGTGGCCACCGTCGGCATCGTCGAGGTGCCCGGCGGCTCGATCAACGTCGTGCCCGGGCGCTGCCGCATCAGCCTGGACGTGCGCGCGACGACCGACGCCGCGCGCGACGCGGTGGCCGACGCGGTCCTCGCCGACCTGGCCGAGATCGCGTTCCGCCGTGGCGTCGACTGCACGCTGACGCCGACGATGCAGGCCCCGGCCGCGCCCAGTTCGCCGGCCTGGCAAGCGCGCTGGGAAGCCGCCGTCGCCGCGCTCGGCCTGCCGGTGCAGCGCCTGCCCAGCGGCGCCGGCCACGACGCGATGACGCTGCACCGGCTGATGCCGCAAGCCATGCTCTTCGTGCGCGGCGGCGAACTCGGCATCAGCCACAACCCGCTCGAAACCGTGACCGACGACGACGCCGAACTCGCCGTCGCCGCCTTCGCCACCTTGCTCGACCAACTCGCCCGCGAATGACCTCCACCGCCTACGCCGCGCTCGACGCCTGGATCGACGCCCACTTCGACGACGAAGTGGCCTTCCTGCAGCAACTGGTGCGTGTGCCCACCGACACGCCGCCGGGCGACAACGCGCCGCACGCCGAACGCACCGCCGAGCTGCTGGCCGCCTTCGGTTACGAAGCCGAGGCCCACCCGGTGCCGGCCGAGCAGGTGCAGGCCTGCGGCCTGCAGTCGATCACCAACCTGATCGTGCGCCGGCGTTTCGCCGCCGGCGGCCCGACGATCGCGCTCAACGCGCACGGCGACGTCGTGCCGCCGGGTGAAGGCTGGACGCAGGACCCGTACGGCGGTGCCGTCGTCGGCGGCCGGCTCTACGGCCGCGCGTCGGCGGTCAGCAAGAGCGACTTCGCCACCTACACCTTCGCGCTGCGCGCGCTGGAGTCGCTGGGCGGGCCGCTGGCCGGCGCGGTGGAGCTGCACTTCACCTACGACGAGGAGTTCGGCGGCGAACTCGGCCCCGGCTGGCTGCTGCAGCACGAGCTGACGAAACCCGACCTGCTGATCGCCGCCGGCTTCAGCCACCAGGTCGTCACCGCGCACAACGGCTGCCTGCAGCTGGAGGTGACGCTGCACGGCCTGGCCTCGCACGCCGCCTACCCGCAGACCGGCGTCGACGCGCTGCAGGCGGCGACCCGGCTGCTGGCCGCGCTCTACGCCCACAACGACGTGCTGCGCGGCCGCCGCTCGCAGGTCGCCGGCATCACGCATCCGTACCTCAACGTCGGCCGCATCGAAGGCGGCAGCAACACCAACGTCGTGCCCGGCAAGGTGGTGCTCAAGCTCGACCGTCGCATGATCCCCGAGGAAGACGCCGCCGAGGTCGAGGCCGAGGTGCGCGCGCTGATCGAAGCCGCGGTGGCCGCGTCGCCGGGCGTGCGCGTCGAGATCCGCCGCATCCTGCTGGCCCAGGCGCTGAAGCCCCAGGCCGGCAACGGCACGCTGGTGGCCGCGCTGCAGCGCCACGCCGAGACGGTGTTCGGCCACCCGGTCGAGGTCTCGGGCACGCCGCTGTACACCGACGTGCGCCTGTACGGTGCACGCGGCGTGCCGGCGGTCATCTACGGCGCCGGCCCGCGCACCGTGCTGGAGAGCAACGCCAAACGCGCCGACGAGCACCTCGAGCTGGCCGACCTGCGCGGCGCCACGCGGGTCGTCGCACGCACCTTGTTCGACCTGCTGTCCGCGCCGGTGCACCGCGGCGGCGCATAGCGGCGGCGCCGGCACGCGGCGGGGTCGTCGCGGGTGAGCACGGAACTTGCCTTTTGCATACAGAAGTTCCCGTTCACGTCCTCCAGGAGCCCGCCCGACATGACCTCGTTCCCGCTGAAGCGCCGTACCCTCCTCGCCGCCGGCGCGCTGCTCGCCGCGCCCGCCCTGGCGCTGGCCCAGGCCGCCACGCCGATCAAGTTCCAGCTCGACTGGCGCTTCGAAGGCCCGGCGGCGCTGTTCCTGGCCTCGCAGGCCAAGGGCTACTACAAGGCCGCCGGCCTGGACGTGAGCATCGACGCCGGCAACGGCTCGGGCGGCACCGTCACGCGCGTGGCCTCCGGCACCTACGACATGGGCTTCGCCGACATGGCGGCGCTGATGGAGTTCCACGCCAACAACCCCGACGCGGCGAACAAGCCGGTCGCGGTGATGATGGTCTACAACAACACGCCGGCCGCGGTGCTGGCGCTGAAGAAGAGCGGCATCACCAAGCCCGCCGACCTCGCCGGCAAGAAGCTCGGCGCCCCGGTCTTCGACGCCGGCCGCCGCGGCTGGCCGATCTTCGCCAAGGCCAACGGCGTCGCCAACGTCACCTGGGTCAGCATGGACCCGCCGCTGCGCGAGACGATGCTCGCGCGCGGCGACGTCGACGCGATCACCGGCTTCTCGTTCACCTCGCTGCTCAACCTCGAGGCGCGCGGCGTCAAGACGCAGGACATCGTCGTGCTGCCCTACGCCCAGCACGGCGTGAAGCTCTACGGCAACGTCATCATCGCCAGCCCCAAGCTGCTGAAGGAGAACCCGGCGGCGGTGAAGGCCTTCCTGTCGGCCTTCGCCAAGGGCGCCAAGGAGGTGATCGCCAACCCCGACGCCTCGATCCAGTACGTCAAGGCGCGTGACGGCATCATCAACGTCGCGCTCGAGCAGCGCCGGCTGAAGATGGCGATCGACTCGGTCGTCGCCAGCCCCGACGCCCGTGCCGAAGGTTTCGGCCAGGCCGTGCCGGGCCGTCTGGCGCTGATGGCCTCGCAGGTGTCCGACGCCTTCGCGACGAAGACGCGGGTCGACGCCTCCGCCGTCTGGACCGACGCCTACCTGCCGGCCAAGGCCGAGCTCAACATCCTCCCGCCGGTCAAGAAGTGAGCGCCTTCGTCGACTTCCGCGAGGTCTGGCTCGCGTACAACGACGAGCTGCTGGCCCAGGGCCAGTTCGCCGTCGAGGACATCACGCTGCAGGTCGACGAAGGCGAGTTCATCGCCATCGTCGGGCCGTCGGGCTGCGGCAAGTCGACGTTCATGAAGCTGGCGACGGGCCTGAGGCGGCCCAGCCGCGGCACGGTCATCATCGGCGGGCGCGAGGTCGACGGCCCGCTGAAGATCACCGGCATGGCCTTCCAGGCGCCCAGCCTGCTGCCCTGGCGCACGACGCTGGCCAACGTGCTGCTGCCGCTGGAGATCGTCGAGCCCTACCGCAGCAGCTTCCGCACGAAGAAGGCCGAGTACGTCGAGAAGGCGCGCCGGTTGCTGGCCAGCGTCGGCCTCGCCGGCTACGAGGACAAGTACCCGTGGCAGCTCTCGGGCGGCATGCAGCAGCGCGCCAGCATCTGCCGCGCGCTGATCCACGAGCCGAAGATGCTGCTGCTCGACGAGCCCTTCGGCGCGCTCGACGCGTTCACGCGCGAGGAGCTGTGGTGCACGCTGCGCGACCTGCAGGCGGCGCAGAAGTTCAACGTCATCCTCGTCACGCACGACCTGCGCGAGAGCGTGTTCCTCGCCGACACCGTCTACGTGATGAGCAAGAGCCCGGGGCGTTTCGTCGTGCGGCGCGAGATCGACCTGCCGCGCCCGCGCGACCTGGAAGTGACCTACACGCCCGAGTTCACCGAGATCGTGCACGAGCTGCGCGGCCACATCGGTGCGATCCGCAAGAGCGGCGTCGCCGTCCCGCAGTGAAGCCCTGAGGTGCACATGAAACTGGGCAAGAACTTCGAACGCTGGGCTCCCTGGGGCCTGCTGGCGCTGCTGCTGCTGCTGTGGGAGCTGTTCGTCGCCGGCTTCGACATCCCCGAGTTCATCTTCCCGAGCCCGATCCAGATCGGCCGCGAGTTCGTCGAGTTCGGCGGCCCGCTGCTCGAAGCCGCCTGGAAGACCTTCTGGGTGACGATGCTCGGCTTCGCGCTGGCCATCGTCGTCGGCGTGATGCTCGGCTTCCTGGTCGGCAGCTCGCGCGCCGCCTACGCCGCGCTGTATCCGCTGCTGGTCGGCTTCAACGCCGTGCCCAAGGCGGCCATCGTGCCGATCCTCGTCGTCTGGTTCGGCATCGGCCTGGGGCCGGGCATCCTGACGGCCTTCCTGATCTCGTTCTTCCCGATCACGGTGAACATCGCCACCGGCCTGGCGACGCTGGAGCCGGAGCTGGAGGACGTGCTGCGGGTGCTGGGCGCCAGACGCTGGGACGTGCTCGTCAAGGTCGGCCTGCCGCGCTCGCTGCCGTACTTCTACGGCTCGCTGAAGATCGCGATCACGCTGGCCTTCGTCGGCACCGTGCTCGCCGAGATGACCGCCGGCGACTCCGGCATCGGCTACCTGATGCAGACCGCCGGCAGCCAGCAGCGCATGCCGCTGGCCTTCGCCGGGCTGGTGACGATCGGCGCGATGGCGATGGTCATGTACGAGCTGTTCTCGTGGATCGAGAAGCGCACGACGAGCTGGGCCCACCGCGGCTCGCAGAACCACTGAGCCCGGCGTGAGGGCGCCGTCGCTAGCATCGCCGGCATGACGACGCCTGCGCCCGACCGCCTGCTCGCCTGGCTGCGCCGGGCCAACGAGGTCGCCGCGCGGGCACTGGCCGAAGGCCGGCACCCGTTCGGCGCCGTGCTCGTCGGCCCCGACGGCGACACCGTGCTGCTGGAGCAGGGCAACGTCAGCGCCGTCGAACACGCCGAGGCGGTGCTGGCGCGCGAGGCCGCGCGGCGCTGGGCGCCGGAGTTCCTGGCCGGCTGCACGCTGGTGACCACGGTCGAGCCCTGCGCGATGTGCGCCGGCACCCAGTACTGGGCCGGCATCGGCCGGCTGGTCTACGGCATGGAAGAGCGCGAGCTGCTCGCGCTGACCGGCGCCCACCCCGAGAACCCGACGCTGGACCTGCCCTGCCGCGAGGTCTTCGCCCGCGGCCAGCGCGCCATCGAGGTCATCGGCCCGGTGCCGGCCGCAGTTCCGGAGATCGCGGCGCTGCACCGGGACTTCTGGCAGCGCGGCTGAGCGCGGCACCGGGCGCCAGCAGCTCGGCGCGCACCGCGCCGTCCAGCGCCTCGACGACCAGCGCGCCGCGGCTGCCGGCCGGCAGCACGTGCTCGGCGCCGGCGGCCAGCACCTCGTCGTCGGCGCAGCCGCGGGCCGTCAGCCAGATCCGCCCCTGCAGCACACGCAGCCGGCGGCCGGCGGGGCCCGGCGGCAGCGTCAGCGCCTGGCCGGGAGCGAGGAGGAGGGCGGTGGTGTCCATGGCGCTGATGCTCGGGGCGCGGCCGGGTGGCCGCCAGCCACAGCGCGGCGCAGGCTTCACCGGCACAGATCGGCGCCGGCGTGCGGCTGTGCTGGCCTGTTCGGGCCGCGGCTGTACCGGTCCGCGGCCCCGCGCCGCGCCCACAATGGACGCATGCCCGCCACCGCAGCCGACGCCGCCCGCCCGCTGTACCGCCGCCTCGCCGACCACCTGGCCGGCGCCATCCGCGGCGGCACGCTGCCGGCCGGCGCGCGCCTGCCGTCGGTGCGCCAGGCGGCGCGCGAGCAGCTGGTGTCGGTGGCCACCGTGCTGCAGGCCTACCGTGCGCTGGAAGACGAACAGCTCGTGCAGGCGCGGCCCAAGTCGGGCTACTTCGTCGCCGCCGCGCCGCGTGGCATGCGCCTGGCCGAGCCCGGCACCTCGTCGCCGCCCGAAGCGCCGCTGGCGGTGGACATCGCCTCGCTGTACGAGCTGATGATCCAGATGCTGGGTGCGCCCGGCGTCGTCTCGCTGGGTGCCGCCTGCCCGGCGTCGGCGCTGTACCCGGGCGCACGCATCCGCCGCGCCGTCAGCCAGGCGGCGCTGCGCCACCGTGCGCTGCTGACGCACTATCCCGGCAGCTTCGGCGAGGAGACGCTGCGCCGCGCGATCGCGCGCCGTGCACTCGCGATGGGGCTGACGCTGGACGCGCGCGACATCGTCGCCACCGGCGGCTGCAACGAGGCCATCGCGCTGGGCCTGCGCGCCGTCACCCGGCCCGGCGACACCGTGGCGCTGGAGTCGCCCACCTCGTTCGGCTTTCTGCAGATCCTCGAGGCCCAGGGCCTGCGCGCGCTGGAGATCCCGACGCACCCGCGCCACGGCCTGTCGGTGGACGCGCTGGCGCTGGCCTTGCAGACGCAGCCGGTGCGGGCGCTGCTGGCCGTGCCGACGCTGCAGAACCCGCTGGGCGCCTGCATGCCGGTGGGCGAGCGCCGGCGCCTGGCGCAACTGCTGGCGCGGCACCAGGTGCCGATGATCGAGGACGTGATCTACAACGACCTCGCCGAACGCGACGAACACCGCCGTGCGGTGAAGTCCTTCGACACCGATGGCCTGGTGATGGTCTGCGGCTCCTTCGCCAAGACCGTGGCGCCGGGGCTGCGTGTCGGCTGGATCGAGGCCGGGCGCTACGGCGCCGAGGTGCGGCGCATCAAGCCGGCCTTCGGCGGCGGCAACACCGGCATCGTCGAGATGGCGATGGCCGATCTGCTGAACCAGCCCGGCTACGAACCGGGGCTGCGCCGGCTGCGGCGGGCGCTGGGCCCGCGCATGGCCGAGGCGCGCGAGCTCGTCGCCGCGCACTTCCCGCGTGGCAGCCGCGTCACCGATCCGGCCGGCGGCATCATGCTGTGGGTCGAGATGCCGGCTGCCGTGGACTCGATCGAGCTCTTCCGCCGTGCGCTCGCCGCCGGCATCTGCATCGCGCCGGGCACGATGTTCAGCGCCAGCGACCGCTATCGCCACTGCCTGCGGCTGAGCCTGGGCGGCGACTGGGACGACAGCTACCGCGGCGCCATCACGCGTGTCGGTGCGCTGGCCTGCGCGCTGGCGGCCGAGGGCGCGCGCCCGGCCGCGCCGCGCGCCGCCAACGACGAG
Source organism: Rubrivivax benzoatilyticus JA2 = ATCC BAA-35 (assembly GCF_000190375.1). GTDB lineage: Bacteria > Pseudomonadota > Gammaproteobacteria > Burkholderiales > Burkholderiaceae_C > Rubrivivax > Rubrivivax benzoatilyticus. Next base: position 40,466 of record NZ_AEWG01000040.1, read on the forward strand.
CCGCGCGCGGCCTGAGCGCCGCGCTCTCCTACACTCGGCCGTCCCCACTCACTCTCGGGCGCCGCGTGCGTGCCCGCCTCGCATGGGCTGGCACGGCCACCTCCGCATCGACTACCGCCGCGACGGCGAGCGCTGCATCGCGCTGGACCGTCACCACGGCCCGCTGCGTGTGCTGCAGCGGCTGTACCCCGAAGGCCCCGGCATCTGCCACCACGTGCTGGTGCATCCGCCCGGCGGCATCGTCGGTGGCGACGTGCTGGAGCTCGACGCGACGCTGGCCGAAGGCACGCACGCCGTGCTGACGACCCCCGGCGCGACACGCTTCTACCGCAGCGCCGGCGAGACCGCGCGCCAGCGCGTGAGCTTCGACGTCGCCGCCGGCGCGCGCCTGGAATGGCTGCCGATGGAGACCATCGCCCACCGCGCCTGCCTGGCCGACAACGCCCTGAGCCTGCGCCTGGCGCCGGGCGCCGAGGCCATCGCCTGGGATCTGCTGGCGCTGGGCCTGCCCGCGGCTGGCGAAGCCTTCGACGCCGGGCGCTACGCCCAGCGTTGCGAGCTGCCAGGTGTCTGGCTGGATGCCGGCATCGTGGCCGGCGACGACCGCGTGCTGCTCGACGGCCCCTGCGGCTTCGCCGGCCACCGTGTGCTGGGCACGCTGTTCTGCGCTGCCGGTGGCGTCGGTTTCGACGCCGCGCGGCGCACGGCGCTGGTCGAGGCCGCGCGCGAGGTCATCGACGCCGATGCGCTGGCCGCCACCGCCGGCGTCACGTCGCCGCACGCGCCGGTGGTCGTGGCGCGTGTGCTGGCCGACCGTGTCGAGCCGGCGATGGCGCTGGCCGTCAAGCTGCGCGCCGCCTGGCGGCAGGTGCTCTGGGGCCTGGCGCCCAACCCGCCGCGCATCTGGCGGACCTGAGGCGTCTCAAGTCAGCGCCGGAACGCCGTCCTCGGTCTCGCCGACCGCGGCTTCGCGCGTGCGTGTCGCGCGGCGCTTGAGCCACAGGTACAGCCCGCTGCCGAGCACGACGATGGTCGCGACGTCGAGCAGCGCCCAGAGGATCTTCATCGGCATGCCGGCGTAGTCGCCGAAGTGCAGCGGCTGCGAGATCAGCAGCGCCGTCAGGTACCAGGGCAGCGCGGGTGACGCCGTGACGGTGGCCGTGCGCGCGTCGACCAGCACCGGCTTCAGCAGCTTGGACGTCAGCGGCGTGTCGCCACGCAGGAAGACGGTGACGTGGTGCGGGCTGGAGTAGGCCGTGCCCGGGAAGGCGAGGAAGGACACCTGCTGGCCCGGCGTGTGCGCCAGCGCCGCATTCAGCGCCTTCTGCACCGGGGCGCGTTCGGCCTCGGGCACCAGCGGCTGGCCGGCGTAGGGCGCCAGCAGCGCGCTCAGCTGCGAGTACTGCCAGTACTTCACCAGCGGGTCGGCCCAGGTGTTGATGACGCCGGTGAAGCCGACGACCGTGGCCCAGACCAGCGTCACGATGCCCAGCAGGTTGTGCAGGTCCAGCCACTTCAGCCGCGGCGAGCGCTCGCGGCGCACGGTGCCGAAGTCCAGCCGGCGCATGAACGGCGCGTACAGCACCACGCCCGAGACGATGGCCACGACCATCAGCAGCCCCATGAAACCCAGGAACAGCATGCCCGGCAGGCCGGCGAACAGGTCGATGTGCAGGCGCTGCATCCAGTACATGAAGCCCTCGCCGGTCTTCGCGTCGCGCAGCACCTCGGCCGTGCGCGCGTCGACGGCGATCGACTTGTAGTCGTCGGTGGGCGCCGGCGTCGGCGTCAGCGTGAAGTGCCAGATGGCCGGCTCTTCCTCGTCGGGGGCGGCGTACTGCACGACACGCTGCGGGTACCGCGCGCGCGCCGAGGCCATCAGCTCGTCCAGCGGCCGCGCGGCCTGCGGTGCGGCCAGCACCGGCAGCTCGACCTCGTCGCCCGCCAGGTGCTCGATCTCGTGGTGGAAGATCAGCGGCAGCCCGGTCAGGCACAGCAGCAGCATGAACAGCGTGCTGACCAGGCTGGTCCAGGTGTGCACCGCGCTCCAGGCGCGCAGCGATCGGGCCTTCATCGTGCCCCCCGCGCCAGCGAGAACCAGCCGCCCACGGCCACCGGCACCGCGAGCGCGAACCAGGCCCAGGCGTCGCCCCAGCCGTCGGAGACGAGCGCGCTCAGCAGGCCCGAGGTGGTGAGCAGGCCCAGGGCCAGCGGCCAGGCCCAGAGGCGGCGGAGTTCAGGCGACATGCGGTCTTTCGTGTGGCCGATACGACAGGACGGTTTGCGGATGTTAATGGAAACGAGAAACGTTATCATCCGCAGGAAGGACGCCGCCCGACCGACAGGCTCGGCGCCGGCCCGATCACCACCCCCAAGACCCGCATGACCCGCAAACTGATCCTGAGCGCCTGCGCGCTCGCCGTGTGCACGCTGGCCGCCCAGGCGCAGGCACAAGCCCAGGCCGATGCCCCGGCCGCGACCTCCACCACCGCCGCGGCCGACGACGGCGCCGAGAAGATCCTCGTCACCGCCAAGCGCGCCAAACGTGTGTCCAAGGGCGCCACCGGCCTGCCGATGGAGATCAAGGACACGCCGCAGACCATCAGCACCGTCGACCGCCAGGACATCGAGGACTTCGGCGTCACCGGCAGCAACGAAGCGCTGCGCCTGGGCACCGGCATCAACGTCGAGCAGTACGAGACCAACCGCGCCGCCTACAACTCGCGCGGCTTCGAGATCCAGCTGACGCAGATCGACGGCGTCGGCATGAGCAACGACTGGGGCACCGTCGTCGGCCAGCAGGACAGCTACCTGTTCGAGCGCATCGAGCTGATCCGCGGCGCCAACGGCCTGCTGACCGGCGTCGGCAACGCCTCGGGCACCATCAACTACGTGCGCAAGCGCCCCACCAACGAGGACGGCGGCGAGGCCAACGTCACCTGGGGCCCGTACGGCAGCCACCGCCTGGCGCTGGACTACAACAAGGTGCTCACCGAGGACGGCTCGTGGGCCGGCCGCCTGGTCGTCGCGCGCGAGGACGAGGACTCCTTCCTGCGCGGCCTGCAGGACCTGCGCAGCAGCGTCTACGGCGTCGTCGACGGCCAGGTCGGCGAGCACGGCATGCTGACCTTCGGCTTCAGCCACCAGCGTTCGGACCAGGACTCGCCGATGTGGGGCTCGCTGACGCTGAACTACGCCGGCGGCGGCCAGGCCGAGTTCGACCGCTCGTCGTCGACCTCGCAGGAGTGGACCTACTGGGACAAGCGCACCAACAACGCCTTCGTCGAGTACCGCCACGAGCTGTCGCCCGACTGGGAGCTGAAGGCCACCTACAACTACCGCCGCAGCACCGAGCAGGCCAAGCTGCTGTACGCCTTCGTGCGGGGCGCCGGCCTGAACGCCGACAACACTGGCCTCGTCGGCTGGCCGTACTTTGCCGACGTCGAGACGACGAACCACCTGTTCGACCTGAACCTCAGCGGCGAGTTCGACGCCTTCGGCCGCCGCCACAGCCTGATCGCCGGCGTGAGCCGCTCGCGCCAGGAGACGGAGACCCTCACCCAGGGCTTCGACCCCGCCTACCTGTACCTGCCGTTCCCGGCCTTCCCGTACGGCGACGGCGTCTATCCGGAGCCCGAGTGGCTGGGGGTGCAGGACAAGCGTGACGGCGAGCAGACGCTGACGCGCCTGTACGCCGCGTCGCGGCTGGCGCTGACCGAGCGGCTGAAGGCCATCGTCGGCGTCAACGCGATCAAGCTGCAGCGCTCGGGCGCCAACCGCTACGGCAACACCGGTGCCGTCGGCGTGAGCTACCCGGACACCACCGAGACCAGCCCCTACGCCGGCCTGACCTACGACCTGACGCCCGACGTGCTGGGCTACGTGTCGTACTCCACCATCTTCCAGAACCAGGACCAGGCCGATTACTACGGCAACTACCTGGACCCGATGAAGGGCGTCAACACCGAGGCCGGCGTCAAGGCCGAGTGGCTGGACCGCAAGCTGCTGACCACCTTCGCCGTCTTCACCGCCGAGCAGAAGGGCCTGGCGACGGCGATGCCGACCAACAGCCCGGTGACGAACAAGGGCTGGTACGTGCCCAGGGACGTCAAGTCGCGCGGCTTCGAGGCCGAGGCCACCGGCCGCGTGGGCACCGACACCCGCCTGACGCTGGGCTTCACCCGGCTCAAGCTGACCGGCCCGGACGGCCACGACACCAGCCTGTGGGTGCCGCGCAGCACCGTGAACTTCCGCTTCGACACGCGCGTGGCGCCGCAGCTGCGCCTGGGCCTGGGCGGGCGCTGGCAGTCCGACGTCAGCAACGGCGCCGCGACCGTGCACCAGGGCTCGTACCTGCTGGCCAACGCCTTCGCCGCCTACGAGCTGACGCAGCGCACCACCGTGCGCCTGAACGTCGACAACGTCACCGACAAGAAGTACATCGGCGGCCTGTCCTACGGCGCGATCTACGGCGCGCCGCGGGAGGTGTCGGTGACGGTGAACTACAAGCTGTGAGTGCGTTCCCGCGGTCCGCCACCTAGCGGCGGACAAAACAAAAATCAAGTTTCGGGGGCGTGGCGAAATGAGGGAAAACAAGTCCGGTTGCCCGCATAACACGACGTCCCCTGGTCGCGCCTATGTTTGTCCGTTCCCTTTCTACTGTAGATCCCTGGTAGCCCTTGGAATCTCTCGTTCAAGTGTCAAAGCCACAGGTGATGTTGCTCCTCACTGTTGCGTTTCGTCACACCGTGTAGCTCAGCGACTGAAAATCGCTGGAAGCAATGCCTCAAGCAACGGTGATGGCGAGACAGGCCCTCCGCCAGGTGCCCACGCGTCCTGGAACTCTGCCACCTCAATGCCAATGACCGAGTGCTCGCCAATGACAATCATGGCTTCTCTCAGATCATTCAGCGAGAGGCCGCCATCGTGAATGTAATCTGTTGGCACGATGCCTGGATCAAGGACGTCGCAGTCTAAGTGAACATAAACCGAGCGTCCATCGATGGCTTCTCGAAGTACTTCGGTGATCGAAGCGTTAGGTGGAATATGCTTGATATTATGATCTCGCATGACCTCCAACTCGAAGGGATCCATGTCGCGTTGGCCGATCAGCACAACGTTCCCGAAGGACAGGCCGTTGCCAAAGCCGGACTCCCACAGTCCGAGGGAGGCCGATAGCGCCAGACCTCCAAGGTAGCCACTCGTCGTGGACAGCGGGGTGTTGAGGTCCGCGTGCGCATCAAACCAAACCACACAAGCATCTGGATGATGACGCACCACGGCAGGGAGCGTTGCGATCGACGCCGCGCAACGGCTGGTTGCCGAGAGCGGCCGCCATCCCCGGGCGTAGATGTCGTTGATGCGGGCCTGTAACTGGGCGAGTTCTGATCGTGCCGATTCAAGCTCGACGTCCCAGTTCATGTTCAAGGCAGGCTTTGGTGTTCCGATAACCGCCAGTTCGCCTTTAAGAAGGGTTTGCATTGCTATGGCAAGAGAACGTGCACCAGCCATGGCGAGATCGTTGTGGTCGCCTGCGCGACCTTGGAAAAGGGTGAGTTCGAATCTCATGAAATATTGCGTTCCTTTGGGTGGGGTTGGTATTTTGTTGTGCTAAAGGCGATAAAATTTCAATGCTGTTTTGGTGTCAAGGGGTGTTTGCTGGCGGAGGCGGAGCTATGGTGCTGACGAATCTTGGTTGTGATTGGTTTGGGTGTGGTGCAAATAATATTTGTGTTTAAGTAGGCGTTTGCTGCTGTTGATCTCTTGGTCTGGGTTTTGCGGTTTAAATTTGATCGCGCTGCGCGATTTGTGGGAAGCGCTATTTGGGTCGCCCTTCGGTAGAAGGGTGGAAGCTTTCTGCCAATATGTCGTTCGCGCTGCGCGCTTTTGTGGTGCCTCTATGCCGCTTTGGCAGCTGCCGCCACCACCAGTGGCCTGACGCTTGTGAACTTCGCTCCTGGCCGACAGCGGTCAGCCAGCAGCCTCCTTCCGCGAGGGCTGCGCCCGCTGCGTTGCAGATATAGGCTGTAGGCGCCGAACGGCGTCTATGGGCGCCGTTCCACTGCCGTCGCAAGCGCCCCCACCCATCGGCAGCGACTTTTCAGCGGCGAGCAGCGCAGTCGGCTTTCAGGGCCGACCGTCGAAGCCGAAGCCGCCGGTGGGTGGGGGCGGGGCGCTACGCGCCGACGTCGGTGCACCACTCTGACAACGTCAGATCGAGCAGCCGCCTCACCCCCGCCTCGTCGCCAGATACACCCCTGCTGCCGAAACCGCGACCCCCACCCACTGCCACCCCGTCAGCGTCTCCCCGAGCACCGCATAGCCCATGACGGCCGTCACCGCCGGGATCAGATAGAACAGGCTCGCCACCCGGCTGGCCTCGCCGCGGCGCAGCAGCAGGAACATCACGCTGACGGCGCCGATCGAGTTCACCAGGCTGAGCCACAGCGACGCGCCGACCAGCGCCGGCGTCCACTGCAGCGCCAGCCCTTCGTGCCAGGCGCCCAGCGCGCCGACGACCAGCGTCGACGCACCGAGCTGGATCGCGCCGCCGCTGCGCAAGTCCATGCCGGCGCAGAACTTCTTCTGGTACAGCGTGCCGGCGGTGATGCCCAGCAGCGCCAGGCCCACGGCCAGATGGCCGGCCACGCCGCCGCCACCGCCGCCCAGCTTGTGCGCAACGACCAGCGCCACGCCGGCCAGCCCCAGCGTCAGGCCGATGACCTGCCGCAGGCCGATGCGCTCGCCAAGGAAGACGACCGCGCCGAGCGCGGTGCAGACCGGCATCAGCCCGACGATTACCGCCGACACCCCGGCCGACACGCCTAGCGCTAGCCCGGCGTACAGGCCGGAGAACTGCAGCGCCTGGATCAGCAGGCCGACGACGACGACGTGCAGCCACTGCCGCGCCGTGCGCGGCCAGGGCGCGCGCGTCACCAGCGCCACGGCCAGCAGCACGGCGGCGGCGACGCCGAAACGCAGGAACAGCAGCGTGAACGGGCCGGCGTACGGCAGGCCCAGCTTGCCGGCCACGTAGCCAGTGCTCCACATCAGGATGAAGACCGCCGGCCAGAGCAGCGGCGTCGTCGGGGCGGTGGCGCCAGGCGCGGCGGCGAGCGGGGCGGCGGTGGTGGTCATGGCGGCTCCTTCGATAGGGAGAGAGGCCACCATTGTTGAAACACTGCCAATGCGGCGGTAGCGGTCTAATCGGCAAATAATCGTTGACTGCAGGACAACATGGCCCACTCCCCCGTCCAGCAAGCCAAGCTGATGATCACCTTCGCGCACATCGCGGCGCAGGGCAGCATCTCGGGCGCGGCCGCCAGCCTCGGGCTGGACAAGGGCGCCGTCAGCCGCCAGCTGCGCGCGCTGGAGGACTTGCTGGACACGCGGCTGATGCACCGCAGCACCCGGCGCCTGGTGCTCACCGAAGCCGGCGCGCAGGTCTACGAACGTGCGCAGCGGCTGCTGCAGGAGCTGGAACAGACCCAGGCCGATGCGGTGTCGCTGCGCAGCCAGCCACGCGGCGTGCTGACCGTCAGCGCCTCGGTGGCTTTCGGCACGCGCCACCTCGTCCCGCTGGTGCCGGCGTTCCTGCAGCGATACCCCGATGTGGAACTGCAGCTCTGCCTGCTGGACCGCCACGTCGACCCGATGGAAGAGGGCGTCGACGTGCTGCTGCGGCTGTGCGACACGCCGCCCGACCCGCTCGTGGCGCAGCGCCTGTGCGCCATCGACTACGCCGTCGTCGCCAGCCCCGGGCTGGCGCACGGCGCGGGCGTCACCACGCCGGCCGATCTGCGCGACCGGCCTTGCCTGTTCTACGGCTTCAAGAGCCGCAGCGCGCGGTGGCGCTTCACGCAGGGCGCGGCAACGCAGGAAGTGCCGGTGACGACACGCGTCTCGGTCAACAGCAGCGAGGCGGTGCGCGACCTGGCCGTGCGCGGCCTGGGCTTCGCGCTGCTGCCGCGCTTCGCCGTCGACGACGATCTGGCCGCGGGCCGCCTGATCCGCGTGCTCGCTGACCACCAGGCCCACGGCAACCTGGGCAGCAGCCTGTACGCGCTGCATCTGCCCGGCGCGCACAAGTCGCCCAAGGTCCGCTGCTTCGTCGACTTCGTGCGCGAGCGCTGGTCCGGCGACACGCCGAACTGGCGAACCGCAGCCGATTGACGGCGACCCACAAGCCTCGCCGAGCGCCCCGCCCCCCACCCGCCGAAGCCGGAGCTGCCGGCGGGTGGGGGGCGGGGCGCTACGCGCCGATGCCGACGTCCCATCATCGTCCCCAGGTCCAGCCCCGATGACGTTCATCAGCCGGCGCATGCGTTCGCTGCCGCCGGGGCACGGCGCGGTCTTGATCGTGTGGCCTCCCAGCTTTGCGGCCATGGCCGCCATCAGGACAAGCCCCCGAAGACCTTGACGCTGCAACGCCTGTGCAACACGCTGGCCGCATGAAGAGCGCCATCCTTCCCCCGGTGCACGTGGATCCCCAGCTGCGCGCGGATCTCGAATCGGTGCTTAGCGAAGGTGAGACCTTGGCCGGGTTCACCGAGGCCAGCGTGCGCAGCGCGGTGCAGCACCGCCTCGCCCAGAAAGAGCTTTCGGCCCGCGCGGATGCGGCATGGGTCGATTACCGAAGCACCGGCGTCAGCTACCCGGTCGACGAGGTCCACGCCGAGCTTCAGGCCAAGCTGGAGGCCCGGCGTGCGCAGTTGCGAGGCAAGTGCCGCCCCGCTTCGACCTGAGCTTTCGGGCCGCAATCAAGCACAGCGCGAAGGACGAGCCCGGGCGTCTTGACGACCATCTGCTCGGGCGCACCGCTTCCTGGTCAGCCCGCCAGGATCGTCGTGATGCCCCGGGCAACCTGCCCGGGCTGCCACCCTGCTAGCGGCGCGACACGCCAGGCGCGCCGCCCGGCGGCCAGGCTCAAGGCTTCAACGCCACCTTCAACACCCCATCCCGCTGATGCGAGAACAGCTCGTACGCCGCGACGATGTCGTCGAGCGGGTAGTGGTGCGTCACCATCGGCGACAGGTCCAGCCGCTCGGCCTCGATGACGTTCATCAGCCGGCGCATGCGTTCCTTGCCGCCGGGGCACAGCGCGGTCTTGATCGTGTGGTCGCCCAGCCCGGCGGCAAACGCCGCCAGCGGGATGCGCAGGTCTTCGGAGTACACGCCCAGGCTGGACAGCGTGCCGCCGGGCTTCAGCACCCGCAGTGCGCCCTCGAAGGTCTGCTGCGTGCCCAGCGCCTCGATCGCGGCGTCGGCACCGCGGCCGCCGGTCAGCTTCATCACCTCGGCCACGACGTCGCAGCGCTTGAAGTTCAGCGTCACGTCGGCGCCCATCTGGCGGGCCACTTCCAGCCGGTGGTCGTTGCCGTCGACGCCGATCACCGTGGTGGCGCCCATCAGCCGCGCGCCGGCCGTCGCGCACAGGCCGATCGGGCCCTGGGCGAAGACGACCACCGTGTCGCCCAGGCGGATGCCGGCGTTCTCGGCGCCGGCAAAGCCGGTGGACATGATGTCCGGACACATCAGCACCTGCTCGTCGCTCAGGCCGTCGGGCACCGGCGCCAGGTTGGCCTGGGCGTCGGGCACCAGCACGTACTCGGCCTGCGTGCCGTCGATCAGGTTGCCGAAGCGCCAGCCGGCCGTCGCCTTGTAGCCGTGGCAGCCGCAGCGGCCCGACGGGATCAGGTAGCTGCCGTCCTGGCTGGGCTTGCCGTCCATCGCGGCATAGCTGTTGAAGTTGGGGCAGATCGCGCCGGCGATCACACGCTGGCCTTCCTGGTAGCCGACGACCGCCGAGCCCAGCTTCTCGATCACGCCCACCGGCTCGTGGCCCACCGTCAGGCCCGGCGCCACCGGGTATTCGCCCTTCAGGATGTGGACGTCGGTGCCGCAGATCGTCGTCGTCGTGATGCGGACGAGCGCGTCGTTGGGGCCGACCTCAGGGATCGGCTTCTCGCGCAGTTCGATGCGGCCCTTCTCGACGAAGACGGCGGCTTTCATCGTGCGTGCCATGCGGTTCTCCTTCAGCGTGGGGGTGTGTCTGTCGGAATGCGCCGCGGGTGCGCCGGCGCCGGCCGGGCGCGGTGCGCCGCACCCGTGCGGCGCATGATCGCGCGCGCCCCGGGGGGCCGTCAAGCCGGCAAGCGTGGGCGGGGTGGGGCCGTCAGCCGTCGGCCAGCGCGTGGATGCGGGCCACCACGGCGCCGTTCAGCAGCGCGCCGCGGCGCTCCAGCGCGGCCAGCAGCGCCAGCGCGGCGGCCGGCGTCTGCGTGTAGCCGGGCGCCAGCGCCGGCAGCTCGGCAGCCAGCGTGGCCTGGCGGGCTTCGAGCCGGCGCTCCCGGTTGAACGGGTCACCCGGCGCCGGGGCGGCGCGCAGCGTGTCCAGCTCGATCAGGCGGTCCAGCGCGTGGCCCTGCACCAGGCGCATCGCGCTGAGTTTTTCGCCGCGCTGCCAGCGCTGCAGGCCGACGAGCAGGTTGGACAGCGCCTCGCCGACGATCCAGGTCTCGTCGGGCAGCGTGGCGGCCGGCAGCGGGCGGCGGGGCTCGACGATCGCCGGGTCGACGCCGTCACGCGCCCAGACCAGGCGGCCGGGCGCGAACGGGATGGCGGCCAGCTCCTGCGGCTCGAAGACCGCGAACTCGCAGAACACGCCGTCGGCCATCAGCGCCTTGTGGCCGTCTGCGGTGTTGCGGAAGTGCCAGGCCAGCGGGTGCGCGGCGTCCAGCCAGTCCAGGTGGTCGAGGTAACGCGCCTTGGCGCAGGGCTCGACGATGGCGAAGAAGTCCAGGTCGGACCAGGCGTCCAGCCGCGCCGTCTCGCGGCCCACCGAGCCCAGTCCGATCAGGGCCAGCGCCTGGCCGCTGGCGGCAAGCGAGCGGGCGATGGTGTCGAGGCGGGTGAGCAGGGCTTCTGAAGGGCTCATGGATCGGCGCACGAGTCAGATATCCGGACCTTCGTTCAGCGCGGACTCGAAGTCCTGACCGCCGTGAAATATCCCGAGCACGACCACTTCCTTTCGATCCTCCGCGATGCGATAGGCGATCGTGGTGCGTCCCTTGTGGTGTGTCGTCCGCAACTCCGCCCGAATCTCGGGTCGTGGTGTTCCGCGATGTGGAAACGACGACAGCATGACGCAGGTGTCGACGACGGCGGCGGTGTAGCGCGAGGCCACGACCGGTGAAGCCTCTCGGGCGAGGTAGCGTTGCAGCTCCCCCAACTGCCGTCGCGCTTCGTGCGAGAAGACGACGGTGTAGCGGATCATGGTTCGTTCGAGGCGGCGTGCAGCGCGGCCAGATGGGCCCTGACTTCTTCGACGCTGACCGCACGCGTCGGATCTGCCTCGAGCGCGTCGTAGGCCGCGGCCACGTCCTCGCGCAGCCACTTCTCCACCGCCGAGTCGCGCGCCAGCAGCACGCGCAGGCCGTCGCGGATGACTTCGCTCTCGGTCGCGTACTGGCCCGAGGCGACCTTGGCGCGCACCGCGTCGGCCATCTCGTGCGGCAGCGTGATGCTGAACTGCTGGGTCGAACGCATGGCGGTCTCCGGTGGCGTGGGACTGAATCCTACGCCGCCCGCCGGCCCGGCGCTCAGATCGACATGCGCTGGCGCACGCCGTCGGCCTGCATGTCGGCGCCGCGGCCGCGGGCGACGATCTCGCCGCGTTCCATCACCAGGTACTGGTCGGCCAGTTCCTCGGCGAAGTCGTAGTACTGCTCGACGAGCACGATGGCCATCGTCTTGCGGTCGGCCAGCATGCGGATGACGCGGCCGATGTCCTTGATGATGCTGGGCTGGATGCCCTCGGTGGGCTCGTCGAGCATCAGCAGCTTGGGGCCGGCTGCCAGCGCACGGGCGATCGCCAGTTGCTGCTGCTGCCCGCCCGACAGGTCGCCGCCGCGGCGCGCGAGCATCTGCTTCAAGACCGGGAACAGCTCGAAGAGCTCGGCCGGGATCTCGGTGCCGGCGGGTTTCGTCGCCAGGCCCATGCGCAGGTTCTCCTCGACCGTCAGGCGGCCGAAGATCTCGCGCCCCTGCGGCACGTAGCCGACGCCGCGGCGCACACGCTCGTAGCTCGTGGCCTTCGTCAGGTCGGCGCCGTCCAGCGTCACCGTGCCGGTCTTCACCGGCACCACGCCCATCAGGCTCTTGAGCAGCGTCGTCTTGCCGACGCCGTTGCGGCCCAGCACGACCGTCACCTCGCCGACCTTGGCCTCGAAGCCGACGTTGCGCAGGATGTGGCTGCCGCCGTAGTACTGGTTCAGTCCGTCGACTTGGAGCATCTTGGAGTCAGGTGTGTGAAGACGGGGGCAGGACGGGGTCAGGTCTTGCGAGACCTGACCCCAGCCAGCGTTGCGAGACCGAAAGACGGAAAGACGGGGTCAGGTCTTGTGAGACCTGACCCCAGCAGCCCCAGCCAGCGTCGAAGACCGAAGACGGGGTCAGGTCTTGCGAGACCTGACCCCTGCCTGCCAGCCAGCGCAGCGCTCTCAGCGGCCGAGGTAGACATCGACCACTTCCGGGTTGTTCTGGACCTCGGCCAGCCGGCCCTCGGCCAGCACCCGGCCCTCGTGCAGCACGGTGACGGTCTTGCGGCCTTCGGTCAGCTGCTCGACGAACTTCATGTCGTGCTCGACGACGACCAGGCTGTGCTGGCCTTCCAGGCTCAGGAAGAGTTCGGCGGTGCGTTCGGTCTCCTCGTCGGTCATGCCGGCCACCGGCTCGTCCAGCAGCAGCAGCTTCGGGTCCTGCATCAGCAGCATGCCGATCTCCAGCCACTGCTTCTGGCCGTGGCTCAGCAGGCCGGCGGTGCGCTGCAGCTCGTGCTGCAGGTGGATCAGCGCCAGCACCTCGGCGATGCGGTCGCGCTGCTCGCCGTTCAGGCGCCAGAACAGCGCCGAGCGCACGCCGCGGTCGGCCTTCAGCGCCAGCTCCAGGTTCTCGAAGACCGAGAGCTCCTCGTAGACCGTCGGCTTCTGGAACTTGCGGCCGACGCCGGCCTGGGCGATCTCGGCCTCGGACAGGCGCAGCAGGTCGATGTTGCTGCCGAAGCTGACGCGGCCGCTGTCGGGGCGCGTCTTGCCGGTGATGCAGTCCATCATCGTCGTCTTGCCGGCGCCGTTGGGGCCGATGATGCAGCGCAGCTCGCCGACGTCGATCGTCAGGCTCAGGGCCTTGAGCGCCTTGAAGCCGTCGAAGCTGACGCTGACGTCCTCGACGTAGAGCGCGACGCCGTGCGCGAAGTCGGCCTCGGCGCCGGCGACGCGGCCGTAGGCGGCGCTGCGCCCGCCCGAGCCGCCGCGTTCGGCCTCGCGTGCTTGCAGCCGCGCCAGGCGCTCGGCGCCGGCGGCCATCAGGTCCGGGGTCATCGGCGGGTCTCCTTCTTGCGGCGTTTGAGCAGGCCCACCAGCCCGTCGGGCAGGAACAGCGTCACCGCGATGAACAGCGCGCCCAGGAAGAACAGCCAGAACTCGGGGAAGGCGACGGTGAACCAGCTCTTGGCGCCGTTGACGAAGAAGGCGCCGACGATCGGGCCGACGAGCGTCGCGCGGCCGCCGACGGCCGTCCAGATCGCGATTTCGATCGACGCCGCCGGGCTCATCTCGCCGGGGTTGATGATGCCGACCTGCGGCACGTACAAGGCGCCGGCCACGCCGCACATCACCGCCGACAGCGTCCAGATGCTCAGCTTGTAGGCCAGCGGGTTGTAGCCGGTGAACATCACCCGGCTCTCGGCGTCGCGGATGGCCTGCAGCACACGCCCGTACTTGCTGGTGACGATGGCACGCGCCATCACGAAGAAGCCGATCAGCACCAGGCCGCTGATGACGCACAGCGCGACCCGCATGCCCGAGGTGGCGATCGGCAGCTCGAGGATGCGCTTGAAGTCGGTGAAGCCGTTGTTGCCGCCGAAGCCGGTCTCGTTGCGGAAGAACAGCAGCATCGCGGCGAAGGTCAGCGCCTGCGTGATGATCGAGAAGTACACGCCCTTGATGCGCGAGCGGAAGGCGAAGAAGCCGAACACCAGCGCCAGCAGCCCCGGCACCAGCACCACCATCGCCATCTGGAAGACGAAGGAGTCGCTGAAGGCCCAGTGCCAGGGCAGCTCCTTCCAGTCGAGAAAGACCATGAAGTCGGGCAGCGTGCTGCGGTACTGGCCGTCGCGGCCGATCTGGCGCATCAGGTACATGCCCATCGCGTAGCCGCCCAGCGCGAAGAACAGCCCGTGGCCCAGCGACAGGATGCCGGTGTAGCCCCAGATCAGGTCCATCGCCAGCGCGCAGATCGCGTAGCAGAGGATCTTGCCGAGCAGGCTGACGGCGTAGTCGCTGAGGTGCAGCGCGCTGGTCTCGGGCACGGCGAGGTTCAGCAGCGGCACGACGGTGGTGATGGTGATGGTGGCGGCGAGAACACCGGCCCTCACCCCGACCCTCTCCCGCAAGCGGGAGAGGGAGGAAGACGATGCCGGCGGAGCGGGCTTGGCTCCCTCTCCCGCTGGCGGGAGAGGGCGGGGGTGAGGGCGGGTTCCTGCATCGGTTCCATCTCCTCAAGCCTCCGCACTGCGGCCCTTCAGGGCGAAGATGCCCTGCGGCCGTTTCTGGATGAACACGACGATGAAGACGAGCACGGTGATCTTGGCCAGCACGGCGCCCTGCCAGCCTTCGAGCAGCTTGTTCAGCACACCCAGGCCGAGGCCGGCGTAGACCGTGCCGGCGAGCTGGCCGACGCCGCCGAGCACGACGACCATGAAGGAGTCGACGATGTAGCCCTGGCCCAGGTCGGGGCCGACGTTGCCGACCTGGCTGAGCGCGCAGCCGGCGAGCCCGGCGATGCCGGCGCCCAGCGAGAAGGCGTAGGTGTCGATGCGCGCGGTGTCGACGCCGACGCAGGCGGCCATGCGCCGGTTCTGCGTCACGCCGCGCACGAAGAGGCCCAGCCGCGTCTTGCCGATCAGCAGCGCGACGCCGGCCAGCACCAGACCGGCGAAGACGATGATCGCCAGGCGGTTGTAGGGCAGCACCAGGTTGGGCAGAAGCTGCACGCCGCCCGACAGCCAGGCCGGGTTCTCGACGCCGACGTTCTGCGCGCCGAAGATCGAGCGCACGGTCTGCATCAGGATCAGGCTGATGCCCCAGGTGGCCAGCAGCGTCTCCAGCGGCCGGCCGTAGAGGAAGCGGATGACGCTTCGTTCGAGCACCGCGCCGACCAGCGCGCTGGCGAGGAAGGCGACCGGGATCGCCGCGACGACGTACCAGTCGAAGGCGCCCGGCAGCCAGGTGCGGAACAGGCCCTGCACGACGTAGGTGGCGTAGGCGCCGATCATGATCAGCTCGCCGTGCGCCATGTTGATGACGCCCATCAGGCCGTAGGTGATGGCCAGGCCGAGTGCGGCCAGCAGCAGGATCGAGCCCAGGCTGATGCCGGTGAAGACGACGCCCAGGCGCTCGCCCCAGGCCAGGCGCGATTCGACGCGGTCCAGCGAGGCGATCAGCGCGCCCTTGACGCCGGGGTCGGTCTCGGCCTGCAGGCGTTCCAGCAGCAGCGAGCGTGTCGCCGGCTCGGGGCTGTCGGCCAGCAGTCTCGCCGCGGCCAGGCGTTTGGCCGGGTCGTCGGCGGTGATCAGTGCGCTGGCTTTCAGCATCGCCAGCCGCGACTTCAGCGCCGCGTCGTGCTCGGCGGCCTCGGCTTTTTCCAGCAGCGGCAGGCGGCTCTCGTCGACGCCGTCCTTCAGCGCCTCGATGGCCGCGGCGCGTTCGGCGCGGTCGGCGGAGAACAGGCGCAGGCCGGCCAGCGCGGCTTCGAGCTCGCGGCGCATGCGGTTGTTGTTGACCACGTCCTCGGCGTCGTCGGGCAGGGCGACGACCTGGGCCGTGCCGGCCAGGCGCGTGTCGCTGCCGTCGAAGACGTAGGCCTTGCCGCCGGCCACCTTGACGGCGTCGTCGAGCAAGGCCTGCACGAAGGGCGCGAGCGCCGGGTCGCCGGCGGCGACGGCCTCGGCGAGCGCCGCGATGCGCTCGTCGCTGTCGCCCGCGGCGATGCGCGCCGCCTGCTCGGGCGTCAGCGCCTGGGCGGCCAGCGGCGCGAGCAGCGCCAGGCAGAGAAGGAGTCGGTGGAGCATCGTCGGGGAACCCGGGTCAGGGTGCGGGCGGGGCGTGGCTCCCTCTCCCGCCAGCGGGAGAGGGGGAGGGAGCCCGTGCGGCGGGTTCCGTCAGGGCTTCGCTGCGACGACGGGCTCGTCCTTCTTGCCTTTGTTCTCGGGGATATACGGGCTCCAGGGCTGGGCCTTCACCGGCCCCGGCGTCTTCCACACCACGTTGAACTGCCCGTCGGCCTTGACTTCGCCGATGAACACGCTCTTGTGCAGGTGGTGGTTCTTCTCGTCCATCTTGGACACGATGCCGCTGGGCGCCTTGAAGGTCTGGCCGGCCATCGCCGCGATCACCTTGTCGGTGTCGGTGCTCTTGGCCTTCTCCACCGCCTGCACCCACATGTTGAAGCCGATGTAGCTGGCCTCCATCGGGTCGTTGGTCAGCGGCTTGTCCTTGTGGCCGGGGATGTTCTTGGCCTTGGCGTAGGCCGACCACTTCTTGATGAACTCGGCGTTGGTCGGGTTCTTGATCGACATGAAGTAGTTCCACGCCGCCAGGTGGCCGACCAGCGGCTTGGTGTCGACGCCGCGCAGCTCCTCTTCACCGACCGAGAACGCCACCACCGGCACGTCGGTCGCCTTCAGACCCTGGTTGCCCAGTTCCTTGTAGAACGGCACGTTGGAGTCGCCGTTGATCGTCGAGACCACCGCGGTCTTCTTGCCCTCGGCGGCGAACTTCTTGATCTTGGCGATGATCGACTGGTAGTCGGAATGGCCGAACGGCGTGTACTCCTCGAGGATGTCGGCGTCGGCGATGCCCTTGCTCTTGAGGAAGGCGCGCAGGATCTTGTTCGTCGTGCGCGGGTAGACGTAGTCGGTGCCCAGCAGCACGAAGCGGCGGGCAGAGCCGCCGTCCTTGCTCATCAGGTACTCGACGGCCGGGATGGCCTGCTGGTTGGGCGCGGCGCCGGTGTAGAAGACGTTCTTGCTCAGCTCCTCGCCTTCGTACTGCACCGGGTAGAAGAGCAGGCCGTTGAGTTCCTCGACGACCGGCAGCACGCTCTTGCGCGAGACGCTGGTCCAGCAGCCGAAGATCACCGAGACCTTGTCCTTGCTGATCAGCTGGCGCGTCTTCTCGGCGAACAGCGGCCAGTTCGACGCCGGGTCGACGACTACCGGCTCGAGCTTCTTGCCGAGCACGCCACCCCGGGCGTTGACCTCGTCGATGGCCATCAGGATCGTGTCCTTCAGCACCGTCTCGGAGATCGCCATCGTGCCCGACAGCGAGTGCAGCACGCCGACCTTGATCGTGTCGGCCGCGTGGGCGGTGGAGATGCCGAGCGCGGCGAGCGACGCGGCGGCGAACGATTGCAGCGCGAAGCTGCGGCGCGAGACGGATGCCATGTGAACCCCTCCAGGTGGCCGGTCGGCCGGTTGAACTGGAGGGCAGTGTCCGAACGCCGGCCGACCCGGCCAATACGACAGATGTCGTATCCGGCCGGGGTCAGGTCTTGCCATTCGCCGCCAGCACGCGCCCAACCCGCAAAAGGCGAGACCTGACCCCACGGCGTAAAGTCGCGGCCCGATGCAAGAACGAGAAAGCGCCATGCCCCACACCGCCCTGCTGCGCAAGATGCCCAAGGCCGAGCTGCACGTGCACATCGAAGGCACGCTGGAGCCCGAACTGATCTTCCGCCTGGCCGAGCGCAACGGTGTCGCGCTGCCCTACGCCAGCGTCGAGGCGCTGCGGGCGGCCTATGCCTTCACCGACCTGCAGAGCTTCCTGGACATCTATTACGCCGGCGCCAGCGTGCTGCTGAAGGAGGCCGACTTCTTCGAGATGGCCTGGGCCTACTTCGAGCGCGCCGCGGCCGACGGCGTGGTGCACGCCGAACTGTTCTTCGACCCGCAGACGCACACCGCACGCGGCGTGCCGATCGAGACGGTCATCACCGGCCTGCACCACGCCTGCCAGCGCGCGCACGCCGAACTCGGCATCAGCGCCTCGCTGATCCTGTGTTTCCTGCGCCACCTGAGCGAGGAAGACGCCTTCGCGACGCTGGAGCAGGCGCTGCCGTATCGGCATCTGTTCATCGGCATCGGCCTGGACAGCAGCGAGCGCGGCCACCCGCCGGAGAAGTTCGCGCGGGTGTTCGCGCGCTGCCGCGAACTCGGCCTGCACCTCGTCGCCCACGCCGGCGAGGAAGGCCCGGCCGAATACGTCGAGACGGCGCTGGACCTGCTGAAGGTCGAGCGTGTGGACCACGGTGTGCGTTGCCTGGACAAGCCGGCGCTCGTCGCGCGGCTGGCTGCCGAGCGCGTGCCGCTGACGGTCTGCCCGCTGTCCAACGTGAAGCTCTGCGTCTACCCCGACATGGCGGCGCACCGCCTGCCCGAGCTGCTGGCCGCGGGGGTCTGCGCCACCGTCAACAGCGACGACCCGGCCTACTTCGGCGGCTACCTGCTGGACAACTACCGCGCCGTCTTCGACGCCCATCCGGCGCTGGGCCGCGACGCCGCCTATGCGCTGGCCGCCAACAGCCTGGAGGCCAGCTTCGTGCCGGCCGAGCAGAAGGCGCGCTGGAAGCGCGAGCTCGACGCGGTCTTCGCCGCCGCCTGATCAGGCCGCGGCGCGGCGGCGTTCGTCGCGGCGCAGCAGCACGACGACCAGCGTCAGGAAGCCGCCGACCAGTGCCAGCCCCAGCGCACCGACGGCCCAGGCCGACCAGACGATCAGCGGCGCCGCTGCGCCGAGCAGCCCCAGCGTGCTCTGCGTCAGCTCCAGCAGCGCGTGCATCAGCGCCTGCCAGCCGGGGAACCAGCGGTCGATCAGCTCGGCGTAGGGCACGCGGTCGATCAGTTCGCCGAGGTCGCCGATCCAGCCGGCATCGGCCTGCAGCAGCGTGTGCAGCCCCCAGGCGCCCAGCGACCACAAGGCCAGCCCCAGCGCGGTGACGATCCAGATGAAGGCGATCATGGCGCGACGATAACCGCGCCGCCGAAGCCTCGTGCGCCGCGTGCCTCAGCCCGCCAGCGCCGCGGCCAGCCGCGCCGCCTGCGGCCCGAAGGCGTAGGCGTCCATGCCCAGGTCGCCGTAGGTCAGGCTGGCGTGCACGCGGCGCGCCACCGGCGCCTCGCCGGCGGCACCGGCGGCGACGAAGTACGGCAGCAGGTGCTCGTCGCTCGGGTGCATCAGCGTCGCGTGCGGCGCCTGGCTGCGCCAGGCCAGCAGCGCGGGCCAGTCGGCCGCCTCGCCCTTGTCGGCGAACCAGTCGCGGAAAGCCGTGCTCTCCGGCGTCGCCGGGGCGTCGATGCGGCCGGCGCCCAGCGCGGCGAAGACCCGGCGCAGGTTGTGCGTGATGCTGCCGCTGGCCAGCACCAGCACACCCTCGGCGGCCAGCGGCGCCAGCGCACGGCCCAGCGCGAACAGCCGCGCTGGCGCCCAGCCCGGCGGCCAGGCCAGCGGCAGCACCGGCAGGTCGGCCGCCGGGTAGACGTGCAGCAGCGGCGTCCAGACGCCGTGGTCCAGGCCGCCGCCGTCGTGGCGCTGCACGGCGATGCCGGCGTCGGCCAGCAGCGCCTGGACGCGGGTGGCGAGTTCGGGCGCACCCGGCGCGTCGTAGCGCAGCCGGTACAGCGCGTCGGGGAAACCGCCGAAGTCGTGGATCGTCTCGTGCTGCTCGCCGGCCACCAGCACCGGCTCGCGTGTCAGGCTGTGCGCCGAGATCGCGAGGATCGCGCGCGGGCGGCCGAAGGCGGCGTCGATGGCCGGGCCGAGGCGGCGGAAGAAATCGCCGGCTTCGCCCGGTTCGAGCGCGGTCATCGGCGAGCCGTGGGACAGGAACAGCGGGGGCAGCGGGTTCATGGCCTCATTTCAGCAGCCCGCCGGGCTGTCCGGGTTCAGCCCGCTTGCACGGGCCGTTCAAGGGCTTTCGGGTACCGTCGCGCCCCATGCACGCCTCGATCCCTGCGCTCGCGTGGCGCCAGACGCTGCGCGACCTGCGCGCCGGCGAACTGCGCCTGCTGTTCTTCGCCGTGATGCTGGCCGTCGCCGCGCTGACGGCGGTGGGTTTCTTCGCCGACCGCCTGAATGGCGGCCTGGCGCGCGACGCACGCCAGCTGCTCGG
This sequence comes from Rubrivivax benzoatilyticus JA2 = ATCC BAA-35, assembly GCF_000190375.1. Classification (GTDB taxonomy): domain Bacteria; phylum Pseudomonadota; class Gammaproteobacteria; order Burkholderiales; family Burkholderiaceae_C; genus Rubrivivax; species Rubrivivax benzoatilyticus. Next base: position 60,692 of record NZ_AEWG01000040.1, read on the forward strand.
CGGTGACGCGCTGGTCAGCAGCGACCGCCCGACGCCGCCGGAGCTGGTGCAGCTCGCCGCCGCCAGCGGGCTGCGCAGCGCGACCAGCGTCTCGTTCCCGAGCATGGCGCGTGCGCCCGACGATCTCGGCGGTGCCAGCCGGCTGGTCGCCGTCAAGGCGGTCAGCGACGGCTACCCGCTGCGCGGCGCGCTGCAGCTCAAGGCGCTGCAGGGCGACGGTGTCGAGACGGTGGCCGCCGGCCCGCGCCCCGGCACGGTGTGGGTCGACGCGGCGGTGCTCGCCTCGTTGCAGCTCGCGCCCGGCCAGCCGCTGCTGCTGGGCGACGCGACGCTGACGGTGGCGCGGGTCATCGCCGTCGAGCCCGACCGCGGTGCCGGCTTCACCAGCTTCTCGCCGCGCGTGATGCTGCACGAGAGCGACCTGGCGGCCACCGGCCTGGTGCAGCCGGCGAGCCGGCTGAACTACCGTTTCGCCGTCGCCGCGCCCGAGGGCCGCGACGCGCTGGTGCGCCAGTTCGTGCAGCAGGCCGAGGAGCGCATCCACGCCGTGCCGCTGCGCGGCGTGCGCCTGGAGTCGCTGCAGAGCGGCCGCCCCGAGATGCGCCAGACGCTGGACCGCGCCGAGAAGTTCCTCAACCTCGTCGCGCTGCTGGCGGCGCTGCTGGCCGCGGTGGCGGTGGCGATCGCCGCACGCGACTTTGCCGCGCGCCATCTGGACGACTGCGCGATGCTGCGCGTGCTGGGGCTGGCGCAGCGCCGCATCGCCGGTGCCTACGCGCTGGAGTTCGCGGCGCTCGGGCTGGCCGCCAGCGCCGCCGGTGTCGCCGTCGGCTGGCTGGTGCACCACGTCTTCGTCTTCCTGCTCGCCGGCCTCGTCAACGCCACGCTGCCGGCGCCGTCACTGTGGCCGGCGGCCTTCGGCGTCGGCGTCGGCATGACGCTTCTGCTGGGCTTCGGCCTGCCGCCGGTGCTGCAGCTGGCGCGGGTGCCGCCGCTGCGCGTGATCCGCCGCGACGTCGGCACGCTGAAACCGGCGTCGCTGCTGGTGCTGGCCGCCGGCACCGGCGGCTTCGCGGCGCTGCTGCTGGCCGTGGCGTCCGACCCCAAGCTCGGGTTGATCGCGGTCGGCGGTTTCGCCGCCGCGATCGCGGTCTTCGCGCTGCTGTCCTGGGCGGCGGTGACGCTGCTGCGCCGCGCCGTGCCCGAGGCCGGCGCGCCGCGCTGGCTGGTGCTGGCCACGCGCCAGCTCACCGCGCGCCCGGCTTTCGCGGTGCTGCAGGTCTCGGCGCTGGCCGTCGGCCTGCTGGCGCTGGTGCTGCTGGTGCTGCTGCGCACCGACCTCGTCGCCAGCTGGCGTGGCGCGACGCCGCCGGACGCGCCCGACCGTTTCGTCATCAACGTGCAGCCCGACCAGGCCGCACCGTTCCGCCAGACGCTGGCCGAGGCCGGCGTCACGCGCTACGACTGGTATCCGATGATCCGCGGCCGCCTGGTGGCGATCAACGGCCGCGCCGTCAGCGCCGACGACTACAGCGACGACCGCGCGGCGCGCCTCGTCGACCGCGAGTTCAACCTCAGCCACGCCGAGCAGCGCCCGGAGCACAACGAGATCGTCGCCGGCCGCTGGACGCCGGGCGAGGCCGGCGCGGTGTCGGTCGAGGAAGGCATCGCGCAGACGCTGGGCCTGAAGCTGGGCGACACGCTGCGCTTCGACGTCGCCGGGCTGCAGCAGGAGGCGCGTGTGACCAGCCTGCGCAAGGTCGACTGGGGCTCGATGCGGGTCAACTTCTTCGTCGTCTTCCCGGTGGCCGAGCTGCCCGAGCTGCCGGCCAGCTACATCGGCGCCTTCCGCGCGCCGGCGCAGCCGGGTTTCGACAACGCGCTGGCGCGCGCCTACCCCAACGTCACCGCGATCGACGTCTCGGCCTCGATCGCCCAGGTGCAGGGCGTGCTCGACCAGGTGATCCGGGCGGTGGAGTTCCTGTTCGGCTTCACGCTGGTGGCCGGGCTGGTGGTGCTGTTCGCGGCGGTGTCGGCGACGCGCGAGTCGCGTTCACGCGAGTTCGCGGTGATGCGCGCGATGGGCGCCGGCAGCCGCCTGCTGGCCCAGGTGCAGCGGGCCGAGCTGCTGGGCGTCGGCGCGCTGGCCGGGCTGCTGGCCTCGCTGGCGGCGATGGCGGTGGGCTGGGCGCTGGCGCGTTACGCCTTCGAGTTCGACTGGCGGCCGTCGCCGCTGGTGCCGCTGGCCGGCGCGGCGGCCGGTGCGGCGCTGGCGCTGGCCGCCGGCTGGTGGGGCTTGCGCGACGTGCTGCGCCGCCCGGTCGTCGAGACGCTGCGCCGCGCGACGGTGCAGTGAGCCGGCGTCAGCCGGCGTCGAGCGCGCGGTCGATGGCCTCGAGCAGCCGGCGCTGTTCGAGCGGCTTGGTCAGGTAGTCGGCAAAGCCGGCCTCGCGTGCGGCGGCGATGCGATCGGGCATCGCGTCGGCGCTGACCGCGACGACCGGGATCGCCTGCGTCTCGGGGCGCGCGCGCATCCGGCGCAGCAGCTCGAAACCGTCGGCATCGGGCAGCTGGATGTCCAGCAGCACCAGCGCCGGCCGCGCCGCCAGCGCCAGCGCCAGGCCGGACTCGGCGTCGTCGGCCAGCAGCAGCTCCAGCTCGGGCCGGCGCGCCAGCATGGCCTCCATCAGCATCTGGTTGACGGCGTTGTCCTCGACGTAGAGCAGGGTGCGGCGCTGCGGCGCCGGCGGCCCCGAGGCGTCGGCGCTGCTGCGCTCCAGGCGGACCCAGAAGGTGCTGCCGCGGCCCGGTGCGCTGTCCAGCCCGATGCGCCCGTGCATGGCCTCGACCAGCCACTTGGCCAGCGCCAGGCCGACACCGGCGCCGTCACTGGCGGCGTGCGCGCCCTCCAGGCGCTCGAAGGCCTGGAACACGCGCCGCTGGTCGGCCGGCGCGATGCCGGGGCCGTCGTCGTGCACCTCCAGGCGCAGGTGCTCGCCCTCGTCGCGCCAGGCGATGCTGACGCGGCCGCCGCGGCGGTTGTACTTGACGGCGTTGGTCAGCAGCCCGGCCAGCACCTGGCGCAGGCGCGCCGCGTCGGCGAGCACGAAGCCCTCGACGGCGACGGCCGGCGGCTCCAGCCGCACGCCGCGTTCGGCGGCCAGCGGCGCGACGAGGCGGCAGGCCTCGGCCACCGCGGCCGCCGCCGGCACCGCCTCCAGCCGCACGCCCAGCGTGCCGCCGTCGATGCCGGCCAGGTCCAGCACCTGGTCGATCATCGCCAGCAGGTGGCGGCCGCCGCGCAGCACCTGCTGCAGGCGCTGGCGCTGCAGCGGCGTCAGCGGCTCGGCGGCGTCGGACTCGAGCAGCTGGCCGAAACCCAGCACCGCGTTCAGCGGCGTGCGCAGCTCGTGCGACATGCGCGACAGGAAGTCGCTCTTGGCGCGGTTGGCGCGTTCGGCGTCGTCGCGCGCGGCGATCAGCGCCGCCTCGGCCGCCTTGCGTGCGGTGATGTCCCAGCCGTAGCGGATCCAGCCCTCCAGGCCGCCGCCCGGCGTGCGGCGCGGCACGCAGGTGTCGGCGATCCAGCCCCAGCCGCCGTCGGCGCGGCGCAGCCGGTATTCGGCGGAGAAGCTGCGTGCCTCGGGGCGTGCGGCCTCGAAGGCGGCGATGCAGGCGGCCTGGTCGTCGGCGTGCACGCGTGCGTGCCAGGGCTCGGCCAGCGCCTGCTCGACGCCGCTGCCGGTGAACGCCTGCCAGCGCTGGTTGACCCACTCGGGCCGGCCGTCGGGCGCGCAGACGACGACCAGCGCCGGCGCCGCGTCGGCCAGCGAACGGAAGCGCGACTCGCTCTCGCGCAGCGCCTGCTCGGCGTGCAGCGCGTCGGTGATGTCGGTGAAGGTGCGCACCACCGGCCCGCCGTCGCTGCGGTAGGTGGCGACCTGCAGCGTGCGGCCGTCGGCGCCGGTGCGCTGGTAGCTGGCGGGCAGGGCGTCGAGGTCGCCGCGCAGCGCGGCCTCGATCGGCTCGCGCGCCGTCGGGTCGAGCTCGCCCGGCGCCGGGCCGACGCCGCCGTGGTCGACCTGCCAGCGTGCGAACTCGTTGAGCGTCGGGTGCGTGCGCAGCAGCTCCTCGGGCACGCCGGTCAGCTCGACGAGGCGGCGGTTCCAGGCCGCGGCGCGCCCCTGCTCGTCCAGCGTCAGCACGCCCTGCGGCAGGTTGGCCAGCGTGGCCTCGAGCAGGCGCGACTTCTCCTCCAGCAGCCGGCTGGTGCGCTGCTGCAGCTCGGTGGCGCGGCGCAGCTCGCCGATGTCGGAGAACAGGCCGATGGCGCCGGTCTTGCGGCCCTGCGCGTCGAGGATCGGCGTCGCCTGGTTCATGCACCACAGCGGCGTGCCGTCGTCGCGGCGCAGCCGCAGCTCGTAGTGGCCGACCTCGCCGGCCTCGCGGCGGCGCACCTGCTCGCGCAGGATCACCGCCTGGTCCTCGTCGACGAACTCCCAGACCGTGCGTCCGCGCAGCGCCTCCAGCCGCAGGCCGAGCATGCGGCACATCGCCGGGTTGGCGTCGGTGGTGCGCAGCGCGTTGTCGACGAACCAGAAGCCCTGCGTGGTGCTGTCCAGCAGCAGCGCCAGCATGCGCTGCTTCTCGGCCAGCGCGGCCTCGGCGGCCAGGCGCTGGGTGATGTCGACGGCCACGGCGACGAAGCCGCCGTCGGGCGTGGCGTTGCGGCGCAGCTCGACGGTGCGGCCGTCGGGCATCACGCGCACCGTGGTCGCGTGGCCGCCGCCGCGCAGCAGCGCCAGCCAGCGCTCGATGGTGGCCTCGGGGTCGCCGCCGCCCAGGCGGCCGGCGCGCATCTGCGCCTCCAGCAGCGCGCGCACCGGGGTGCCCGGGCGGCCGAGCGCCGGGTCCAGCCGCGTGATCTCGGCGAAGCGCGGGTTCATCGCCCGCACGCGCAGGTCGGGCCCGGCGACGAGCAGGCCTTCGTCGACGTGGTCGTAGATCAGGCGCAGCAGGGCCTCGCTGTCGCGTGCGGCCACCAGGCTGCGCTGTTCCTGGCGGCGTGCCGTCGCCAGCGCCAGGCGCTGGCGCCAGTTGCGCTCGGCCGAGACCAGGCCGTACAGCCCCAGCAGCGCCGCCACCGCGATGCCCAGCAGCACCGACGGCGCCGGCGGCTGGTTCTCGGTCAGCAGCCGCAGCGTCACCGGCGTCACCGCCGGCAGCGCGAACAGCACGCCGGCCAGCCGGTCGAACTGCGCCAGCACCAGCGCCGCGGTCGACATGCCGGCCACCGCGATCATCAGCACCGTCAGGCCGTGGTGCGTGTCGGCCATCGGCATCAGCGCCGCGCCGCCCCAGACGCAGCCGTTGAGGACGGTGCCGGCGCGAAAGCGTGTCAGCCAGGGCGCCTGCACCTCGGGATCGGGCGCGCAGCGGCGGTGGCGCGACAGCGCCCACAGCCGGCCCGCCAGCAGCAGCGCCAGCACGGCCAGCCAGCCGAGCAGGGCGCCGTCGGGCACGTCGCCGTGCAGCGCCCAGGCGACGAACGTCGCGACGCCGGCACTGCCCAGCACCGAGAACGGGACCGCCGACGCGTGCTCGGCCACCTGCGACAGGTGCACCTCGCGCTCGATCTCGGCGTCCTTCTCGTGCTCCGCGGGCTTCGGTGATCGCACGGGGCGCTTACCTCCGGTCAGATCACGTAGTGTGACCGCAGGCGGGGGCGGTCTTCCACGCCCCGGCACCGGTTCGCGTGGGCCGCTGCACGGCTCAGGAGCCGGACACGCGGAACGCGGCGATGGCCTGCGCGAGCTGCCGCGCCTGTTCGCGCAGCGACTCCGACGCGGCGGCCGACTGCTCGACCAGCGCGGCGTTCTGCTGCGTCATGCGGTCCAGCGTGGCGACGGCGTCGTTGATGTCGCCGATGTCCTGGTGCTGCTCGGCCGACGCGGCGGAGATCTCGGCGATGGTCGCGCTGACGCGTTCGACCGCGGCGACGATCTCGTCCATCGTCGTGCCGGCGTCGGCGACCAGGCGGGCGCCGGTGTCGACCTTCTCGACCGAGTTGCCGATCAGCACCTTGATCTCGCGTGCGGCCTCGGCGGCGCGCCCGGCCAGCGAGCGCACCTCGCCGGCGACGACCGCGAAGCCGCGGCCCTGCTCGCCGGCGCGCGCGGCTTCCACCGCCGCGTTCAGCGCCAGGATGTTGGTCTGGAAGGCGATGCCGTCGATGGTGCCGATGATGTCGGCGATGCGGCGCGAGCTGGCGTTGATCTCGTCCATCGTCGCCACGACCTGGCCGACGACCTCGCCGCCGCGGCGTGCGGTGCCGGCGGCGGCGCCGGCGAGTTCACGCGCCTGCGACGCGGCGTCGGCGCTGTGGCGCGCGCTGCCGGCGAGCTGGCCGACGCTGGAGGCGGTCTGCTGCAGGCTGCCGGCGGTCTGCTCGGTGCGCTGGCTGAGGTCGGCGTTGCCGGCGGCGATCTCGCCCGAGGCGGTGTCGATCGACTCGGCCGACTGGCGCACGCTGGCCAGCGTGCCGCCCAGGCGCAGGCGCATCGCCTCGACGTCGCGGATCAGCTCGCCGACCTCGTCGTCGCGCTCGCTCTCGACGTGGCGCGTCAGGTCGCCGGCGGCCACCGCCTCGACGGCGTGCGCGAGCTCGCGCAGCGGCTGGGCCACGCCGCGGCGCAGCACGACGAACAGCGAGGCGCCCAGCGCCGCGGTGACCAGGCCCAGCAGCAGCCAGAACGGCCGCAGCCCGGCCCAGGTGGCAGCCATCGCCTGGCCCTGCGAGACCTCGGCGAGCACGACCCAGCCGGTGGCCGGCACCTTGCGCGCCACGGCCCAGGTGTCGCCGCTTTCGCGGTCGACGAAGCCGGGCGAGGGCAGGCGCTCGCCGGCGCCGGCCGCCGGCAGCGCCGCCAGCAGCGCGGCGGCGCCGGGCACGGCCTCCAGCACCTTCCGGCCGGTGGCCTCGCGGTGGGCGATGAAGACCGCGTCCTCGGGCCTGGCCTTGGGGTCGACGATGACGATGCCGCCGGTGCCGGCGAGACGGGCCTCGGCGGCCAGCTTGCGCAGCGCGGCGCGGTAGGCGCTCTGGTCGAAGCCGACGAAGAGCACGCCGACGACGCGGCCCTGCGCGTCGCGCAGCGCGTCGTAGCGCGCCATGTAGGGTTTGCCGAAGAGCTGCGCCGGGCCGACGTAGGAGCCGCCGGCCTTCAGCGCCGCGTAGGCCGGGTGCTGCGTGCCCAGCGGCGTGCCGACGGCGCGCGCGCCGTCCTCCTTCTTCAGCGAGGTCGTGATGCGCACGAAATCCTCGCCCTGGGCGGCGAACACCGTGGCCACGCCGCCGGTCAGCGCGGCGAAGCGGTCGACGAGCGTGAACTCGCCGGCGAGCGCCTGCCCGGCGGCCGTCAGCGTGTCGCCGTCGAGCGCGTAGGGGCCGGGCAGGTCGGCGGCGAAGGCGCCGTAGAGCTTGTCGGCCATCGTGCGCGCCGCGCCGTCGAAGGCCTCGGCCATGTCGGCGACGGCCTGGGCGCGTTCGCCGAAACGCTCGACGTTGGCCTCGTTGGCGTTGCGCACCGTGATCCAGCTCTGCAGCGCCGCCGCGGCGCCCAGCGCCAGCGCCAGGCCCAGGCCGCCGGCCAGCGAGATGCGGCGCGCGATCGAGCCGTTGCGGGAAGCCGTGGGCCTGTTCATCGGGGCGGGTGCGGGCTGGGGCATCGGGTCAGCAGATCGTGCGTCGCGCGCAGGTTCGACCGGTCCGGGGCGGCGCGTGCCCGGCGGCGTGGAGGCGGCG